>JAHRAK010000063.1 GCA_020027535.1 Nitrospirales bacterium
CTTGCGCACCAAGGTGACTACGTCGTTTCGACGATGGGAGCGACAGGGTACTCTCCGTACCATTCTGCATATGTGGCTCCTCCGCTTTTTGTACGGGATCGGCATATCCCCCAAAATCCTGCACCAATTCTATGGCCAGATCAGGTAACGCCGCCTCATCCCATCGAGACCGCCGCAAACGGAGAGGCGGTTCGTCTTCAGGCCCCGCCGAAGGGCGCCGTCCTGAGCCTGCCGAAGGGGCGATCATTATTTTTGCGAAGGCGCCGGTGCCCGGAGCCGTGAAGACGCGCATGTGCCCGCCCCTGGCCCCCGATGAGGCGGCGAGCCTGCACGGGAGTCTGGTCATGGATGCCGTGGAACGGACCCGGTCGCTTCGGGGGTTCGATGTGTTCCTGGCCTGCACGCCCGGGATGGACCACCCGTTCTTTCAAACGCTGGCAGCCCGGTATCGCATTCACTTGTGCGACCAGGCGGGTGAGGATCTCGGACAGCGCATGGATCACGCGCTGACCGCCATACTCACCCGCGGATACGCGTACGCCTTGCTGGCCGGCACGGACATTCCCAATCTTTCCGCCCTCCACTATCAGCGCGCGAAAGCACTCTTGCAGACCACGGACGTGGTGTTGGGGCCCACGGAAGACGGCGGCTATTATCTGGTGGGGGCGAAACACCCCGTGCCTGCCCTCTTTGCCGATATCGCCTGGTCAACCGGCAGCGTGCTCGCTCAAAGCCGGGCCCGTGCCGAACAGGCGGGGCTTGTTGTCGGGCTATTGGATCCCGAACGCGATCTCGATACCTTCGACGACGTGCAGTCCTTTTTGCACGAAGACGCCGGACGCGGGAAACCATCGTTGTCCACCAGGACGGGCAACGTGTTGCACACCTTGATCCAACGGCATGGGAACGCGTCGCCCGAGTAACCGCTCGGCCGCAACCGTTCCTTCACACTTCACGAGATCTTCAGTCTGCTTTTTCCTTCTGTCATCCTTGTATGTGTTCAGTCATTCCCTTCGACTGCGCTCAGGGCAGGCGTTGACAATTTCTGCTTTTCCTTCCTCGCCTTTGTGAGACAACCCCCTCAATCCCCCTTATCAGGGGGACGGCAGAGTTCCTCACCCCCCTGATAAGGGGGGCACGGGGGGTTCGGGACCGGGGCGCAGCCACGCCCGAAGGCGCCGGGAACTTGGCGGCATAAGATGCCGTCGCTACAATGAGCTTGACCAGGCGGCATGAGATGCCGCCCCTACAACTGCGGAGAGGCCGCTATGCATTCAATTCGACAGAAGGGGGAACGTCGATGGAACCGAACGTCGCACTGATCACCGATGGCGCACGCGGCATCGGAAAAGGGATCGCTCTCGATCTGGCCACACGGGGATGGTCCGTGGCCATTTGCTATCGAACCAGCGAACAGGAGGCGGCCGACACGACCCGGGCCATCGTCGAGCGAGGAGGCCAAGGACTCGCCGTTCGCTGCGACGTGTCCGATCCCGCAGCCTGCCGGGATCTGGTCGGGCAGGTCGAGGGGCACTGGGGAAGGATCGACGTCCTGATGAACGGGGCGGGACCGTATCACCGGATCAACGTGTTCGACGAAACACCGGAAGGCTGGGCGGACATGTTCACCAATAACCTGCACCCGATTTTTTATTTGGCCCAAGCGGTTGCGCCCGGCATGAAAGCGCGGGCGTACGGCCGCATCATTTCGTTCAGCATGGCCAACGCGGACAAGATGGAAGCCCAGCCCATGGTCACGGCGCATTATATCGCCAAGGCGGGCATCCTGATCCTGACGCGGACCCTGGCGAAACTGTTGGCCCCGCACGGGATTACGGTCAATGCGATTTCGCCGGGTTTTATCGATTCGGGGAGTGCTCCGCCGGGAGAGCTGGATGGGATGGCGAAAAAAGTTCCGGCCGGGTACATCGGCGACGTGAAGGATACCGTCTCGGCCGTGACGTATTTGTTATCCGACGAGGCCCGGTACGTGACGGGCACGAATATTCACGTCAGCGGCGGGTGGGGCTTGTAACGAGGCGTCCTGCCATTCCAGCCCAAACACGTCCCCGAAACATCGCGCGATCCGGTGACGGACTTCGTGAAGCTCGACCTCCCCGCGCAACACGTTCGCCATCGACGTGACGTGGCAGCCGTCAATGCCGCACGGCACGATACCGGCAAACGGCGCAAGATCGACCGTGACGTTCAACGCAAAGCCATGCAGTGTCACCCCGCGAGCGATCTTCACGCCCATCGCCGCGATTTTGGCTAATGGTCCGGCTGGATCGGCGGGATCGTTCACCCATACACCGGGGAACTTGTCCGCGCGATGACCGATGATCCCCCATGCCGACAACACGCGAATGAGTACCTCTTCCAACATCCGCATGTATGCCTTCGGACCCGTACAAAACTGCCGGAGTCTCACGATCGGATACCCCACGACCTGCCCGGGTCCGTGATAGGTCACGGACCCGCCGCGCTCACTTGCAATCACCCGAAGACCTCGATCCCCGGACGCCGCGAACGACCCGTTCCAATGCGCGTCTTTCGTTGTCCGGCCAAGCGTCAGCACCGGCTCGTGTTCCAAGAGCACCAGCGTATCCGGCCGAACGTCCGCCAGCCGTTCATCGTGAAGACGCCATTGGAGTCGACGGGCCGCTTCGTAGTCCATCAGCGGGATCGAGAGCACCACACCCGGACGCCCCGGACGGGAACACGGCCGGTGCGGCAACGCTGGCAACGAGGAAGTCTCCATTGATTGACAATCTTACGCCCGCTCCGCTCCGGGACGCAAAACCGTCTTCATAAAACAACGGCGGAAGAAGGGAACCTTCTTCCGTCGCGCGTTCAACATAGCAGAGAATCTATTTCTTTTTCTTGGCTGGTGCTTTCTTCTTGGCGGCCTTCTTCGCCGGGGCTTTCTTCTTTGCTGTTGCCAATAGTCTCACCTCCTTTCAGGTCTTGTCAGAGACTACGTCTTTCTCACTCGTCACAGCGAAGCATAAACCCTGAGTGCTTCTTACGCTCCTGAAAAAAAGTTTCAATCTTTTTTTGTTCATGACAAACACTCGTTGCGTATCACGAGAAAGAACGTAGGGTTGTCCGTTTTGATAACATAAGCGGAGAGGCTGGCTGGGAGTAGAGTTATCTACTCCCAGCAGTGTCGTGAAGGGAGCGTGTTCACCTCTTCCTGGCAGGAGCTTTCTTCTTGGCAGCCTTCTTCGCAGGAGCTTTCTTCTTGGCAGCCTTCTTCGCCGGCGCCTTCTTCTTTGCTGTTGCCAAAAGTCTCACCTCCTTCCAGCGTTGCGGCAATAAGTATTGACAACGCGTTCGTTTATCGACTCATTCTTGCCCGGACGTTTCAACGTTATCCAGACGCGTTCATGGACTTATCCGGTGACTCAACGTGTGCAAATGTATTCGGTCCGACTTTTTTGAAACGGGGGTCACGTTTGAGGGAGGTGGCAATCGACGTGATTGGCGTTTTTCCTCTGATCTGCATGCCTCCCTCGATGAGACGCTGGCACAATTCTTTGGCATGCATCGGCCCTCGCGCTTCCCGGAAAATGATGAACGAAGCATCCGGCACGCTCATCCCGACGTACTTGCTCCGTCCCAGAAGAATTTCCTTGGATTGATCCGTGACATCCGTTACCGGCAAGGGCGGCGCACCCGTTTCATTCGAAATGATTTGGCTGGAGAGACTGGCCAATTTCGCTTTGTCCGCTTCAACTCGATATAACGTCTTTGCCAACTCCAAGTATTTCTCAATGGTCGCAATTTCTTCATTGAGCCTCTCCCTCTTTTTCTTGAAGTCCTTGAGCTTGGTTTCATATGCAGTAATGCGTTGTTCCAAACCGACAATAATATCCTTGAGTTCATCTTTGATTTCTTCCATGTCAATAAGCAATCTTTAAAGCTGCTTACTTTTATCATCAATTCTAAAGCAAGTCAATAATAAATTGTTATATTTCTCTATCGATATTAATGAATAGAATTTTAAGACAATTCAATATTTTTTACTTTTCATAGGATTTGAACTATAAGAACTTGCTGGCATGCAATATTTCTAAGCCTATATTTTGTATAAATTTTAAAAACTCCACAAAATAAATGGGATTTGTATGCTCCATCCGTTTGCGAGAAGAACGACACTGGATCCTCGCGTTCGCAATCGTGAATTCCTGTCCCTCCTGTTGTCATCCCCGACCTGATCGGGGATCCAGGGTCTTTGCTTTGTCTTTTTTTTTGTAGCTGTTTTGTAGTTTTGCGTCTGTTGTCGTAGATTTCCCGCCTGTGATAGGGTTTTTCAATCCTTAACCCAGCCTTGCCATGACCCCACCCACACCGACCAATCTCGTGACTCTCGATTTTGAGCACATGGCTGCCCTGGTGGCACGATTGGGTTGGCCCTCCTATCGAACCCGGCAAATCCTCCAGTGGATTTACCAGCACCGGGTTCGAGACATCGCCGGGATGAGCAGCCTTTCGCTGAAAGATCGGGAGACGCTTGGGCATGAGGCCGTCATTGAACGGTTGGAGTCTCCCACGCATTTCCAAAGCGTGGACGGGACCCAAAAATTCCTGCATTCCCTGAAAGACGGCTTGGCTGTCGAAAGCGTACTCATCCCGGATGGGGGGCGTTTGACTCAATGCGTGTCAACCCAGGTCGGGTGCACCCTGGACTGCGGGTTCTGTGTCACGGGACAAATGGGACTCAAGCGAAACCTGAAGGCGCATGAAATCGTCGATCAAATTCTGACGGCCCAGGATCGACTCCAACCCGGGCACCGAATCACGTCCCTGGTGTTCATGGGCATGGGCGAACCCCTGGCCAATTTCGATGAACTGTCTGATGCCCTCACCCGGCTGACCAATACCGATTGGGGCGTGGGCTTTCCCAAACGACGCATTACGATTTCAACGGCGGGCTTTTCACAACGACTCCACGACGTCGCCGGGCTCGGGGTGAACCTGGCGGTGTCGTTGAACGCTTCGACTGCCGAGCAGCGGGACCGGCTCATGCCGATGATGAACCGCTTACACCCCTTGCCCGATCTCCTCGCGGCGTGCCGTGCGTATCCCATACCGGCGAACCGTTACCTGACGTTCGAGTACGTGTTGTTGAGCGGGGAAAACGATTCAACGGACGACGCCGTCCGCCTCAGCCGGCTGCTTCGCGGCATTCGATGTAAGATCAATCTCATTCCGTTCAATGAATTTCCGAACAGCCCGTTCCGCCGGCCGGCTGATCCCGCCATTGCGGCGTTCCAGACGATCCTCCGGCAAAAGGGGTATGATGTGTTCGTCAGACAAAATCGCGGGCGTGACGTGTTGGGGGCCTGCGGGCAACTCGGAATCCTGCCCGCGCGAACGGCTCCGGCGACGCTGTCGATAGGAACCTGATGCAAGCGCTGCACCGTCTTCCCATTCCCCAGGACCTTCAGAGCAAAACGGCGACGCTTCTTGACGTTTTTCAAGGGCTGGACGGCGTGCTGGTCGCCTTTTCCGGAGGCGTTGACAGCACCCTCGTACTCAAAATCGCCGCGGAGGTGTTAGGCGCGCGGGCGACCGCCGTCACCGCGGCGTCGCCCACCCTGCCGCACGAGGAGTTGGAGGCCGTCCGGCTGCTGAGTGAAGAAATCGGGGCGCGGTTGATCGTGGCCTCCACGAATCAACTGGACATCGAGGAGTTCGTTCAGAACGACTCGATGCGATGCTATCATTGCAAAACCGACCTGTACCGGCTCCTGGCTCCCGTCCAACGGGACACGGGCATTGCCACGGTCGTCGACGGCGCCCACGTGGACGACCTGGGCGACGACCGGCCGGGGATGCAGGCGGCCCGGGAGTTCGGCGTGCGCAGCCCGCTGGTGGAAGCCGGGTTTCGCAAAGCCGACGTTCGCACCCTGGCCAAAGCCTTGGGCTTATCCAATTGGGACAAACCCGCGGCCGCCTGTTTGTCCTCTCGGATTCCGCGAGGGACGAGGATTACCGAACAGAAATTACAACGCGTGGACCAAGCCGAGCGATTGTTGAAGGAAGAAGGATTCAGGCAGGTACGCGTCCGCGATCATGACGGCATCGCGCGCATCGAAGTGAATCGCAACGAACTTCCAGCCCTTCTCGAACCCGCCCGGCGCGACCGCATCACCCGGGAACTGAAAGCCCTCGGGTTTCAATTCGTCACGTTGGACCTGGAAGGCTACCGCCCGGGCGGAAGCGTGAGGTAAAGGTTACTTCTGAGCTTCGCCGGCGGCTACGGCTTGCACGGCTTCGCGGGCGAGGCGGCGATGATCGTCCTCCGACAGGCTCCGCTCCAGAACTTTTTCCGCTACCGTCACCGCCAAGTCCGCAGCTTCGTTTCGAATGTCTTGCAGGGCTTTGCGCCGCTCCCGCTCGATTTCCCGTGTCGTCTCGGCCTGGATCCGCGCCGAATCGGTGCGCAGCCGCTGCTCGTTCTCTTCCAGCAACCGTTGGGCCTTGGCTTTGGCTTCCGCCACGATCGCCTCGGCTTCCTGCGCCGCGCCGCTCAGTTTGGCTTCGTATTCCGCCAGGCGTTGTTCGGCCGTCGTCCGGCTCTGCTCTGCCTGTTCGATGCTGTCACGGATTTTTCGTTCACGCGTTTCGAGAGCTTCCAAAATCGGCGGGAACGCAAATTTGTACAGAACCCAGAACAGGATGCCGAACGAGATGAATTCCCAAAAAATCAGGGACGAAAAGAAATGGACGTCAAATTGAGGCATGGTGGTCGCGTCCTATTTCCTCAAGCCCATAATGATAAAGGCGATCACCAACCCATAGAGGGCGATCGCTTCGACCAACGCGAAGCCGATCCACATATACTTGCCGACCCGTGCCTCCGCCTCCGGTTGACGGGCCACGGCCTCGATCATTTTTCCGAAAATATACCCAATCCCCACACCGGCGCCGGCAAACCCCGCGGCCGCGAGCCCCATTCCCAATAACGCTGACGCTGCAGAATCCATGATGTTGTGTTCTCCCTGGTGAGATCGTTAATAACAGGACATCGAACAGATGTTTCGGCTAATGGAGATGAAAAGCGTCTCCCATATAGACACACGTCAAAATCGTAAAAATGTAGGCTTGAATAAAGGCGATCCCGACTTCCAATCCGTAGAGCGCCACGGTAAAGGAAAACGGCAGCCAGCCGATCAGCAACCCGCCGCTGATCGACAAGCCGAAGAGCACCCCGAGAATCACGTGCCCGGCGGTCATGTTGGCAAACAACCGAACGGACAAGGACACCGGCCGGGCCAATTGACTGATGATTTCAATCGGCACCATGAGCGGCAACAGCCAACCCGGCGTCCCCGACGGGACGAGGATGCCCAGAAACTTCACCCCGTGGATTTTGAATCCCACCAGGAGACTGAGCATATAGACCCCGAGGGCAAACGCCCCCGTGACCACGAGTTGACTGGTGACCGTATACGCACCGGGCATGAGCCCCAGCAGGTTACAGAATAAAATAAATAAAAACAGGGTGGCGATCAGGGGGAAAAACCGCATCCCGTCCGGGCCCATGGTCTCGTGAATCATCCCGCGAATAAACTCCACCAGCAGTTCGGCCACGCTCTGCAATTTCGTGGGGATCAGGGAGCCCGAGGACCGCGCCTTCGTCAGCAACAGGGTGACCAATCCCACCACGAGAAACATCATGATCACGGCCTTGTTGATGGACACGTCGAGGCCGAACAGGGACAACGGGACAATCGTATGAAGCTCAAAAGGATGCAGTGGATTTTCCAATGGAATCTCGTCTTCGTGTTAGAGAAAACGCTTTGGGGAAACGCTACGAGTGATCCCAGCGTTGGGCAGTACGGTAGGCGTTTCGAATACCGGCAATCACCCCGAGGACCAGACCTGCCACCAAACCCCACGGCTCGGTGGGCAACACGTAGGAGTCGATGCTCCACCCCAATCCTCCGCCCACCATCAGCGTCGCAAGCAAATTCGTGCCGATGCGCACGGCTTGCCCCAACCCCGCAAACAATGGATCTGGTGACGAAGGCATAGGCCCACCCTCTCGATTCCGGGCAGGCTATTCAATCAAAACTTCGATTCGACTGTCAAGCAATTGTATTCGTTGAAATATTCGTAGCCGCGCCATCCCGGGGCAAAACTCTGGTCATGCCTCATGGCGCCTTTTTCCCTCTCCCCTAGTCCGAAATGAGGAAGCCCCCGACGCTTTTAATCGGGGGGCAGGGTGAGGGGTATCCCATCTGCCGTCCGAGCAATTCACCAATATGGTCACCCTGAACGACGTGAAGGGTCTGGTCATAGCCTTATGGATAGCATGTTGAATATATAAAATAAACCATGTTTATCACCAAATGAAGCATACTATTTGAATCAGGAAAGCATTGCTGCCATGAACAAGTTGGCCGAGAGAATTCGAGTTGCCCGGGAAGAGGCGGGCCTATCTCAAGCGGACGTCGCCAAGGCATTGTGCCTCTCGCGTTCTGCAGTCAATCAGTGGGAGCAGGGCTTGAGTAAGAATATCAGACTGAGTCACTTTTTCGCGCTCGCCAGATTGCTGGGGCAAGACCCGCAATGGTTGGCCACGGGCCAAGTGTTCTCCCGAGCGCGAGAGCCAGTCGTAATTTCGCCGACACCGGATTATCCTTCCCTTACCAGCGAGGAAAAAGCGCTGCTTCACCAGATTCGCCGGCTGCCCGGCACGTTACGGAAAGGGCTGCTGAAGTTCCTGAGAGCGCTGGACGACGTCGCAGTTTCCCCTGACCACCCCGCCTAAAGCCGCCGCCCGCTTCTCCAAGCCGCATAAAACCTGTCCCCGGCCATGACCCGGACCATCGCCCTATCAATCCTCCGGATTCCGTTTTCAGCGAGAATGACGCAAGGGAACGGCTGGCTCGCTTCCTGCACGTTTCTCATGAAGGGGCTTTCTCTTCCCTACCCGCTCCCGTATGATACGCATACAATCTTCTGATCTCGTTCCGAACCATGAGCCAGCCCGTTCTTTCTTCAGATTCTTCGACGCATCCCGGCACCGGGCGGTTCCCGCTGGTCCGTACCAGGCCCTTTCTTGAAGACAGTCCCTGGGACGTCTACCAACGGATCGCCGTTCCGCACCGGCCGTCGGTCCTGCTGGAAAGCGGGAAACAATCCTCCGGCCAGGCCCGCTATTCGTTTGTGGCCGCCGACCCGTACCTGATCTTTTCCGGAGAGCCGGGCCACTATACCCTGGAAACGGCACACGGCAAGACGCGGCATCGAGAGGATCCGCTGCCCGCATTATTCAGGCTCCTGGGCCCGTGCCTGGTTCCTCGTGCCGATTCCCTCCCGCCGTTTATCGGTGGAGCCGTCGGGTATCTGGGTTATGATGCCGTTCGGCACTACGAAGTGCTCCCGTCGCTGGCCCGCCGGGACCTCCCCCTGCCCGATCTGGAGTTTCTGTTTTTCGATTTGGTGGTGGTGATCGATCACCAGACCGGGACGCTGCAGATGGTGTTCACCCCGGCTCCCGACCGGCTGCTGTCCGAATCTCATGAGGCCTTGTCTCGTGAAGGGACCGCTCGGATGGCCGAACTGGACAGCCTCTTGTGTGCCCCGTTGGTGAAGACCGGCCTGTCGGGGTCTCCGATCGTGGCGTCAACCATGGAGGGCACCCATTCCGAACGGGAGTACGTCGAGCACGTGCGACAATGCCAGGCGTTCATCGGGGCCGGCGACATTTATCAGGCCAATCTCGCCCAACGCTTTTCCGTCGCCTTCAATCCGGCGGAGGACCATGCTCTGCACACGGCCGGCCAAAACTTGTATCACCGCCTGCGCACGGTGAACCCGTCGCCGTTTTCCGGGTTATTCGTGACCGGGAACCTCGCATTGGTCTCGTCCTCGCCCGAACGACTCGTCCGGGTCACCGGCAACCGGGTGACGGCCCGTCCCATTGCCGGCACCCGGCCGCGAGGCCGCACCGCGGGTGAAGATCACGCACTCATGGACACCCTCCGGCTCGACGCGAAAGAACGAGCGGAACACGTCATGTTGGTGGACCTGGCCCGCAATGACCTGGGCCGGGTCTGCGAGTACGGGTCGGTCCACGTGGACGAATTCATGACGATCGAGCAGTATTCGCACGTGGCGCATTTGGTGTCCGAGGTCAGGGGCACGCTACGGCCCGCGTGTTCCACGCCGGACCTCATTCGGTCCGTGTTCCCCGGCGGCACGATCACCGGGGGCCCCAAGATCCGCTGCATGGAGATCATCGAAGAACTGGAACCCGTGCGGCGCGGGCCCTATACCGGGTCCCTGGGGTACCTGAGTTGGACCGGCGACGTGGACTTCAACATTCTCATTCGCACCATGGTCTTGACGCAGCAACGCGCCTACCTGCAGGTGGGCGCCGGCATCGTCGCGGACTCCGATCCCCATCGCGAATACCAGGAAACCCTGTACAAAGCCCAAGCCCTGTTTGAAGCGTTGCAATAAGACGCCACGGTTCCTTCCATGTGGATTTATCTGAATAACCGGATCGTGCAGGAAGAACGGGCGCGGATCTCCGTCTTTGATCGCGGGTTTTTGTATGGAGACGGCGTCTTCGAAACGGTCCGGATCTATGACGGGCGCCCGGTGTGGCTGGACCGTCATCTCGCACGGCTCGCCCGCTCCTGCCGGCAGATCCGGCTGCCGTTACCTGAGAAACAATGGCCGGCGATCTTTCAGAAGGTCATTGACAAAAATCGTGTGGATCATGCGGCGATTCGCCTGACGCTCTCCCGGGGAACAATGTTCCCCTCTCCCCTGGTGGGAGAGGGCCAGGGTGAGGGAGATGAGACCCCGACCATTGTGCTGTTTCCGCGGCCCCTCCCGCACGTGACGCCCGCCCAACGGCGCCAGGGGGTGAAGCTCACGATCGCCACGATTCGCAGGCCGTCACCGCTTTCGCATCCGGCGCAGGCCAAAACCCTGAACTATCTGAACAATTTGTTGGCCAAACAGGAGGCTGCGGAACGGGATGCGTTCGAAGGGTTGATGTTGACCACGGGCGGGCACCTGGCTGAATGCTCGATGAGCAACGTGTTCTTTATCAAGGACAGGATACTGTACACGCCTTCATTGGCATGCGGCGTCCTGCCCGGCATCACCCGGGAGGTCGTGCTGGAAGTGGCCCCGACCCTGGGCCTTCAACCCCGGGAGGGCCGCTATCGTCCTGAATCCCTGTACGAAGCGGATGAATGTTTTTTGACCAGCAGCGGGGTCGGCATTCTACCGGTTGAAACGATCGACGGACGTCCCTTTCCGAAACGAACGGCCCGGTCCTGGGTGGCCGTCCTGCGAACACGATACCAGCGCCTCTTGAGAGCACAGGGGCGATCCTGTAGGGGCCGCTCCCTGTAGAGCAGCCCAAGGAAGGGGCGGGACGGCACGGGGGCCGTCCCCTACAATTATCCGGCGCGTCGCCGGGTTTTCGGAGACGAACGGACAGACTCCAGCAGAACCTGGCTGTGCGTTTTCCACGCCGGACCCCGGCAAGTCGGGAAGTCCTCCCGGTAATGCGTCCCCAAGCTGTTCTCCCTCCACAACGCGGCTTCCGTCACACACCGCGCCACCTGGACCATGTTCTTGACTTCGAGGTCGGCTCGCGTTCGTAGCGAAGCCACGATTTGCGGGTCCCACCGGGAAAACTGCGTCAGCGCCTGAATCAAGGAATCGCCGGTCCTGACCAACCCGACTTTGGTCCACATCAGCCGGCGTAGGGAGTTCCTCATTTTTTCGCTGTCTTCCAACGCGCCAACCGGTTCCGCGGCGAACCGTGCGGCCAGACCTTTCATGTGCGCCCGCTTGGGGCCCGCCGGAAGGGACGCTGCCGACTTGGCGGCACGGTATCCGAAAACCAGCCCTTCCAACAACGAATTGCTCGCCAAACGATTCGCCCCGTGTACCCCGTTGCAGGCCGTTTCCCCGGCGGCAAGCAGGCCGGGCAAGGTGGTCTCCCCATCGATCCCCGCTTTCAGGCCGCCCATGAAATAATGGGCGCTTGGAGAAACCGGGATCCATTCCTCCGTGATATCGATGTCGAACCGCAGGCAGGTCTGATAAATCGTCGGGAACCGTTTTTTGATGAAGTCTTTCCCCAAATGGGTCACGTCCAAGTACACGTGGCGCGACCGTAAGGCGGCCATTTCCGACCAGATCGCCCGGGCGACGATATCGCGAGGGGCCATCTCCGCGGCCGGATGATACCGTAACATGAACACCTCGCCCTTCCGATTCCGGAGTACTCCTCCTTCACCCCGCATGGCTTCGGACAACAAGAACGGCGGGCTGGAGGGAAGGTACAACGCCGTAGGATGAAATTGGACAAACTCCATGTCTTCCAACACGACACCCGCCCGGTAGGCCATCGCCATGCCGTCGCCCGTGGCATTTCCCGTATTGGTGGTCCTCGCGTACATTTGGCCTGCGCCGCCGGTGGTCAGAATCACGGCGGCCGCCGGGAGGAGTTTGACGTCCCCCGTGGTTTCACTCACCGCCACCGCGCCGCAACACCGGCCATCCACGACCAACAGGTCCTTGGTAAAATGACGATCAAACCATTGAATGTCCGGATGCTGCCTAGCCCGTTCCAGCAAGACCCGAATCATTTCATTGCCCGTCGCGTCACCCCGGGCCCGCAGGACCCGGTTCCGGCTGTGAGCCCCTTCCTTGGTAAAGGCGAATTTCCCGCCGACCTTATCGAACTGCGTGCCCCAGGTGATGAGTTCCTGTATCCGAGTCGGCCCTTCCTCCACCAGGACCCGAGCCGCCTCTTCTCGACCAAGCTGATGCCCGGCTCGGATCGTATCGGAGAAATGCAGGTTCACGTCGTCTTCGGCATTCAGGGCGACGGCGACTCCGCCCTGGGCGTATATCGAATTGCTTTCCAGGCGGCTGCCTTTTGTCACGATCAGCACCCGTCCGTGGCGACACAACTCAATCGCGGCACGCAACCCTGCGATCCCGCTCCCGATCACCAGGAAGTCAGCCTCCGGCCCCCAACGATACCTGGTCGTGACTTTTTTCATGAAAATAAAGATGTATTGGTGCTGAAGCCACCCGGCAGAACCGGGATCATCAACAATGGGGCGTGATCCACGGACTCATTGCGGCCACATCAAGAACGGGCAACGGGGCTTAACGGCCGGTCTTTCCGAACGGCATCGCTCCTTCCACGCCTGCCAACAAAATATCCTTTGTGCCGTTCCAAACCCAGACCCCGTGTCCACGGTCCGTCACCGGCGTTTCTTCGGGGGAGCGGTACCATGCTCCCTCCCATCGCACGTTGACCTTGATGCGTTCTCCTTGAATGTAAATTCGCTCAATGGTGACGTTCAAGGAAATCGTTGAATACGTGTCGAAGTCCCGTTGTATCTGACTTTCGAGCCGCTGAAAACCTTTTAACGGCAACATCAATTTTCGAACCGCGTCGAGATTCTGTTTTTCATACGACGCGCGGAAGGTTTCCACCGCATTCACGATTCGCTCAAATCGTGCATGGTCTGCGGAAACTTTTTTGTCACTGGAGAAGAATTGGCACCCCGTCATCACCACGACGAGAAGCAGGATCAGGCTGAAAAAGGAGAGGTGGGATCGAACCATGCGTCTATTATAGCGAGCGCGTGACAAAACCACAAAAGCCGCCCGTTTCTATGCCCTGACTGCCAAGGGATGCCCGAGGAGATGACGATCGATAGTAAGAAGTTTGAGCCCCTCTTCCTGGGCCTGAACGAGCAGGATTTCGTCAAACGGATCTTTGTGGGCGACGGGAATTTCCAGCGACCGGGCTGCGTGACTCGGGGTCATCGGCAGGAAGATGACATTCTGGTCTTCAAGCATGTTGATCACAACATTCGGGTCGAAGAAACTCTTGCGTCTGCCCGACCTGTCCCGGCTCCGAAATTTCAGCCGCATCTCCCAGATCGACACTGCGCTTACGTAGAGTTGTATCGCCTGATTTGTGAGAATGAGCCGCTCGGCATCGGATAAACGCGCGGGTTGCGTTGTCAATCGATAGAGATACGAAGTGTCAAGCAGAATCCGCATCATCCAGCCTATTCGAGTCCGAGCACCTTGCGGCTGAACGCCGGATCATCAAATTGCTCGGGCCACTCCCTCTCGTCGTCTTTAATGCCGAGACGGTGACGGGCCTCGTTCAGTTTGTCGAAATCAATCCCGCCGGGCTTGCAGAAACGCACGAGTTCCACCGCCGGCGTTCCATGCTTCGTGATCACCACGCGCTCACCGCCTTGGGCCGCGGCGACAAGTTCGGAAAGGCGGGCTTTTGCTTGCCGCAGTGCAAATTCCATAAAAAATCTCCTGATCATTCATATTGATAACAGTATGTGCCTTTTCGTGACTACGGTCAAGACTACACTGTCACTACAAAGTCACGAGAATCTGAGCATATCTTGTCTGTCATTCTTGTATGTGTTCACTCATTCCCTTCGACTGCGCTCGGGGCAGGCGTTGACACTTTCCCCGCTTCTTTTTGTGCCCCACGGCCCCGCCTTTGGAAGACAACCCCCTCAATCCCCCTTCTCAGGGGGACGGCAGAGTTCCTCGCCCGCTTGATAAGAGGGAAGGGGGGTTCGGTAGGGGCTGACCTGCGTATCCGCCCTGCATGAGGGATTCTTTTGACAGAGTTTATTGTGGTGTGCTATCCCGAAAGCATCGCGCTTCGTTAGGCCTATGGAAGAGACTCGTGATC
>JAHRAK010000068.1 GCA_020027535.1 Nitrospirales bacterium
CCTCCCTGCACAACGTACCAAGTTATCACTTTGAGCCACAGCAAGGAACTGTAGGGTCGCATCTTATGCGACCAAAGAAAGCGCCATGAGATGGCGTCGATCAAGGGTGTCACCTCGGCACTGCGGTATTGGTCGAGTTGGATTTCACCCGGAGCGGAAATGATTTCAGGCAGGAATTCCGCCTTGAGAATGGTGACGTGGATATCCGCGGCTTGGATGGATTCGGCGGACAGTTCGACGATCCCTCCCTCGGATTCTTCCCCATGGTCTGCTTGACCGGATGCGGTGACATCGTGGTCTTCATGAGCACCGAGTCCGGCTTCATGGCTGTCCCCATGATCGCTCTCGTCGTGGGTGTGTTGCCCGGTCGCTTCCAGCGACGTGAGTGCGGCTGTCAGGAGAACGGCGGTGCCGAACCCGATCATCGACAAGGGGACTGCGCGAAAACGCTTCATTGATCGTCTCCCCGAATCAATGAGGGGTGCCGTCGGTTTTCGCATAGCTGCGGACGTTGAGCCATTCATCCACTTTTCCGGATGCGACCAGCCATTCAAACCAGGCGAGCCACAGCGCCTGACGCAGTTGAAGGGCGCTGTCCTGGCTGTCGATGGTCCGGCTGGTTTGCACCAGGAATTCCGTGGCGTTGAGTTCGCCGGATAGCCACAGGCGACGGAGATGGTCTGCCTGTTGCTGAGCGCTGGACGGCCCGATGCGCTGCCAATCCCGCCAGGCGTTGTGGGCGATCCCGTAGCGCTCGAACGCGTTGACGAGGCGGGCGCGGGCGCGCCGTAAGATGTCGTTGACCGTCTGTTGCGCCTGCCGGTATTGCTCGTAGGCCGCCGTGACTTCATATCTGAAGGGATTACGAAGGGGGAGGGGGAGGGTCAGGTTCACCCCAAGCAGCGCCTGACCGGCCTCGTCTCCGCCGGTTACGCCGACGGTCGGGTCGAGGACTCTTTGGCGCTTCCGTAAAGAAATCGCTGCTTTGGCTGACTCGACTCGACTCGACGCTGCGCCGCTTGCACCTCCGGTAACGCCGTCAATAAGGATTCCAGGTCATCCTGGGCCGGCAACGCGGGCAGCCCTGCCTCCAGCGTGGGCCAGGGCGTGGTGATATCCGGAGGGATGAGGTTGGTCACCTGTTGCCGGGCATCGATCAGCGCGGTTCTCACGGTGGCTTGTCTCATCCGGGCGTCGGCAAAGACCAGAATCGCCAGGTTGAATTCGACCCGAGCCATATCCCCGGCCTCAAAGCGTTTTTTTGTCAGCGTGGCGAAGTCCTGCATCAAACGAACGCGCTTTGTCGCGAGGACGTCGCGTTCGACGCCCGTCTGGTAGCCGGCCAGACCCGATAACAGGCCCGCGGTGACGGCCCGGCGCGTGAAGATATAGTCGGCGTGAACGGCGAGGCGGTCCGCCGCCGCGACCGCGGTACGGGCCGAGCGTTTGTCGATCAGGTCGATCCTTTGCCGTAATCCGTAGTAGTGCCTGTTTTCATGGCCATGTTGCGAGTCGTATGTGAATCTCGGGTTGTAGAGGGGTTGCGATGCGGCTGCTTGAAACGCCCCCCTCGCGTTCAACGCCGAGCGCGCCGCTTGGACGCGCGGGTTGGAGGGAACGACGTTCCGCACGAATTCAATCAGCGCGGGGCTGGAGACCGGAAGGGCCGACACCGCATTCTTCCCGTTGGGCGGTTCGGTCGCCTGGCCGGCGGTGGCCAGGCTTCCGAGAAGCAAGGCGGTGAGAACAGCTCTTGAAGGTTTCAATCGACACATGATGAGGAACAATCCGTAGAAGTCTTGTCCTCTATAATGAATCTCCCTTACGTTTCTTTCAAGTGCCTCACTATTGGAAACGAATCAGGGAGAACGGTTCCCGGCGAGAGGATCACGCCAAACCGCGAACCGCCGAATCAATGAAGGCCGGCGGGTTCGAGGTAGTGAAGCATATAGGCGAGGCCGATTCCCGCGAAGAACGCCAGCGTGAGTTTGGTGCGGTCATGGCTGTGGAAATGAACTTCCGGGAGCAGGTCGCTCAGGGCGATACACAGTAACGCCCCGGCCGCGAACGCCAACGCTGCCCCGACAACGTATTCCTCCCACGGGCCGAGCATTCCCACGCCCCAGAACGTCAACAAAGCGGCCACCGGGCAGACCAGGGAAAAGAGGACATTGGCCAAAACACGCTGGTGCCTTCCGAATCCCGCGGCCCGCATCGTGCCGATAATGGAGAGGCCATCGAGGGGTTTATGGAGCACGATCGCCAGAAACACACTGAGACTGAGGCCGATCGCACCGTCGGACTCACCGGCCCTGATGCTGGTGCCCAACGTCACCCCTTCCGTCATCGTGTGCAACCCGAGGCCCATGGTGATCCCGACCCAACTCATCGGATTCACCGAGACGTGACCATGGTCGTGGTGCTCGTGGGTATGGTCATGGGCATGATCGTGCGAACTGCTCTCTTCATGACTGAAGTCATGCTGGTGAAATGAGAAAACGCGCAACAGCACCACCATGAGCACGGTGCCCACCAGCATCCACCACACGGCTGTTTCGGCGGAGTGCTCGCCGGGAAGTTCTATCATACTGTGGGGCAGGAGATAATACAGGGAGACGCAGAGAATCACGCCCGCTACGAAACTCGTCACGATCTGGGTGAAGGTGTGAGTCATCCGGAAGATGGACGGCAGCCATCCCCCGAACAGGGAGACGGCCATGATGACGACGGAGTACCCCGCCAGCAGCAGCAGAGAATTAGAAGGATCCATGATGGCTGACGATACTCCTCATACCCGCTTGCCGTTTCGCCCCGACCGTCCCGGAAGGGGTGTTTCGCTTTGAAAAAACGGAGAGCCGCTGAAACGGAACAGCGGCTCTCCCGGTTACCGGACCTCGGCCTATGGTCTGTCTCTCAGGTCTAGACCTTGCCGTGGTCGTCGCAGTGCTCACCATGTGGATGATGCAGGTGACCGCCGACGAGATAGTCCGTGTGATCCCCGTGGGGAACGGCTTCGTGGCCGCAATCGGCGCCATGTTGATGCCCCGCGGCATGGTCGCTGCATGAATGATCGGGCGTACAGGCGTCGGGGTTCTGGCTCGTGACGCCTACTGCATGTTCATCATGATGATCTTCATGCTGGTGGTGCAAGTGGCCATCGTGCAAATAGTCGGTGTGCCCTTCGTGCTGAATCGCGGTATGACCGCAATCGGGACCATGGGTATGGTCGCCGTGGTCGTGAGTTTTGTGATCGTCAGTCATGGGTTGTTTCTCCTTTCCAGTGAGTTAAAGATACATGAGGCCAATGAGTTGTCAGCCTGCGAATGAACAATTTTTGCACTCATGCTTGTGTCTTGGTGTCGTCACTCGTCCCGGCGTCACCCGTCGACGAACATGAACCTCAAGCCCGTGGGGTGCTCGCGACAAAATGGGCCGGCCAATCCGGTTCAGTAAGGCGACGGACGCGCATGGGCGAACAGATGGTCAACGTGGTGGTCTTCGGTGCATCCTTTCTTCGATTTTTCCAACTGGAGCGTAATGTGACCGATACCGAAGTCACGGGAGGCAATTTCCCGCATGCGATGGCGCAAGGTGTCGAGGTCGCCCTGGTAATCGGGATCGATGAGGACGTGCGCGGTGAGCGCCTCGTAACTCGGAGCGATCGTCCAGACGTGGACGTCGTGGATCAGGGTCACGCCTTCCACTTCTTCGATCTTGCTGCATAGGCCGATACACGTCAATATGTTCGGGGGTCCCTTCGAGCAGCACGTGGACGACCTTGGCAAGCAGACTCCAGGTGCTTCTGAGGATCAGGATGCAGATCACCACGCTGACGATGGGATCGGCAAGCGTCCACCCGAAGGCCCAAACGAGGCTGCCTGAAATGACCACACCGACGGACCCCAACAGGTCGGCCATGACGTGCTGAAAGGCTCCTTCGACGTTGAGGCTGTGCTCGGCGGAACTGTGAAGGATCCAGGCCGCCCCGACGTTGACGAAAAGACCGATCACCCCGACGGTCAGCATCAGCGCGCCGTTCACCTCGGGCACCTCCCAGAAACGGTGGTAGGCTTCCATGGCCACCCAGGCGGCGACCAGCCAGAGCGTGAGAGCATTGATCAGGGCCGCCAGGATCTCGAGATGGTGAAAGCCGAACGTGCGTTCCGTAGTCGCCCGTTGAGTGGCGAACTGCATGGCAACCAGCGCAAGGGCGATGGAGGCCGCATCGGTCAGCATGTGTCCCGCGTCGGCAAGCAACGCCAGACTGCCGGACAGGATGCCGCCGATGACCTCGGCGAACATATAACCGAGAATCAGGACGAAAGCGGAAAGTAAGGCTGTCTTGCTCGCATTGCGCAATTCGTGGGAATGGTCATGTCCACCAAAACCGTGATGATGGTGGCCATGGTCATGCCCGTGCCCGTGATCATGCTCGTGCTCGTGGTCGTGGGTATGACCGGTATGCTTGTCGGAGGGAGAATCCATGTGGTCTAAACTGTAGTATTAACTGTATTATTGAAAGGCTGGATCTTACACTTTAAGTAGTTCGAGATCAAGAATTTTACATGTCTTCAACATCATTCTATTCGATCATTCAGTCAATTCATGAGACGATTCAGGCAGTTCGTGTGCATTGGTATTGGCGTATCTTTCACCCGTCGAGTGCAGTATGATCTGATCCGCGTGTCTGGATCCGTCCACTATGCGTCCCGGTCGTTGGACAGAAAGAGGCGGGAAGCCGGAGAATTTCTATGAAATGCCTTGGGTTGATGTCGGGGACCTCGATGGATGGCGTGGATTGCGCCATCGTCGACGTGAGGCCCGGCCGTTTCACGTTACGGATCGCGCTGCTGGCCCACCGGACGCGCCCGTACCCGCCGGCGCTTCGGGAACAGATCCTGTCGCTGCTCCGCACCGGCATGGTGGCAGAAGTGAGCCGGCTGCACGTGGCCGTGGGGGAGGTGTTCGCCCGTGTGGCCAACCAAACCATCCGGCAGGCGAAGCTGTCCGCCGGGGACGTCGCCGTCATCGGCTCTCACGGACAAACCGTGTGGCACAGCCCCCGGCGGGTGTCGGTGCCCGGGGCCGGGTCGGTCCGGTCCTCGTTGCAGATCGGCGACCCGTCGGTCATTGCCGAGCGCACGGGTATCACGACCGTCGCCGATTTTCGTGCCAGGGATTTGGCTGCGGGCGGAGAGGGGGCCCCGTTGACGCCGTACGTGCACTATCACGTGTTTCAGTCCCGGAAAACGTCGCGGCTGATCGTCAATCTCGGCGGGATTGCGAACGTGACCTGGTTGCCGCGTGGAGGCGATTTGCAGGACGTGGTCGCATTTGACGTGGGCCCCTGTAACCTTTTGTTGGATGGGTTGATGGCCCAGGCCACGCAGGGACAACAATCGATCGATCGGAACGGGGCCCTGGCCTCTCGCGGGCGCGAGCAGGACGTGCTCGTCAATGAACTCCTGAAGCATGCGTTCTTTGCACGGCGGCCCCCGAAATCCACGGGGCGGGAAGAATTCGGCGACCGCTATATCCGGCGCGTCCGGCAGGTCGCCGCGCGACACGGCCTGTCGTTGGAAGATACGCTGGCCTCGGCTTGTGCCGGGATTGCGCGAACGATTCGCGAGTCCGGGCCCTGGACGGTTGACGAGGTGATTGCCGGGGGCGGCGGCGTGCGGAATCGAGGGCTCTTGGCAGTCCTGAAACGGGAATTCGGTCCGGGTCGCGTCATGTCCATGGACCAGGCCGGTGTCAATAGCAAGGCCGCGGAAGCCATGGCCTTTGCGGTGTTGGCCCATGAGACCGTCAGGGGCGTACCGGCCAACCTGCCTTGGGTCACCGGCGCGAAGTCGCCGGTCGTGCTGGGCACGGTGACCCCTGGACACAAGCCATTCGTTCTCACCAAATAGCGCGTTCGGAGAGATCGTGGATTTTTTCCAGAGACTGCTTGAGAGACTTCTTGATTGGCTTCCTCTTGATTGGCTCCCACTTGCCTCTCACCCTCCGCTCTCTCAGGTCCTCGTGGCGGGGCTGATTATCGTGGCAGGGCTCGTGATCGTCGTGTTGCTGCGACCACGGCGACCCAAAGGCGTGTCTGCTCGCGACGTGCGGATCGACGGGATTGAAGAGCGGGTCGCGGTGAAGGCCCAACCACTCATGAACGGCTCGGAGGTCTGGATATTCAACCTCCTGCTCTTGGCTGTTCGCGACCACTTTTTGTTGCTGTCGAAAATTCCCTTGAAGAGCCTTGTGCACCTGCGCGTCGATGACGATTCTTCCAAACGTGTGTTGGCTCAAACCCTTCGAAACGTGACGGTTGATTTTGTCGCGGTCCATCCGGGGACCAAATTGCCCGTCAAAGCCATTTTTGTCAGAAAACCGGAACACGATGCCATGGCTTCGCGTTCGCAGGAACGATTGGTGGAGGCCTTGTTTCATAAGGCCGGGATCGAAGTGATCCGGCTCGATCAGGAAGTCCGGTATAGCGTGGAGCGATTAAACAATCTGTTGGGACTCGAAGAAGACTCGTGACGCGGGGAGGCCCGGATCGGGAATGTTTATTCGGTCATCACCGGCAGCACGGCGCGCAGGGTCTCGTGGGCAAGGCGATGAGCCTCACCGCTCAGGACGGCGGGGTCGCTGAACGGAACAAACCGGGCCAGCTTGAAAAAGGGCCGGTGGGCCAACACGGCCGCCACTTCGGAGGATCGCCCTCGGGTGAGGTCCAGCGTGTAGCCGGGGCCCCGTTTCCACTCCCACAATGAATGGCTCAAACAGAGGTGGATATCGCGATCCGCGACGGAAGGAAAGCGGTTGATGAGGTTTTCCTTGTAACGCCGTAGATGGCCGCCTTCCAGAATCAGTGCAAAGACCATGTGGTGGCCCCACCAGACGAGTGAACGAAAGGAAAATTTGACGTCTTTGGTAAAGAACCTGGGGTAATCCAGGTATTGATACGGGAAATCTTCCAGGTGTTCGCCCTTGACGAATTGGCTGGCGTCCGGGTCGAAGGCGTCCGGGACCAGCAGGTGATGGGCCTTGAGTTCACCTTGAAAGGATTCATGGATCCGTTCCAGCAGGTCACGGATTTTGGGGGAGACGCGGGCCTTGGCTGAAAAGAACTCGGTGTCGGAAAGCAGGGAAATTTCTTTGGAGGTGAAATTCATGAGTCACGACGGGGCAACGATGACACACGGGCATACTGGCATGGTCCGCAAAACGGCTGCAAGCGCGGGAGCCGGCTTATGAAAGTGGCCACGTTCAACGTGAATTCGCTCCGGAAGCGGTTGTCCGTGGTGAAACGGTGGTTGAAAAACCATGCCCCGGACGTGCTGTGTCTCCAGGAAACGAAGGTGCAGGATTCGGAGTTCCCCGCACAAGCATTTGCCGCCACCGGTTATCACGTGCGGTTTTGCGGGATGAAAGGATATAACGGGGTGGCCCTTTTCACCCGGCGCGAGCCCGAGTGGGTCTCGTATGGGTTGAGCAAGGGCTCCGGCGGGGACGGGCCGCGTCTGCTGCACGCCGTGGTGGACGGCATTTCCATCGTCAACACGTATATCCCGCAGGGCTTCAGGATCGACCATCCCAAGTATCGCTACAAATTGGATTGGTTCAAACGGCTGCGCCGGTATTTCACCCGTCACCTGTCTCCCGATGAGCCCGCGATCTGGTGCGGGGACATGAACGTGGCCCCGGAACCGATTGACGTCCATCATCCGGAAAAACACTTCACCCACGTCTGTTTTCATTACGAGGCCCGGCAAGCCTACCGGCACGTCGTCGAATGGGGGTTCGAGGACCTGTTCCGGCGTCTCTACCCGGACCGGCAACAGTTTACGTTTTTTGACTACCGGCAACCCGATGCCCTCAAGGCCAATCGGGGCTGGCGCGTGGACCACATCCTGGCGACCGGATCATTGGCCCGGCGTTGTACGGCCGTCGAAGTCGATATCAACCCCAGGAAAGGAAAAACTCCGTCGGACCATACCGTGCTCTGGGCGGAATTTTCTCGGTGAGACAGAGGTGTCGCGACGAAGAGCTACTTGCGGGGTCGTCGTTTCTTCGTGGCGTGAGGAATGTTTTCAAGCGGGATGAACACCGCGAGGGCCACCACGGTGGTCCACACCCCGGGTTTCCCGATAGCCGACTGGGTGATGTTTTGCGTCCGAACGATTTTCCCACCCATTTTAAAGACCTGCTCCCGTTCCTTCCAAGCGACGTCCGGATCAAAGTCGATCCCTAACGCCGCGGCCAGCATTTGGGCCGCAAGGTCTTCCGTGTAGTCGCCGGCTTCTTCGTCGGTTTCCCCATACGCGTGATGTTCGGAAAGATAGCCATAGGTCTTATGCCGGCCTTGAGGGATCGCCACGCCAATGGATGCGGAAATCAACCGGTTGCGTTCGTTGGTTTCACTCCTGGCCATGACGCAGTAGGTGATCTCACCGGGGTTCAACAGGCTTTCACCTCGCTTCCGTGGAATGATTTTGCAATTGGGCGGCAGGATGGACGATACGCTGACCAGATTGCAGTAGGCCACACCGGCGCTTCGCAAGGCTTCTTCAAACGACGCCAGCTTTTCCCGATGGACGCCGACCCCTCGGGTCAGAAAAATATGAGTGGGAACCATGTCTACTCCCGGTCCTCAAGACAGGGCGTGCCTGTGTATGGACAAAACGAGTGCTATAGTGACAAATCTTTACGGGAAACTGCAAGACCTCTACCCCACCCCCGCTTTCGCGGGGGCATGCCTAGCTCGACCTCCCCTTACAAAGGGGAGGGAACAGACGGCTGTCCCTTTGCTCTTTCCCCTCCTTTGCCTGTCCTGAGCGAAGTCGAAGGGTAAGGAGGGGCGAAGGGGAGGTAGAGGGAGGGACAAGACGCCGACAAAAAAGGGCACGGGTTATTGGGACAGGTGTAAGACCAACAGCTTTTGGTCCGAGAGTTCCTGGATCGTGTATTTGACGCCTTCACGTCCCAGCCCGGAATCTTTCATCCCGCCGTACGGCATGTGGTCGGCCCGGAACGTCGGGATTTCATTGGCCAGCACCGTGCCGACGTCCAGGGCCTGGTAGGCGCGGAAGATCGCATCGACGTTGCGGGTAAAAATCCCGGCCTGGAGTCCATAGGGGGAGTCATTCACCATGTCGAAGGCCTGGTCGAGCTGTTGGTACCGGGAGAGGGTGATGACCGGACCAAAGACTTCTTCGCAGGAGATTTTCATGCGTTGGTCCACGTCGGTCAGGATCGCGGGCCGGATCAACGCCCGGTCACGAGTCCCGCCCGTCCTGAGCCTGGCGCCTTGCCGGACGGCTTCTTGGATCCAGGTCTCCACCCGGATGGCCGCGCGTTCGTCGATCAGCGGACCGACGACCGTGGAATCGTCCGCGGGGTCCCCGGCAGCCAGGGATTCGACGAGCGGGAGCACCCGGTCGAGAAAGGCGTCATACACGTCGTCGTGGAGGTACATGCGCTGCACGGAAATGCAGGTCTGTCCGGAATACGCAAATCCGCCCGTCACGCACCGTTGTGCGGCCTGGTGCAGGTCGGCATCGGGTTCGATGATGACCGCGGCGTTGCCTCCCAACTCGAGCAGAACCCGTTTTTTCCCTGCTTTGTCTTTCAGGCTCCAGCCGACCGCGGCGCTGCCCGTAAAACTCAAGGCTTGAATTCTCGGATCGCGGACCATGGATTCCGCCAGGGCGTTTTCGCACGGCAGGATGCTCAAGGTTCCTTCCGGGAGATCGAGTTCTTGAAAGAGCCGTCCCAATCGCAACGCGGTGAGCGGGGTTTGCGGAGCCGGTTTCAGCAGAATGGGATTGCCGACGGCGAGGCACGGAGCCACTTTATGCGCGACCAGATTCAGGGGGAAATTAAACGGGGTAATGCACAGGACCGGCCCGATCGGCACGCGTTGCCCAATGCCCAGGTGACGTTCCATCCCCGGGCTGACGTCCATCGGGATGACTTCTCCCGGTATCCGTTTGGCTTCCTCGCACGCGATCGAAAAGGTTTGAATGGCCCGGTCCACTTCACGCCGGGCGTCGGTGATGGGTTTGCCCGCTTCCAGGCAGATGGTTTGGGCAAAGTCTTCCTTTTGTTCTTTCAGCCTGCCGGCCACGTGTTGAAGTGCCGTGGCGCGGGTATGGGAAGAAGAGCGGGCGAGACTGGAAAAGGCTTTCAGGCTGAGGGTCACGGCTTCTTCGGCGTCTGCCGGTTGGGCGAGGCAGACCTCGGCGATCGGGGTTTCGGTAAAGGGGTTGGTCACGGTCTGACGCGTAGGGGTTTCACGCCATTCGGAACCGACGAGGATGGGAGCGATGGTTTCCACGGACACGGGAGGAAATCAGGCGCAGTGTTGAACGTTCAGCCGTACTCGCATGATGACAAGGGGCGTCTTATAAGGACTCGGAAGAAGTTTTTGGGGAAGACGCCGTTTGGAGCAGCTTGTCGATCTCTTCTTTGAACACCTCATAGGGAAAGGCGCCGGGGATCACGACGGCTTCTTGCGGATGATCCGTGACGTACAAAATAAAATGCGGGGTACCCCGGATACCCAGTTGGCCCGCCTCCATCCGATCTTTAAAAATGTCCTGGGTATAACGTGATGCCTCGAGGCATGCGGTAAATTGCTTGGCATCGAGCTGGAGATCTTCAGCCTGCTGCCGGAGTTGCGCCGCCGAGAATTTGTTGCTGCTTGTAAATAAACGGTCGTGCATCGCCCAATACTGTCCCTGTTCTCCCGCGCATCGGGCCGCCATGGCGGTATCCACGCTCGGACCGCTGGGGGACCGCGGGAAATCACGATACACCAGGCGCATCTTGCCGGTGTCAATGTATTCGGAGAACAGGATCGGCCAGGTTTCTTGGAAAAACTTTTCGCAATACCCACACGTGAAATCCGAATATTCCAAAAGCGTGATCGGGGCCTGAGGGTTGCCGCGGACCCGGTCATCTTCCTCGGTAAACCCTTGACCCGCTTGGGCCCCGGCCGACAACGCGAGCCCGAGGCTCAAAACCGCAATCGCCAGCCCGTTTATGCTTTTCAAACGACCGGACCGCATGGGGGAAGATGTATACGCCGATGGTGAAGAGGTCTTCATCGTGTCTCCTTTTTCATGAAGAAACCCGTTTCTTATAGTGTGGGGTGACGGAAGGTTTCTGTCAAGCCGAAGCGTCAGGAGGGCCGTTTTTTTCGACGCCTTCGTTCGGTACCCCGGTTCCCCTCCTTTGTAAGGAGGGGTGAGGGGAGGTAGAGGCGATGGCCAGAATGGCGAAAACCCGTGCACCATGGCGAGGTGGTTCTACCCCACCTATCCTCCCCTTACAAAGGGGAGGGATAAACATGTGTCTGCCGTCTGGCAGGTCACGGATTGCCGGCGTTCGATTGAGCGGAAGGCCCTTCGAGTAAGGCCATGAGCAACAGCGGCCAGACCACGGTCGCGTCACTCAACACTTCTGCGAACCGTCCCCCTTGTTCGGGTGGAACGAATTTCCCCCAGGAGATTCCTTCCTGGTAGGTGCAGCCACTGAGCCCTCCCCAATAGTCGGGTTCCGGGCAAATGCGGACGCCATAGTGGAACCGGGGCGGGGTGATGGTGGTGCCTAACCGCATATTCAGGATTTCGATGTACGGCGGAACCTGTTGCGCCCAATTGCGGGGCACGCCGCCGCCGATGGTAAAGATGCCCAATCGCTTGGCGCCCAGGAGGTTATGCGTATAACTGTTGAGATCGAGAAACGGATTAAAGGCGGGACGACGTTGTTGCAAGCGTTCCCAAATCGCCTGGTCATCATCGGGAACGGGTTCCGCGTTCGATTGAGCCGGTCCATGCTCTTTCATGGACCAGATGGACGTATCGAGGCCCAGTTCGGAATCCGTGAATGCGGGGATGTAGACTGGGACCCCTTGCAGGAAGGCACTTTTGAGGATGCCCGGGCCGGGAAATTGCTCGGCCAGCGTCCGCCCCAGTTCCCGGTTCAGGAGTTCCGAAGAGAGCGGTTCGTCGGGACGCAGCCGGTTCAGGGTGACGGCGGCCACTTCCTCGACGTGGTTCAGGTTCAATTCCATTTCGAGCGTGTCATAGACCCGGTTGTACCCCTTTTCAAAGAGTTCGACGTCGTCCATGACCGGCTGGTATTTATAATGCGTTTGTCCGACGGCTTCGCTCATGCCATGGGCCATCAACGCACCGGTCGAGACGATGGCCTGGACCATCCCCCGATCGAGCATGGTACAGATGATTTTCCCCATTTTGGCGATGGTCATGGCCCCTGAAAGCGTCATGACCACGAAACAGTCGGGGTCCTCGATCATGGCCTTGAGCACTTCGAAGGCTTCCCCGAGCCGCCGGCCCCCGAATGCGGTTTTTTTCATCGCAGCCAGCAGATCGGAAAAGGAATGAATGCGTGCGGGATCCAGGGCTTCCAGGGCCTCGAGCCCGTCGTCGGCCCCGTCATGAAAGTTTCGCGTCATCGGATTTCCTGATTGTGACGTTGCCCGATGTGAGGGTAGGGCGTCGCGCAAAAAGTCGAAGCGGGATCAACGGAAGTACTGCCCGTACAAAAGGACACGAGAAAAGGGCATGTGGTCATGAGGAAATGCCGGGCGTTGGTGGTCCCAACGGGATTTGAACCCGTGTCTGCACCTTGAGAGGGTGCCGTCCTGGGCCAAGCTAGACGATGGGACCAGCCTATGGGTTATGCTGTCGCGTTCGATGCGTCTGAACGGCAGCACTCTACCATTAGCGAAACGCGCCGTGCAATCGACCGTATAAATCCACTCTCTCCCTCTCCTTCCGGGAGAGGGCCGGGGTGAGGGGGGACTTGTTCAGGAATTTTGTACGGCAGAAGACGCTGAAGCGGAAGAGCAGTGTTTGATTTGTACGCCGTCGGGCGCCCCGATGATTAACGTCGAGGTCCGGTCGACGAAGAGGCCGTTTTCCACGACGCCCGGTATGCGATTGAGACGCGCTTCGAGTTCGCCGGGGTCTTTGATCGAGTCCACCAGAAAATCAAGAATATAATGGCCGCCGTCAGTCTCGAACACCGTTCCCTGTTTTTCCCTGAGCGTCGGGACGCCTCCCAATGCCTGAAGCTGTTTGGCGGACTGTGGCCATCCGAACGGGGTCACTTCCACGGGAACGGGCATGGGTTTGCCCAATACCGGCACGCATTTCTTGTGATCGACCAGGACAATGAACGTGCGCGCGGCGGCGGCCACGATTTTTTCCCGCAGTAAGGCCCCGCCTCCACCCTTGATCAACTGAAAGTGGGGATCAACCTGATCCGCCCCATCGACCGCCACGTCCAATGCCCATTCTTCCTGTTCAGGGAGAAGGGGAATCTGCAATTGCCTGGCCAATTCCGCGGTTTCACGAGACGTGGGCACGCCGTGAACCCGGAGCCCGG
Organism: Nitrospirales bacterium; assembly: GCA_020027535.1. Lineage (GTDB taxonomy): Bacteria > Nitrospirota > Nitrospiria > Nitrospirales > UBA8639 > Bin75. The sequence continues at coordinate 13,414 of JAHRAK010000068.1, forward strand.
CTTGCACGCGTTTGCCTAGGGCCAGAAGAAAATATTTCACGGTCGAGCCGGTTCCCAAACCCACGAGCGCCCCATCCCGGATGAAGTCCAGGGCGGCTTCGCCGGCCGCGCGTTTGCCGGTTTCCTGCGGGTCGGGCGATGGTGGAGAAAGCGTCATGGACGGCTTACGAATCCGTGCCCATGCGTGCGGCCACGGACGCCGCGCCGAGAAGGGCGGCTTTGTCGTTCAGGATGACGTGGACCGGAATCGACGAGAGCAGCCGTTTGTACCGGCCCTTGCTGATGAACGCCTGGCTAAAACGTTGATCGCGGAGCTTGTCGATAATTTTCGGAGAGATCCCACCCCCGATATAGACCCCGCCCCGCGCCAACGTGTTCAGGGCGCAATTCCCGGCTTCCGCAGCCAGGACGGAGACGAACAGGTCCAACGCCTGGACGCAAATTTCGGGTTTGCCGGTGAGCCCGGCTTCAGCGATCAGCGCCGGCGGGTCTCCGGTGGGAAGACGTTCGGCAAACCAGGTCGGTTCATTCTTCTTGGTGTCACGGAGAAACTGGTAGATGCCGTGCAGGCCGGTTCCCGACAATACCCGTTCGAAACTGACGTGCAGAAAACTCGTGCGCAGGTAGCGGAGCAGGTCGATCTCGAGATCGGTCCCCGGGGCAAAGCTGGCGTGCCCGCCTTCGGACGGCAACGCGTGGTACCGTTCCCCGTCCCAATACAGCACGCCCTCGCCCAATCCGGTTCCCGGCGCGATCAGAACTTTGGTGCCGTCTTCCTGCCGTTCGCCGTGGACCACTTCGGTTTCTTCCGGCTCGAGGACCAGCACGCCGTAGGCCATGGCTTCGACGTCATTGAGCAAGCGGACGCAGGAGGTGTTCAAGGTGTCGGTCAAGGCGTGACCGTCGATGACCCACGGAAGATTCGTGGTGCGGCAGCGGTTGTCCACGATCGGGCCGGCGACGCCGAAACAGGCCGCCTGGAGGGGCATGGTCGGTGAAATCTCAGGAGCGTCTTCATCAACGCCCGTGTCTTCAACTTCTTCTCCATCGCCCTCCTCGGCAGGGGCAGGAGGCTGCAAAAATTCTTCGAGGATTTCCTCGAACGACTCGAAGTCCGCGTTCCAGAACTTCTCCTCCCGAATAGGAGCGACGCGCGTCTCCTGCCAATCAAACAAGCCCAGATAGGTTTTGGTTCCGCCGATGTCTCCCGCTAAAATCATGGTTTTCCCTTTTCGTTATTCAGGTGTTCACGACTTCGTTGACCGTTCTCCCCGCCTCGCTTCCCCTCCTTTGCCTGCCCTGAGCCCGCCGAAGGGTAAGGAAGGGCAAAGGGGAGGTAGAGACTGAAGAAGTTGTGAGGATGTCAAGACGAATTCTACAACAGCCACCATAAAAGAAGCGTCTGCCCGTTTGCAACGAGCGTTGGCTGGGACACGAATTTTTGTCGTCACGTCACGTCATATTCCGCAGGATGAGTTTCATTCCGGGAAGAGCGCTTATGATAAATATGCCTTCGCATCTTTCAGGGTCATCATCAGATCCATCGGGTCCGTGGGAGAGGACTGAAATCCAAACCGTTCGTAAAACCGTTTAGCCTCATCGGAGAGGGCGTGAACCACAAAGGCACGGATGCCGGCAATATCCGCGGCTTGGAGGGTACGTCTGATGGCATCGGCAAGAAGGTCTCGCCCCAGGCCTTTCTTTTGCCAATCGAGGTGTACGGCCAAGCGACCAAGAACCATGACGGGAATAGGGTCCGGCATATTGCGGCGGACCCGGCCGGGGGCATGCCCGCATTGCACGGCACCGGTTGCCAACGAGTAATACGCAACCACGTGGCTCTGGTGGCCGGCCACATAGGTCCGTGACGCGCCTGAAGCCTCGTTTTTGATGGCACGGTGCTTCAGCCAGCCATTCAGCGCGTCATGACCACAATCAAAGTCATCAAGAATATGATGTGTGTTGAGAGCTTTGGGTGCGGTAAGATTTGGCGTCGATGAGTCTGTGCTCAGTTTTCCCAAAGCGGCTTCCGGCTCAGTAATTTTTTGAGTTCGGGGTGGCGTCGTGTCGGCGCATCGAGCGCATCAATAAACGCCTGATATGCTGATTCGTCCAGATTGAACAGCCTCCGGTCGAGGAGTACGTCCTCGGCCTCACGACACGCCGCATCGAGAACGAAGTCCGTGATTCTCTTATCGGTGATAGCGCAGGCACGATCGATTAAAGAACGCGCATGAGGTTTCACCCGAAGGTTGATGTTTTTCGGTGGTCCCTTGCGTCGTGTTTTGGCCGTGTGTTTGCGCATACGAATTCCGTTCCTTCTATGCCTTGATCCGCATTATCGTTTGGTGTGCGCACAATGTCAATGCATTTGCCATATGGAAGGGGCTCTTTAATCTTCAGCCAGCGGGTGCCATTGAGAAAACGTCGCGGCTTGCCCTTGGGTGATCCCGTGGTCATCCAGGATGTTCCAGACCGTGGCCTGTTGGACGAGAAACCGCCGGCCGCTTCGCGAAATGCGTATTCCCTGGTAATCGGTCACGAATCCGTGTGTGGCCACCTGGTCGAGCATCCGGGCCCGCTCGGCTTGATTCGCGGGTTCCGCGGTCAAGCGCGAAGAGGTCGAGGTAAATTCCTCCCAGGTCCCTTCCCACAAGGCGAGGGCCTGTCGATTGCCGAAATTGAGGATGGGGTCTTCCGCCTTGGTGTGGGAGGCCACCACAAACGGCGAAACATAGAGCCGTTCGCTTTGCTCCTCAAGCGTGCCCGTCCGGTCGATGAGTTCGCGCTTCAACCAGAACGCATAGCTGTCCAACAGCCATCGGATCCAGGTGAGGTCCATGGGGGGTAGTGGCTCTGAAGAACCGGTGTTCATACGTTCTGTCCGGACAAAAGACCCACGATGCGGCTAGAACGATCGATCGATACCGTGGCCGCTGGCAATGGTCAGAATGTGAGAGGCGATCTCCTCCGGTGAGAGGTCGTTGGTGGCAATGATATGATCGGCCGCAGCTTGGTATTTCGGAGTACGCTCGGTCAGGACTTCTTGAATTTCCTCGAGAAACGTTTTCCCGGAGGTGAGCGCCGGGCGTTGCGTGTCATCCGAGATCCGCCGGGAAATCGTCGAAACCTCGGCGGTCAGCCAAAACACCAGGCCGTTGGGCTTCAATGCTTTTACGTTGTCCGGTCGCAGGATCAACCCCCCGCCGGTATCGATGACCAGGCAATCCCGGTCTTTGAGCGCGAGGCACACCTCCGTTTCGAGATTGCGAAAGTGTTCCCACCCGTGCTGGGCGACAATGTCCGGAATCGCTCTTTGAGCCTTTTCGACGATTTGCGCGTCCGTGGAGACGGCCCTCCACCCGAGTCGCGTCGCGAGGAGTTCCGCAACGGTGCTTTTCCCCGTTCCTCGATAACCGATGAGCACGAGATTCATGGCCCTCACCCTTGCCCTCTCCCGGGGGGAGAGGGAGAACTAGAGGGAGATCTTGAAAATTGGGACTCCAGGACCTGACGCATGACGGGGATTGGTGCGGATTGGCCCGTCCACAATTCGAATTGGGCGACGGCCTGATGCAGGAACATTTCCAAGCCACGGATCGTCGGGCATCCGGCGTCCCGCGCTTCCTTCAGTAATTGCGTGTCCAAGGGGTTGTAGACGATATCCATGACCGTCAGGTTTGGATGGAAAAAGCGTTGGGGTACACAGGTCTGTTCGGTGTGCGGATCCATCCCCACGGGGGTGCAGTGGATCATGACCTGCGCCTGGGCCAGGGCCGGCTCCAGTGTGTTCGCATCGAGCGGGTGATCTTCAATGTGAAGCGTCGTACCTTCACGAAGATTACGGGCCAGGGTTTGGCGTTCCTCCTCTTCGATTGCAAGGATCGTGAGCCCGCGGGCGGGAGTCGCAAGCGCGAGCCCGAACGTAATGGCCCGTGCGGCTCCGCCCGATCCGATAACAACGACCTGTTTCCCGGCGAGTTCGACGCCTGCGTGTTGTAACGCCAGGAGGGCGCCGGAGGCGTCCGTATTGTATCCGGCAAGGGTGTCGTCCGATTTCACGATGGTGTTGACGGCCCCGATGTGGCGGGCCGTGGGATCGATCGTATCCAGGTGGGCCATGACCGAGACTTTATGGGGGATCGTGACGCTGAACCCCCTGAGGTTGCCTAACGCGCGGATTCCGTGAAGGGCATGGAGCACGTCTTCAACGGGAAAGGCCAGGTACACGTAATTCAGCCCCAAGTGTCGAAACGCGGCATTGTGAATGGCCGGGGATAGCGAGTGTTTCACCGGATGGCCGAGGACTCCGCACAATTGCGTGTCGGTATTGATTTTCATGAAGGCTCCTTCACGTCTTGCCGGGCCGGGTTCCGGCCCGGGATAGGCCTGATGCCGCCCGTTCCCCTCCTTTGTAAGGACGGGAACTTTTTCCGAAGAGGGAAAAGTTGGGAGGTAGAGCGGTTGATTGGAAGGCTGAACTGTGCAGGGTTGATCCCTCCAGTGCCCAGAAGTGCCCGTATGAACTCTACCCCACCGTCGTCTCCCCTTACAAAGGGGAGGAAAAGAGCAACGTCTCTGCTCGAAGGCAGTGATCTGCCTCATGCCGCAGGGTGTGTAGTTATCACATAATGATTGCCCCGAACTCAACGGCCCCGGAGGACCGGGAGAGCATACTCCGCTGCAGAACGTGAAAAAGTCGGGTTGTGTTGTTGGAAGCCGTGAGGTGCAGTACAATACTGATGTGTCTGCCGCGACAAGTCTGTTCCTGTAAACGCGGAAGGATTCCTGCGATGATCGTCAAAAAATTGCTGCACACACGAATGCGCGTCAGTGACATGGATGCTACCATCGCGTTTTACCGGGACGTGCTGGGGTTGGAAGTGTTGGAACGCAAGGTGTCGCCGCGCGGGTCGCACTTGGCCTTTCTGGCGGTTCCCAACAGCGAGGAACTCATTGAACTGTGCAGTTTCCCGGAGAGTGGGCCCGTCAGCGTGCAGGAAGATCTGGTCCATCTCGCGTTTGAGGTCGATGACCTTGACCGGACGATCGATCAGTTGCAGGCCAAGCACGTTCCCATCACGGATGGCCCGACTCGAACCTCGTCGGGAAGCCGGTTTCTTTTCATCGATGCTCCGGATGGCTATGAAGTGGAGTTGATCGAACGACCGCCGGGTACGGTGACCGCGTAGCAGGCTTCACCCATGACCAACCCCCGCCCGAACATCCTGAGCGGAGCGAAGCGGAGTCGAAGGGCTCTCGAATCGACCCTGGCCCACCTGCCCAATCAGCCCGGCGTGTACCTGATGAAAGGCAAGGGCGGTGAAATACTCTACATCGGGAAAGCCCTGGTGTTGGCGGACCGGGTGCGCTCGTATTTTCAGAAAGGCAGCGACCCGAGTCCCAAGACTCGCGTGTTGACGTCCCTGATTCATGATATCGAAACGATCGTCACACGATCAGACTTGGAAGCCCTCTTACTCGAAAGCAGCCTGGTCAAACGCCATCGACCCAGGTTCAACGTGGTGCTTCGCGATGATAAGCACTATCCGTATCTCCGCCTGCCGGTGAAGGACAATTTTCCCCGTCTCTCGATTGTGCGTCGCGTGAAGAACGACGGGGCGCTGTATTTTGGCCCCTACGTGCCCTCGGGAGCGCTTCGAGAAACCTTGAAAGTCATCAAAAAAGTGTTCCCGCTGGCGACGTGCAAGATCGACATCAATGGGACGGCCGACCGGGCCTGTCTGGAATTTGAAATCAAACGCTGCATGGCGCCCTGTACCGGCAACCAGTCGCAGGAAGATTATCATCGCATCGTCGACCAGGTTCGCTGTTTTCTGGAGGGGCGGGATAAGGAATTGCTGGACGGGTTGCGAAAGGACATGGAAACGGCCGCCGGCCACGAAGCATTTGAAGAAGCGGCCCGGTTGCGGGATCGTATGGCAAGCATCTCCAAGACGTTGGAAAAACAGCGCGTGGCTCAAATAGGCCCCATGGACCAGGATATCATCGGCTTGGCCAGGATCGGACGGGCGGCGGATCTGCAACTGTTGTTTGTGCGCGGCGGCTTGTTGATCGGTCGCAAGGACTTTTTTTGGGTTGATACGAAAGAGGCTGCCGGCGAGGAGTTGATTCGATCGGCCATCGAGCAATTCTACAATAAGGACACCTTGCCCCCCAAGGAACTGTTGGTGTCCGAAGCGCTGTCCGACCGGGAATTGCTTCAACGCTGGCTCAGTCACAAGAAAGGCCGGCGGGTGCGGATCCTGATTCCCGAACGAGGGGTGAAACGCCAACTGCTCCAATTAGCCGAAGAAAATGCCGCTACGGCCATTGGGGAACATCTGCGTAAAATCGCGGTGGAACACAAGGAAGCCGAAGACTTGCAGCGCTTTCTCGGGTTGCCGAAGGCGCCGAGCCGGGTGGAAGGGTTTGATATTTCCAATACCATGGGCACCCATTCCGTGGCTTCGATGGTGGTGTGGGAAGACGGCAAAATGAAGAAAGCGGATTACCGGCGGTTTCGCATCAGGACCGTCGAGGGGGCGAACGATTTTGCGAGCATGGAGGAAGTCGTCAAGCGCCGGTACGGCGGCACCCTCGCCACCCGGGCCAATAAGATGCTGCCGCTTCCCGATCTTATCCTGATCGATGGAGGAGTCGGGCAATTGGGAGCCGCGGTGGACGCGTTGCGGGAACTCGGCTATGGTCACCTCCCCATCATCGGGTTAGCCAAGGCCAAAGGGGAGAAAGAAGAGCGAATATACGCACCCGGGCATCGTGACCCGCTCATCCTGTCCCCGACGTCCCACGTTTCCCGCTTGGTCCAGCGCATCCGGGACGAAGCGCATCGCTTCGCCATCGCCTACCATCGAAAACTCCGAGGCCAGGCCTTCGTCGTGCCGGTGTCGAAATCGGCCAAATCCCGGAAATAAGCGGAAGGTGCTCCCGCCGCCTCCGTTATCCCTCCGCTCACCGAAAGTGTTACAGCAGATTCCTACGAGGTGCCGAAAAATGATTCCCAAAGACTCCGAGCCGGTTGATTGCTGAATGCTGTTAATGATGGAATAATGCGTTCATGGCAGTACAGATCACCATCAAGGGTGTGCCCGAGGAAGTTCGCGATGAACTCGCAATGCGTGCCGCCCTCCAACGCCAGTCCATGCAGGAATTCCTCCGTTGCGAATTGGAGCGTATCGCGTCGCGGCCATCCGTTGGCGCGTGGCTGCAAGGCGTTCGCAACCGCAAGGCAGGAACGAAAACTCGGACCCCACCGTCTCGCATCCTCCGCGCCCGTGATGCGGGACGGACGTAATGATTATCGTGGATAGCTTCGTGCCGGTGGCTGGTGCTGCCTGACCGGAAGCTCAGCCGCGCCTCCGGACCCACGTGCGAAGTCATCACTCCACCCCGTTTGTAGACAAGAACGAAAAGCCCAGAGCCGAACTTTTCCAGATAGTTTAAGAAGTTATCTTCGACGAGGATCGTCGGCATGCGCATTTTCTCGGTTCTCGCTGTCTACAGCCGCTGCACGTTGGACAATGTGGCCATCCTGCGGTCCAGCGTCAGGGTCTCCAACCCGGCCCGTGAGTAGTCATCGGCGATGAGTCTGTCGAAGAGTCCGGGACCGCCTGAGGCTGAAAGGGCTTCAATGACGGCCGGCCCATTCAGGGGGGCAACCAAGCCGCTGGTCAACGCATCGAGGAGACCGGCACGGGCGTTGGCGCTGAGGATGCCGTAGTGGTGCATCAAGGCGACGTAGGCTTCATCTATGGCTTGGTTGGACGCGAATAGTTCGCACTTCCGTTCCTTCGTTAAGGCGACAAGACGGCATATACAACGCTCGAAGTCGTCTTGCGGCTCCCGTACAACCAGCCTGACCAGGATTGAGGTGTCAACGCCGTAGTGAGGGGCCATATCCTTGTTCCCGTTGGTCCCGGAATTTGCGGATGTCGAATGGCGGATGTCCGGGGGGAATCTTGTCTCTGAGCGTCCCCAATTTCGAATAGTCGATCCGTCTTGGTCGCAGAATGAAGCCGTCGGGACTCTCTTGCAGTTCGAGTTGGTCGCCCGGGCCTACGCCCAGCGCATCCAGCACCCGAGCCGGGAACGTGACCTGTCGCTTTGATGTAATCTTGACGATCATGGCGATCCTCCTTACCAAAATCTTATATAAGTAAGGCGAAAGAATCAAACATGGAGTAGCTTGTCCGGCGTCGGCCGTTGTGGTCGTTGGACTCAAAAGGTGAAACATAAAATCGGCAATCTGCCAAGGAACCGACAACAGTGACAGGGCCGAACTGCTCTTATCTTGTCGCCTGTCTGTCGCTGTGGTACATTTTTTCTTCATCCTAGGCGCGGGGCGGGCATTGCCTGACCGCGTTCATCCAACCCATGTCCAAATTCTACGATCACCAGGCCATTGAAAAGAAGTGGCAAGCTTACTGGCGCGAGCATCAGCCTTTTCGTTCTGACATCGATCCCGCGAAACCCAAGTTTTACGTCCTCGATATGTTCCCGTATCCGTCGGGAGCCGGACTCCACGTGGGCCATCCCAAAGGCTATATTGCGACCGACATCATCGCTCGCTACAAACGGATGCTGGGTTATAACGTGTTGCATCCCATGGGATGGGATGCCTTTGGCCTGCCGGCGGAACAATACGCGATTGAAACAGGGACCCATCCGCGAGAAACCACCAAACGGAATATTGAAAACTTCAGACGGCAATTCCAAGCCCTGGGTATGGATTACGACTGGTCACGGGAAATCGATACCACGGACCCCGAGTACGTGCGATGGACGCAATGGATCTTTCGTAAACTCTATGAAAAGGGGCTGGCGTATCTGGCGGAAGTTCCGGTGAATTGGTGCCCGGCTCTGGGCACCGTGTTGGCCAACGAAGAAGTGATCGATGGCAAGAGCGAGCGAGGCGGGCATCCGGTTGTGCGGGTGCCCATGCGGCAGTGGATGCTGCGCATCACGGCCTATGCCGAGCGGTTGATTGACGACCTGGCGTTGGTGGATTGGCCGGAGTCCATCAAGCGGATGCAGCGGGAGTGGGTCGGCCGTTCGGAAGGCGCCAGAATTTTCTTCGAGGTCGCGGGGCATGCGCCACGATCGATCGAGGTGTTTACCACCCGGCCCGACACCCTGTTCGGCGCCACGTATATGGTCCTGGCCCCGGAACATTCATTGGTGACGGCCATCACGACCCCCGAACAACGTCCGGCGGTGGAGGCCTACGTCGAAGCCGTATCCCGACGGAGCGAACGGGCGCGCGTGGCCGAACTGGGTGAGAAAACCGGGGTCTTCACCGGAGCATGTGCCGTGCACCCGGTTACGGGCAAGCCCATTCCGATCTGGATTGCGGATTACGTGTTGGCGACTTATGGAACCGGCGCGATCATGGCGGTGCCGGCGCATGATACGCGGGATCATGCCTTTGCGCATCAGTTTAGCTTGCCGATTGTCGAAGTCGTCTCCGGCGGCGATCTTTCCACCGGCGCGTATGCGGGCGACGGCACGAACGTGAATTCCGATTTTTTGGATGGTTTGGCCACTCCCGAAGCCAAGACCCGCATGTGCGACTGGCTGGTGCAGCACGGCAAGGGTGAGAAGACCGTGAACTATAAACTGCGCGATTGGCTCTTCAGCCGGCAGCGGTATTGGGGTGAGCCGTTTCCCGTGCTGCACCTTGAAGACGGCACGACGAAACTCGTTCCGGAATCGGAGTTGCCGGTGGTGCTTCCCGAGTTGGAGGATTTTCGCCCGAGCGGGGAGTTCGAAACGCCCCTGGCTCGCGTCCGCGATTGGGTGGAAGTGACGGACCCCGAGACCCGGCACAAGGCCCTGCGTGACACCAATACCATGCCCCAGTGGGCTGGCAGTTGCTGGTATTACCTTCGCTTTTGCGACCCCCGCAATGACCGGGAACCGTGGTCCAAAGACGCCGAACAGTATTGGATGCCGGTGGACCTGTACGTAGGCGGAGCCGAGCACGCCGTGTTGCACCTGCTCTATTCGCGGTTTTGGCATAAGGTGTTGTATGACCTCGGGCTGGTTCATACGCCCGAACCGTTTCAGAAATTGCTGAACCCGGGCATGATCCTGGGACACAGCTATCGCTACTTCGACAACAATCTCTCCGATGATCCCGGCTTTGCGGCGCGAGCGTATCCCGCATCAGAGGTGCGTTTTGACCACGACACTCCGGTTCACGCACAGACGGGAGAGGAAGTCAAAGCCCGATGGGTGGCTTCACAAGACGTGCGGTGGTCGGAGGACGGGACGCCGTTGCATCCGACGCTCGACGGGTTGGTGTTGGAAGAAGTCACGGAGAAAATGTCGAAGAGCCGCGGCAACGTGGTGAATCCGGACGAGATCATCGCCGAATACGGGACCGATGCGCTACGGCTGTATGAAATGTTCATGGGGCCGTTGGAAAAAGGTGCCCCCTGGGCCTCCGAATCCATCCCGGGAGTGGTGCGGTTTCTGCAGCGCGCGTATCGCCTCGTGGTTGGTGAAGAAGAACGCGTGCCGGTCGTCGAGGGAAATGGCACGCCCAATCAGGCGCGACTCACGGCCCGGACGATTCAGGGCGTGACGCAGGACATCGAGGAGATGAGTTTCAATACGGCCATTTCGAAACTGATGGTCTTTGTGCGGGATATTACCAAAGACGGACCTCTGCCGCGTGCGTCGGCCGAATCCTTTGTCTTGTTACTGTCGCCGTTTGCCCCGCATCTGGCGGAAGAGTTATGGGAAGGGTTGGGACACGCACCAAGCCTCGCCCACCGGTCATGGCCGGCGTTTGAGCCCGCCCTGGTGGTGCGCGAAGAATTGACGATCCCTCTTCAGGTCAACGGCAAGCTGCGAAGCAAGATTCAGGTATCGGCCGATGCGAAGAAAGAGGAAATTCTCGAACTCGCGCAGAGGGATAAAAAATTGGGGGAATGGTTGCAGGGGACCACGCCTCGAAAAGTGATTTACGTCGAAAAGAAGTTGGTCAATTTTGTGGTCTGAAGGGGGGGAACCCACTCGATGAACAAATCGGCTCTGGTTTTCGTCTTGATGGTGCTTGTCGTTCTCCCGGGATGCGGCTACCAATTTTCCATGGAAGGGCCGGGCCCGCGGATCGGGGGAGGTCCTGACCTTCAACAGGATGGACCGCCGGTACGATTGGTCATTCGAGACCTGCTCAACCGCACGTTCCAGAGCAATCTGGAATTTGCGTATACCAGATACATGCGGGAGCAATTTGCCGTCAGCAGCGGGGCGCAGGTCGTGGCGGAAGACGCGCAAGCCGATTACGTCATGACGGGCGAGATCGTCTCGGTGACGATCCCGTCACTCACGTTTTCGGCCGGTCAGACGCGAGAACGTCGCGTGAACGTGGTCGTGCGAATCACGGTGGCCCATCGACGGACGGGCAAGAGTCTCTGGACGGAAACGGCCACGGGTGCCGGAGAATTTTTTGTGAATCGTGCGCCCGACGTCGAAGCCCGCCAGGATCAAATTCAGTTTAACCGGGTCCTGCAGGACCGGGCCTTGGAGCAGGCCGGCCAGGACGTTGCGGAAATGTTGGCCGCAGCCTTCTGGGCCGCGAGGGACCAGGGAATCTTTTCCGGGGCGGGCGCCCAGTCCCCTTCTTCCGAGGATTCCCTCTCTCTCCGGGAGAGGGCTAGGGTGAAGGGAAAAGAGCTGGGGTGAAGGTCCGGTGATCAAACCTGGTGAACTCGGTCCGTCTTTACAAAAGCAGAGGCTGTTTCTGGTCCTTGGAGAAGAGGACTGCCTTCGCGATCAGGCCATCGAGACGATTCGAGCCCATGGCGCCTTGCGTTCCAAGGACTCGAGTGCGGGCGCGGTGCGGAGCAACGGTGACGATTTTTTTTGTGACGTCCTGTACGGCGATGAAACGAATGCCCAGGAAATTTTGGCCCGTGTGCAGGAAGTCCCCTTCTTTTCGACCCACCAGGTGGTTCTTCTGAAATGGGCGGACAAGCTTCCCACCAAGGAAGGGGAAGCCCTTATTCCATATTTTTCCGCACCGTCCGATTCAACAACCATGATCGTCTCCGCGTCGAAACTGGATGGCCGGCTGAAATGGGTTCAAGCCTTGAAGAAGCAGGCGGTGGTAGTGAATTGTGCGTCTTTGTATGACAATCAACGATTGGGCTGGGTTCGCCAGGAGGCCGCACGTGTGGGGATTCGGCTGGATGCCGAAGCGGCGGGGTTACTGAAAGAACTGGCGGGCGAAGGGTTGTCCGTGGTCAGGCGGGAATTGGAGAAGTTGTCGCTCTATGTGTCAACGAAGGAAACGGTCAATGCACATGACGTCGTCGCCGTCCAAGGGGCGGAACCCGGTGCGTCGGTGTTTGACCTGTCGGGAGCTATCATCCACGGCAAGGTGTCGCAAGCCCTCCTCATTTTGGAGAAAACCTTGGAGTCGGGTGAGGCCCCGCTTCGGATTCTCGGCGCGTTGTTGTGGCAGTACCGGCGTCTGTGGAAAGTCAAAGACGGCCTGAGTCGTCGTGTCGGTGAAGCCGCGGTTGCGAAATCCCTGGGGATCACTCCTTTCCGGCAGGGCGAGTTTTTCGCCATGGTCAGACGCGTTCCCTTGGCGCATTTTCCCGAGGCGTTTCAAGCCTTTTCGGTCACGGATCGTGCGCTGAAAGGGGCAGCCGCCGCTTCCCCTCACCGGATCATGCATGCATTGATCATGGACTTGTACCGGTCGGCAAACTCTCCGTCTCGGCCCCAATTGCGACATGAACGTGTGGGGTAGGACCGTCTCAGGGCATGTCACGGAACTTGATTGTTGCCGCTTGTTGCCCTCCTTTGTAAGGAGGGGTGAAGGGGAGGTAGAGCGCAGTTTATTGGGCTTTGAGGGCGTTGAACTGCGTCGAAAGTTGAGAAATGCGTCGGGAAGCGGTATTCCGATGGAGCGCGCCTTTGGTCACGGCCCTGTGAAGGGCCGAGGTGGCTTCCCGGAGAAGGGGGTGCGCCGCATCGGCACCGTGCTGTTGGAGAGCGGTTTTAAATTTTTTCACAACCGTGTTGGTGCGATGCAGGATCGCGTGGTTCCGGGCGTGACGCTTCTCGGACTGACGGGCACGTTTAATGGCTGATTTATGAACAACCGGCATCTTTTTTTCTCCATTGAGAGGGTTGAACCTCAATTATTAACATAGCCCTTTCTCGATGGTCAACGGGAAAGAGACAAGAATGGGTCGGAACGTAAGAGGCGAGGAGATTCAAGCTCAAGAGCGACTCGTGTTTGCCTTGGACGTGCCTACGGCAAAGGTAGCCGAGGCACTGTTGGATCGTGTCCAGGAGTCCGTCGGTGTGATAAAAATCGGATTGGAACTCTTTGCGAGCGAAGGCCCTGCGGTCGTCCGGATGGTACGGAAATATGGGAAACCCGTGTTTCTCGACTTGAAGGTGTTGGATATTGCGGAGACGGTGCAACGGACCACCACGCGGGTCGCGGACATGGGCGTCTCCTTCCTGACCGTGCATGCCGAGCGAAAAGCCCTGGCTGCCTCCGTGAAAGGACGGGCTGGCCACCCGGAGATGAAGATTCTGGCGGTGACGGTGTTGACGAACGTCGAGCCTGCGGATCTTCGGGAATGTGGATATGACGGGACCGTCGAGCAAATGGTGGTGGCTCGTGCAAGAGCGGCTGCCGAGGTGGGGTGTGACGGGGTGATCGCCTCGGGGAAGGAACCAACGGCCATTCGATCGGCCATCGACTCGCCGTTGTTGATTGTGACGCCAGGCGTCCGGCCGGCCGGTAAGGGAGTGGATGAGCATGCACGTCCCACGACGCCGCGCCAAGCCATTCACGCGGGAGCGGATTATCTGGTGGTGGGCCGGCCGATTCGGGATGCGCCGGATCCACGTGCCGCGGCTCAGGCGATCGTGGACGAAATGCAAGCAGCCTTTGCCGAGCGTCTCCAGTCCTGACCATCGTGGCCCGACCTGTAGGGGGGGAGCAACGATCGTTGTCCCAAAGATCAAAACCAAGGCGTGTGTCTTGCGTCGTGTCGGGCCTTTTCAGTAAGATCTCGCTACGTTCGTGAAACGGTTTTTGTCACGACTCGTCGGGTGGTGGGTGTAGCTCAGTTGGTTAGAGCGCCGGATTGTGGTTCCGGAGGTCGCGGGTTCAATTCCCGTCACTCACCCCATTTTTTTACCTCTCAATGTTCAGCCTTCCTGCTTCGTTTAACTTCTTCACCCTAGTTGGTGCTTCACGGTCCGTTGAATGGTGTGGCGTGAACAGAAACGTTGGTCAGTGAGGCCGTCCCGTTCATGGGCCCGTCGTGTGAGCTTCCTCGTCGTTTTTCTTTTGACGAGTGTCTGTTCATGGCCCCAATCCGAGGCCGGGGACGTGGCCTGTGAATCGGCGGAAGCCTGTTTTCGACAGGCCGCGTCTTTTGCCGACGAGCATCCCGATCAGGTGCTTCTGCAGGTCGACCGTTTTCGCCACGTGCAGGAGGCGTATCCGGGTACCCTCTGGGCCCGGCGCGCGGGCTTTCGCATAGGATGGTCCCTGCTCGAACGGGAACCGGCCCGGGCCATTGAATATCTCCGGGCGGCCCGCAAGGATTTCCCGCTCCTCGAAGACTACGTCTTGTTGGAACTTGGTCAGGCTTTAGGGCGTATGGGTTCCTTTCATGAATCCGCACTGACGTTTGAAGCGGCGTTGGAGTTGGCCGCTCCTTCCGCCTTGAGCAATGAAACGTCGTATGAAGCGGGATTCGCCCGGTTCGAGAACGGGCAATGCCAGCCGGCCATTCCGCATCTGGAGCAGGCCACTTCCGGTGATCCGGATTCTCCGTCTACCCCCCGAGCCTTCTCCGTTCTTGCCGATTGCGCCGTCCGGTTACAACACGTGACCCGGGCGAAACACGCGCTGGGCGAACTTTGGCGGAAGTATCCCGAATCTCCCGAAGCCCAAACGGTGGAGCAAGTCGTGCAGTCCGGTCAGCCGGATGCGCTGCCTTGGAACCCTTCGTCGGAAGATTATTATCAACGAGCCGAAACGTTCTATGACTTGGCACGCTTTGAAGCAGCCATTCAGGACCTGCAGAAGTTTTTGGCCGGTCGCCCGCATGGTCCACAGTACGAACAGGGGCTTTTTCAGTTGGGGATGGCCCACGTGCGGTTGAAACAGTATCCCCAAGCCGAGGAAATTTTTCGCCGGCTGTCGGCGACCTCTTCCGCGTATGCCGGCAAAGCCGCAGTATGGCTGGCCAAGGTGTACTTGCGACAGGATCAGGGGCGGCTGCTTCTGAAGTTTCGCGATTCGGTCCCTTCCGGATTAAGCGTGGACGAACGGGGCCGGATCCGGTGGCTGAGTGGCGTGTGGGCTGAAGGGGAAAACACGATTCAGCAAGCGGTCACGGCTTATGAGGACGCCTATCGCGTGGCTGATCTTCCTGCAATCAAAAGAGACGCCTTATGGCGTTTGGGATGGCTGCATTATCAACAAGGCGCGTGGGAAGACGCGGTTGAAGCCTTTCACGAGCTTGCGATGACCGCTTCCGGTCGGAATTGGCAAAATCGGGCGTACTATTGGGCCGCGCGCGCGCTTGAACGGATGGGCCAAACCGATGAGGCGCAAACATTGTATAAGCAGGTATCTGCCGAATGGCCCATGACCTATTACGGGCAATTGTCCGCGTTGCGTCTGCGGCGTCCACTCCACGTGGAACGCGAGCAAGGTGACAACCGCGCGAACCAAGTGCTGAACGGTCCCGTGTCGTCTTCATTCCGAATCAATCCGCATTTCCAAAAGGCCATGGAACTGTCGAGACTGGGGCTTCGCCGGGAAGCGGCGGAAGAATTGTTGTTGGTCAAGGAGCACTATGGCGATCAGCCGCAAACCCTCTATGCCCTGGCGCGGCACATGCTGGAAGTCGGAGATTATGCATCGGCGATATTGATAGCCAAACGGAACTTTCGGGAGCCCATGGAACGTCACCGGGTTTCCCTTGATTCCCCGTTATGGCGTATGGCGTATCCAACGGTCTATATCCCGAAGATCCGGCGCTATGCCGATCCGCACGTGGACCCTTTTTTGGTTGCGGGGATTATCCGTGAGGAAAGTTTGTATAATCCCAAGGCATTGTCACCCGTCGGCGCCATGGGGTTGATGCAATTGATGCCGGAGACGGCAACTCGCGTTGCCCACCGTTTAGGCCTTGGATCCGTGAACCGGGAGGATTTGTTGAAAGGCGAGGTGAACGTCCGGTTAGGGGTTGCCTACGTTGGTGAACTGTTACGTGACTATAAGGGCAATCTCATTCGAGCCGTTGCGGCGTATAATGCCGGTCCCGACGCGGCGAACCGTTGGATTGCCAAGTTTGGCGACCGGGACCCGGACGAATTTGTCGAGCTGATTTCCTATAGGGAAACCCGTCGGTACGTGAAGCGGGTTCTTACAAGTTATCGTATCTATCACACCCTTCATTCCACAACATGTGGTATTCTTCCTCTTGACAGGGCTTGCTAAAGATTTTATTTTAGTCATATTGTATTATCTCGGATTTTTACCAGGGAGTTGTCACTATGAGTCTTGAGAAAATGGAAACATTGGAGGTTCGAGTACGGGGATTAGTGGAGTTGATCCAGGAATTAAAGCAGGCCAATGAGTCTCTTCAAGAACAGTTGAACGTGGTTCAAGAGGACTTGTCGAGGCAGGAGGCCTTGGCACGCGAGTGGGAAGAAGAGCGCGTGAATATCAAGTTACGCATTGAAAAGGTATTGGGGCAACTGGATAGCCTGGAAACGTCGGAGGCCGGCCTGCAAGAGGCGGTTCATGACTAAGAACATCGAGGTTGAGGTATACGGGCAGAAA
Source organism: Nitrospirales bacterium (assembly GCA_020027535.1). Classification (GTDB taxonomy): domain Bacteria; phylum Nitrospirota; class Nitrospiria; order Nitrospirales; family UBA8639; genus Bin75. Next base: position 30,278 of record JAHRAK010000068.1, read on the forward strand.
TTGACCTTGCGGCCCATTGAAGATGAAGGCTATGCGCACGAACTCGCCCGATACGTTGAAGGGCAAATGCAGACTATCGCACAAAGGGCGACCAGATCCACGCCCACCAAAGTTGCCATTTTGGCCGCGATGAATATTGCGGATCAACTGTTTCGACAAGAACGTCGTCGGCAGGCGGGCGAGGCCGAGATTGAGCGTCGAGCCGAGGGGTTATTGGAGTGTATCGAATCCCATTTAGAGACGGACCACCCCTGACATATCCCTTGATCAGTCTATGTTCTTGCATGAAGTACGACTCTCTGCTAACGTGTGAATAACGTGACTAAGAATTTCAACCTTTGAGAGAGAGGAATACATTCGTCGATCAGGAAAAACGAGTGGCGTATGGCATGGAATGAAGCGAGTTGTATAAGACTGAGGGTGTGAATAACTGATGAGGTTTGAATTGAAGGATGGCTCACCCTGCCGGGCTGAAGAGTATCCATGAGGCAGAAAGCATCATCCAGGTAGAGAATTCGGAAGAGAGACCTGAGCTTAATGGATCCAAGCTAATGGCGGATAGAATGTTAAACAGATGTAGAAACCTGGGCGTCAGCCAATATCTACCTTTTGTGATGTTTTTCTCACACCCTGACATCGCGTAGAGTCCGTTCTCGTCATTCCCTGCCTTTTCTTCGTTCTCCACGTTTCCTGAGTCCACCGTGAGATAAGGGATCAACGATCGTTGATCCTTATGGCAACATGAAAATTGTCAATGATTTCAAAGGCTGACGTGAGCGCCTTTGTCGTAGGGACAGTGCCTATGTGCCTGTCTTGTGAGAGAAGGGGGTGACGACCATTTTTACGGATATCATCATCATGGCAGCCGTTGGCGGCATCGGCCTTGGTGTGGGATTTCTGTTGAATGGAGTGATTCAACGGACGCGCTTCACCACGCAACGTCGTAAAGCCGAAGACGAACTGCTCCAATTAAGGCAATCAGCGGAACGCGAAGCCGAGCATATTGTCAAGGAAGCGAAGATTGAGGCGAAGGACCTGGTGTTCCAATCCAAAGCGCAATTGGAAAAGACGGAAAAAGAAAAACGAAGCGAATTGCAGTGGCTGGAAAAACGAACGGGGCAACGGGAAGAAGGATTGGAAAGAAAAATCGCGAATTTTGAGCGTCGCGAGGAGGAATTTCACAAGAAAGAACGTACCGTATCGGACCGGGAAGTCTCGTTGGGGAAACAAGAACGGGTCTGTGAGCAAACGATACGAAAACATCGTGAGGCCTTGGAGCGGGTGGCCGGGTTGACCACGGAAGAAGGCAAACGGCAACTGTTGGCCGAGATTGAAGGTGAAGTTCGTTTGGAAGCCACGGGCCTGACGAAACGGATCCTTGAGGAAGCTCGGGAACATGCGGACCGGGAAGCCCAACAAATCGTGACCAACTCGATTCAACGGATCACTCGTGATTACGTCAATGAAGCCACCATCTCGGTGGTGTCCCTGGCCAGTGACGGGATGAAGGGGCGAATCATTGGACGGGAAGGCCGAAACATTCGAGCCCTGGAAGCGGCAACGGGCGTGGATTTAATCGTCGACGAAACACCGGAAGCCGTGATCGTTTCCGGGTTCGATCCCTTGCGACGCGAGATTGCCAAAATCGCGCTTGAGCGGCTGATGCAGGATGGTCGCATTCATCCGGCGCGAATTGAAGAGGTCGTGGAAAAAGTCAAAGGCGATCTTGAGAAGGTGATGCGGGAAGAAGCCGAAAAGGTGATCTTCGAGGTCGGCCTTTCGGAGTTTCATCCCGAGATCGTGAAACTCCTGGGCCGGTTACGCTACCGCACCAGCTACGGACAAAACAATTTGTATCATGCCCGGGAGGCGTCGTATATCTGCGGCATCATGGCCGCGGAATTAGGCTTGGATATCAAGTTGGCCAAACGTGGGGCGCTGTTGCACGACATCGGGAAAGTGGTGAGCCACGAAGAAGAGGGCACGCATGCGATGTTGGGCGCCGAAATCGCGAAGAAGTACGGCGAGTCCGAAAAGGTCGTGAATGCGATTGCCGCACACCATGAACAGGTTGACCCGATTTGCCCGGAATCCGTGTTGGTCGCGGCGGCGGAAGCCTTGTCCGCTGCCAGGCCCGGTGCGCGACGCGAAACGCTGGAAGCCTACGTGAAACGATTGGAAAAATTGGAAGGCTTGGCCGTGGGCTATGAGGGAGTGGATAAAGTCTATGCCATTCAGGCCGGGCGGGAAGTGCGCGTGATTGTTCGACAGGAAAAACTGTCCGACAATGAAGCCCTTGTCCTGTCTCGTGACCTGTCCAAGAAAATCGAACAAGAAATGACGTACCCCGGCCAGATTAAAGTGACGGTGATTCGGGAAAGTCGATTCGTCGAATTTGCCAAATAGAGAAGACGGGCAACGGGAAGCGATTGAATTTGTGGTTGTGTTGTTTATCGGTGACATTGTTGGTGAACCGGGACGGCGTAGCATCACCCAGAATATTCATAGGGTGAGCGAACAGTATCACGTCGATATTGTGGTCGGGAACGCCGAGAACGTGGCCGGTGGATTCGGCCTTACGGCTGACCTGGCCAATGATTTATTTGACCTGGGGTTTTCGGCACTCACGACGGGCAATCACGTCTGGGATAAAAAGGAAATGGTGGAGTATATTCGCAAGGACCCCAGGATCCTGCGCCCGGCCAATTATCCCGACGGCACGCCCGGGCAAGGGTCGTTCGTCATTGAGAGGCCGAATGGCAGGAAAATCGGGCTGATCCAGGTCATGGGCCGGGCCTTTATGCCGGCGCTTGATTGTCCCTTTCGGGTGGTCAAACGCGAAGTCGAAAAACTGCAATCCGAGACCCCCTGCATTATTGTGGATATGCACGCGGAAACGACGGCGGAGAAGATGGCCATGGGATATTTTTTGGACGGCCAGGTGACGGCCGTCGTGGGCACGCATACGCACGTGCAAACCGCGGATGAACAGATCCTTCCCAAGGGGACGGCCTATTTGACGGATATTGGAATGACCGGCCCCGTCAATTCCGTGATCGGAATGAAAAAAGAACTGGTGATCGACAAATTTCTGACGCAGATGCCCAGACGGTTTGAAGTCGCCTCCGGCCCGGCGGTTCTGGGTGCAACCGTGATTGAATTTGATTCCGCAACCGGCAAAGCCACCGGAATCCAACGCGTGCGAGAAATCGCGTAACTGTGCATTCCTGACTCGTGTCTGCTTCTCTCCCGACCGTTTATACGGTTACCCAACTGACGACGCGCATTCGCGCGACCATGGAACACGCGTTTCCGGAAGTATGGGTCGAAGGGGAGGTTTCGAACCTTCGCATTCCCTCCTCCGGGCACGTCTATTTTTCCCTGAACGATCAGGAAAGCCAAATACGAGCGGTCCTCTTTCGTCGCATGGCCGCGGCGCTCCCGTTTCACGTGGAAAACGGCCTCACGGTGCTGGGAAAAGGACACGTCAGCGTCTATGAACCGAGAGGTGATTATCAGCTTCTTTTGGAGTATCTCGAACCCAAGGGCATCGGCGCCCTGCAGGTGGCCTTTGAACAACGCAAAAAACAATTCGAACAGGAAGGGTTGTTTGATCCGGCACGCAAGCGCCCCCTTCCGTTTTTTCCTCGCCACGTCGGGGTGATCACCTCCGGCACGGGAGCCGCGCTGCACGATATTGTGACGGTTGTC
>JAHRAK010000071.1 GCA_020027535.1 Nitrospirales bacterium
ATCACTAGCCGGGATGAGACTATCAGCGACCAATCTTTCTGATTTTTCCATGCCAGATTTTACCATTATACTGCCAATATAATAGCAGTTCCCCTCCTTATTGACAATCCCACCCCATATCGCCATAGTCTTGGTAGTTTCTGCACTATTCACCCTGCTGACTAAACTTTATAAATCCGCCCAATCAAACGCACGGGAAGCGGCGAACGTTCACAACATCGCAACGGAGAACGGGTTCTGCCTCTTGACGATTCGACGGGATCTCGATGCGACCTTGTCCTTGGTTGACAGGCTTTTTCGAGAGCCCCTAGCATGGCCGTCATGGCACAACCGGAACCAGTACCACGGATTCTCAACAAGAGGGTACGGTTACTCCACCTGACGGCTTGCCTCGTTCTGGGCATGAGCCTCTTCGCGTTCTCCGCGCCGGCGGCGCCTCCCCCACCATCCGGCTCAGGCGGTTTGGCCACGGTTTCGACACCAGACGGGTTTACGATTTATTGTGAAGTCGCCGACACGCCGGCCAAACGGAGTCAAGGGTTGATGTATCGAACGCGAATGGCCCCTGATCGAGGCATGCTCTTTACCTTTCCGGAATTTCAAGAGCCCGCCTATTGGACGTTTTGGATGAAGAACACCAAAATGCCCTTGGATATTTTATGGTTGGACCGGGACGGGACCATCGTCCATCTCGAACGGTACGTCCCGATCTGCACGAGAACCGACAATCTGTGCCCCCGCTATCGGCCGAAAACCGCCTCGGTCCAGGTCCTGGAACTTCGCGCCGGACAAGCCGCAACGCTGAAGCTCGCCCCAGGCACCCGACTCACCATCGAGATGCCGAAGTAGGAGACTCAGGAATTTTCCCAACCACGAACGCGCTTGGCTGAAATGACTCCATCCATCCGCCCTATGGCTTCGAGCGTGTGTTCGAGGTGGCGGGTGTTGGAAACTTCAATCACAAAGTCGAGAACGGCTTTTTGATCTTCCCTGGTCGTAATTTCCGCCCCACTGATATTGGCCTTCGAATCGGAAATAGCCGACGACACGTTGGCCAACACGCCGGGGCGATCAATGGTCAACACGCAAACCTTGACCGAATGATGCTCTTCGATCGTCATATCCCATTCAACTTCGACCAAGCGATCTTTTTCATAATCCATGGCCTCAAGATTGGGACAGCCCTTCGAATGGATCGTCAGCCCACGCCCGCGGGTGAGATAGCCCAAGATGGAATCACCCGGCACCGGCGCACAACATTTTGACAACTGCATCAGGACGTCCCGCCCCCCCATGACCTTGACGGATTTCACGGGATTCTGGGCCAGGGCGGTCCCGGGCACTTCGTGAACGGCCTCGTCGCCTTTCGCCGTACCTTCACCGGGCGACACGAGCCAATTGACCAGTTGCACGGCGGACAGACGCCCATAGCCCACCATCCGGGTCATCTCCTCGACGGAGGCATAGCCCCTCTCGCCGGCGACTTGGGACAGCCGGTCCGATTGGAGCAACGGCGCAGACGGGAGCTGATGCCGGCGAAACTCACGCTCAAGCAATCGACGCCCCAATTCCAACCCCTGCTTTTGCTCCTCGCCTTTCAAAAAATGTTTGATTTTTGCTTTCGCACGGGACGTCCGAACAAACTTCAACCACTCTTTCTGCGGGACCTGGGTCGACGAAGTCAGAATTTCCACGGTATCGCCGCTGGCGAGCGCTTGTCGAAGGGGCACGATCTTTCCGTTCACTTTCGCTCCGACGCAATGATCCCCTACTTGCGTGTGAATCGCATAGGCAAAGTCGACCGGCGTGGAGCTAAGCGGCAATTCCTTCACTTCGCCCTTCGGCGTAAACGCAAAGACCACGTCGTGAAAGACGTCCAAATGAAAAAGATCGAGTTTGACGGAATCCATGAACTGGCGATTATCGGAGAGGTCTTTATGCCATTCCACGAATTGCCGGAGCCAACTGAAGACCTTTTCATCACGTTCGGCGACTTTGAGCTGCTCCTTGTAGCGCCAATGGGCCGCCACCCCGTATTCCGCGAGACGGTGCATTTCTTCCGTTCGTATTTGAAATTCCACGTGATCGCCTTGCGGACCCAACACCGTCGTATGCAACGATTGGTAGAGATTGGTACGCGGCGTGGCGATGTAATCCTTGAACCGCCCGGGAACCGGAGGCCATAACGAATGCACGAGACCGAGAAGCGTATAACAATGGCTCTTGGTGTCGGTGATAATGCGAATGGCCGCGAGGTCGTACACTTCCTCGAACGTAATTTCCTGGCTCTCCATTTTCTGATGAATGGAGTACAAATGTTTGGGGCGTCCGACCACGTGACCGGGCAACCCGGCCGCGGCCAACGCATCGACCGTCTCCTGAATAATCGACTGGACGTAGATTTGCCGTTCTTCGTCCCGTTTCGCCACCCGGAGCTTCAACAGGGAATAGGCTTCCGTCTTGAGATATTGAAAACATAAATCTTCAAGCTCCTGCTTGAGCCAACTCATGCCCAACCGGTTGGCCAACGGCGCATAAATTTCCAGGGTTTCCTTGGCGATTTGCTTTTGTTTGTCCTCCGGCAAATGGCCCAGCGTTCGCATGTTGTGCAGACGGTCGGCCAACTTGATAAAGACCACCCGGATGTCATCGGCCATCGACAACAGCATCTTCCGAAAATTTTCAGCCTGTTTCTCTTCATAGGTCCGAAAAGGGATTTGGCCGATTTTCGTGACCCCTTCCACAAGATGCGCCACCTCGTGCCCGAAATGCGTCTGCAACTCTTCCTGGGTCGCCACGGTATCTTCCAACGTATCATGGAGAAGCCCGGCCACAATGGCGGTCACGTCGAGCTTGAGAAAGGTCAAAATGCCGGCGACGGCCAGCGGGTGTTGCAGGTAGGGCTCGCCGGACCGGCGAGTCTGCCCCTCATGCGCTTTCGCGGAAAACGCATAGGCGTGCCGAAGCAACGCTTCGTCGGCCTCCGGATGGCAACTTTGCACCTGCCGAACCAAGTCATCAATCTCTGTGACACTGGACAACGACATAAAAGGAGATTCCTGTGTGTGTTCACTCATTCGTTGACAATTCCCGCTCCACAACCCCCTCTCCCCTGGTGGGAGAGGGCTGGGGTGAGGGGGTAAAAATTACTCATTACTCCACGCGTACGTCACACAGCCGGAGTTGAATGCGGCTTGATCCCTTCCAGTGATTCAACTCCGGACTGAACACCGCGTCAATCCGTCCGTTTCCCGCATCAATGTCTTTCGCGAGCCCTCCCATCCGAAACCCGATACTGTCCAGAGGAACGGAGCCGGGCTGACGAAGGACCAATTTCAGATGATTCTCTCCTACCACCCTTTTCTCCAGCACCGATACCCCTCGACTCATAAAGGTCGGTTCAGGATTACCCATCCCGAAGGGTTGCAGTCGCTCCAACTCCTGAAGAAGAGGAAATTGAACGTCGGCAAGCGCAACAGCCGCATCCACGTCCAGGGTGGGAACTTGCGGCCTGGCATCCATCAACCCCTCGACGATGCCCCAAAACCTGCGTCTGAAATCGGCAAACATTTCTCGTCTGACCGTCAGACCCGCTGCCATCGGATGTCCACCGAAAGCCATCAGGTCCTGGTGACATTCCTGCAAGGCCTGGCACACGTCGAAACCGGGCACGCTTCTGACCGACCCTTTCCCGATACCATGCTGATCGAACGCCACCACGACCGCAGGACGGTGATAGCGTTCCACCAACCGCGCCGCGACAATGCCGATCACGCCACTATGCCACCCTTCCGCGCCCACCACAATCGCGTGCGGCTGTTCACCGGCCTCCACCTGCGCAATCGCTTCCCGGGTCATCTCTTCTTCAATCTGTCGCCGTTGACGGTTCAGTTGCTCCAACTGTTGCGCAAGTTGACCGGCCTCGGGTTCGGACTCCGTGGTCAGCAGCCTGACGCCCAACTCGGCATGAGCCAATCGTCCGGCCGCATTGAGACGCGGGGCCACCCGAAACCCGATCGTACCGGCCGAACACGTCCCGTTCAGGCCCAAGTCTTGGGTCAACGCCCGAATCCCGCATCGTGTCCCCCGAGCGACTTGGGCCAGCCCATCCCGTACCAGGACCCGGTTCTCATCCCGGAGCGGAACCAAATCGGCGATGGAAGACAACGCCACCAGGTCGCGAAACGTCTCCACCGGCACGTCCGCGGCTCCATACTTCCGTGCGTAGGCCTCCACAACCTTGTAGGCCAAGCCACCGGAACATAGCCCTTGGAAAGGATAGACGGAATCCGGCCGGTACGGATTGATGAACGCAACCGGCTCCGGCATTCGGGATTGAAGCTGATGATGATCGGTCACAATGACGTCCATGCCCAAGGAACGAGCCACCTCGATTTCCCGGTATGAGGTGGTTCCGCAATCCGCCGTAAGCAACAGAGAAACGCCCGTATCGGCCAGTTTCCGAATGGCCCCTTCCTGCAGGCCATACCTTTCCTCCTGCCGGTGAGGAATATAGACTTCCGCCTTGGCACCCACGCGTCGCCAAAAAAGGAGGTGCAGACTCGTGGCCGCCATCCCGTCAACGTCATAGTCTCCGTAAAAGCAGATCCGCTCACCTCGTTGAATGGCCGAGTGAAGCCGGTCGATGGCCCGTTCCATATCAGGCAGGGCAAACGGATCATGGGTTGCACCACCGGGGGATGAGAGCCAAGCTTCGGCCTGATCAGGTTCGAGGACGCCCCTTCCACACAAAACCGTCGCCGTCAGAGGCAAGAGGCCCAGGGCCAGAGCCAGGGCATCAACCTGTTTCTGCTCGACCGAACGCACCAGCCAATTTTGTGAGAGCATCGTCATAGGCGGAAATTCACGTGTGTCGCAGGAACCGTAAACAGCAGCGATCATAGGAACTGATCCGAAGAGTGTCAAAGGCCGGGCGCGACATCTCAACCTCGCCGATGAACCAGCCACACTGTCCTGGCGAAACAAAAAAAGAAAGAATGGATGGCGGTAAAAAAGAGAAGAAAGAGGAGTTACTCTCCCCCTTTCTGCACGTAGTTCTTGACGAACTCGGCAGCGTTTTCTTCCAGGACCTCATCGATCTCATCAACTAAATGATCAATGTCCTCCTGGAGCTTCTTGCCGGTTTCAATGACGTGAGGATTCGGCTTGACTTCCTGATCATCGGAGGAAGTTTTTGCTGCCTCGGATTTCCGTTCCTGCCTTTCCATGGCCCTACCTCCCGGTTCTCAAGGAGAACAAGACTCTCGCACAAGCCATGCTAGGATAGCCCAGCCTCTTGAAGGGGTCAAGATAAGCCACTCCGCCCCATCATGACTCCGTATGAGGCCTCAAGACTGGACACCATGTCTTTCTGCTCAGGGCGAGCAGGACATGGCCTTCGATTCAGGCCAGGGGTTTTTCAACAGCCTGTTGCTACACAATAAAAGAAATAATCAGCAAGGACACGATGTTGATGACTTTAATCATCGGGTTGATCGCCGGACCGGCGGTATCTTTGAACGGGTCTCCGACGGTATCGCCCGTCACCGCCGCCTTGTGGGTTTCGGTTCCTTTGAGGCCCTGTTCCTCGATGTATTTCTTGGCATTGTCCCAGGCCCCGCCTCCGCTCGTCATGGTAATGGCCAAAAACAGGCCCGTGACAATACTGCCGACCAACACGCCTCCCAGGGCCGCCGGGCCCAACAGCACGCCGACTATGATCGGTGAGATCACGGGGATGATGCCGGGCACCAGCATTTTTTGAAGGGCGGATTGGGTCACGATATCGACGCACGTACCGTATTCCGGTTTCTGTGTGCCTTCCATAATCCCGGGGATCTCCCTGAATTGCCGGCGGACTTCTTCCACGATCAGACCACCGGCCTGACCCACGGCCTTCATACACAGCGCCCCGAAGATAAACGGCAACATCCCGCCGAGGAACAATCCCACAAGAATATTGGGATCGGAAAGATCAAAGGTCAGGTTCTCGTTGCCGGCCTGGGCTTCCCGGGCATATTCCGCAAATAACACCAGGGCCGCCAACGCGGCCGAGCCGATGGCATAGCCCTTGGTCACCGCCTTGGTGGTATTGCCGACGGCATCGAGCGCATCCGTGATTTTGCGCACGTCTTCCCCCAAATGGGACATCTCGGCAATGCCGCCCGCGTTATCCGTCACCGGACCGAACGCATCAATCGCCACCACGATACCCGCCATCGACAACATGGCCACCGCTGCCACCGCGACCCCGTACAGCCCGCCGCCCTCGGCGCCGCCGCAAATCCCGAAACTCGATAAAATCGCCGCGACGATGACAACCACGGGCCACCCGGTGGACTGCATGCCCACGGCCAACCCGGCAATGATATTCGTCGCATGTCCGGTTTCACTCGCCTTGGCCACGTCGCGCACCGGGGCATAAGCCGTAGCCGTAAAATAATCGGTAATGAACACCAGGGCCAACGTCACCGCCAGGCCCAGGAGGGCCGCGATGAAATAGCTGATGCCCGAGACTCCGCCGACGCCGTCCATCATGTTGGTGGTCACGGGAAAGAACGCCATCGCGGCAAGCCCCCCACTGACGAACAAGCCTTTGTACAGGGCCGACATGATACTCCCGCCTTCACTCGCCTTCACGAAAAAGATTCCGATGATTGTGGCAAAGACGGTCATTCCGCCGAGGGCCAAGGGATACAGCACGGGGGCCACGTTGCCGGGGAAGAGACTCATGGCCAGGACCATGGCTGCAACAATCGTCACGACGTAGGTCTCGAACAGGTCGGCCGCCATACCGGCACAGTCACCCACGTTGTCTCCCACGTTGTCCGCAATCACCGCGGGGTTGCGAGGGTCGTCTTCGGGAATACCGGCTTCCACTTTTCCGACGAGGTCGGCTCCCACGTCCGCGGCCTTGGTGTAAATGCCTCCCCCGACGCGGGCAAAGACCGAAATGAGGCTGCCCCCAAACCCGAGGCTGATGAGGGCGTGCACGGCTTTTTCCTGTCCTGCAATCGCGGACCCGATGGCATAAAAGCCGGCCAGCGCCACCAGTCCCAACCCGATGAGCAGCAGGCCTGTGACCGCGCCACCTTTAAAGGCGACCTGCAGGGCCGGGTCCAACCCGTGCGAGGCGGCCTGCGCCGTCCGCACGTTGGCTCGCACGGCGATCACCATGCCGACGTACCCGGCGAGTGCCGAGGCTGCGGCTCCCACCACAAACCCCATCGCCGTCAACAACCCGAAATTGTCCGACCATATCCCGGCAAGCCACAAAATCAAAAACATGATGCCCGCCACAACGCCGACGGTCCGATATTGTCGATTCAAGTAGGCGGAGGCGCCTTCCTGGATCGCTAACGCAATGGTTTGCATGGTCTCGTTTCCGGCGTCCTGTCGAAGGACCCAAAAGGTGAGATACACCCCATAGGCAATGCCCACGACGCCGGACACTAACGCAAAGATAATCACCGAACTCTCAATGTTCACAGAACGCCCCCTTCGTCAGACAGAGAAATGCTCCCCTGAATTCAGTAATGCCAACCTAACCGGCAGGATTGTCACTCACCCAAGAACGCCTTTGCAGATCTTCCGCGTCACCGTTCTATCTTCGAAGTGTCTGTCTTGGGTATCGTAAAGAAGAATATCGCTGAAAGGCCAATTATTTTAGCCAGCGCGGGGTGAATGTTCAAGGAGAAATTCCCTGCCTCGCGCGACGAAGCGCCCATGCCGGCGCTGACTGCACCTGAAAGCGATCGGGACGGTTTGCGCTCACGGCGCAACCAAAGTTGCCCATCGCCGGACTTTCTGTTACTGTGATCAAATATGAATAACATTTTGTCAATCAACCATCTCTATTGAGAAAATCGTATGGCGTGGGAACCTAGAGATCCATGGGGTCAACAAGGCGGGGCCGATCCTCTTGATGACGTCCTCAATAAAGCCAAAGAGCAATGGCAACGGATGAAGCCGACACGAGGAATGAAATCCATTATCCTGGTCGTGGCGGGTATCCTGGTGCTCTCTCAATCCGTGTTCAAAGTCGAACCCGATGAAGAAGGGCTCGTGAAGCGGTTCGGCGACGTGGTTCGGACCGTTGAACCTGGACCCCACCTCAAAATCCCCTTTATTGAAAGCGTGGTCACGCCGAAGGTTCAAAAACTGCACCGTATCGAAGTCGGGTTTCGCACCAATGCCCGGGGACGGGCGCAGATCGTCCCGCAGGAAGCTCTCATGCTGACCGGAGACATGAACATCCTTTCCGTGGAATTCATCGTCCAATACAAAATCAGCCAGGCTAAAGACTACCTGTTCAACGTGGCGAATATCGAAGAAACCATCCGGAAATCGGCCGAGGCCGCGATGCGGGAAGTTGTCGGCAAAAATAAAATCGATGAGGCGTTGACCGTGGGCAAAGCCGCAATCCAGGTGTCCACACAAGAATTACTTCAGACGATCATCGACGAGTATCAGGGCGGTGTCCAGATTGCCACCGTGCAATTGCTCGACGTCAACCCGCCACAAAAAGTGGCCAAATTCTTTAAGGACGTCGCCAGCGCCAAGGAGGAACGGGAGCAATTGATCAACCAGGCCCATGGGTATCGGAACGACATCATCCCGAAAGCCAAGGGACAAGCGGCCCAAGACGTCAATCAAGCCAAAGGGTACGCCCAAGCCAGACTCGCGCGAGCGGAAGGTGAGGCCAACCACTTCTTGCAAACGCTCGCGGAATACAAGAAAGCCAAAAACGTCATCGGCAAGCGGCTCTATATCGAAACCATGGAAGAAGTCCTCTCCGGCGTGGACAAGATCATTCTGGATTCCAAAGCCGCGGGGAACGTGTTGCCGTACCTGCCGTTGGATCGGCTGCAGAAACTGCCGGGCCGAAAGGCGGAGACTACCCCCTGATGAAACAAAACCTGTTTATCGGCATCGCCGTCATCCTGGTCCTGCTGGTCGTGTTGGGGGCCTCTCCGTTCTTCATTCTTGATTTAACCCAAACAGCCATTGTGGTCCAACTCGGGAAACCCAAACGAACCGTGACGGAGCCGGGACTCAAGTTCAAACTGCCTTTTGTCCAGGAAGTCCGCTACTTCGACAAGCGACTTCTGGATTATGACGTTCCTGCCCGCGAAGTCATTACCCAGGACAAGAAGACCATCCTGATCGACAATTTCGCCAAATGGAAAATCGTCGATCCCCTGGAAGTCTACAAGGCGTTCCAAACGCAACGGGGTGCGCTTCAACGGCTGGACGACATCATTTATTCCGAACTTCGCGTGGAACTGGGTCGGCACGAACTTTCGGAAATTGTCTCCGCGAACCGTTTATTGATCATGTCCGAGGTCGCCAAACGCGCCAATCAAAAAGCCTCGAAATACGGCTTGGAAGTCCTGGACGTCCGCATCAAACGCGCGGACCTGCCCGAGCAAAACGCCAAGGCCGTGTTCGATCGGATGCAAGCCGAGCGGGAACGGATCGCCAAACAATACAAAGCCGAAGGCGCGGAAGAAGCGCAGAAAATTCGATCGGAAGCCGAAAAAGATCGGCAGATTCTCATAGCCGAGGCCTACAAAACCTCCCAGGAAATTCGAGGTGAAGGGGACGCCAAAGCCTACAAGATTTACGCCAATGCGTATAACCAGGATCCTAAATTTTTTGAATTCGTTCGTTCCATGGAAGCCTACCGGAAAGTCTTCTCCAAAGACACGACCATGGTTCTGAGTCCTGACTCTGAATTTTTGAAATTCCTCAAGAAACGCTGAAGCGAACTTTTTTATTGCTGATTTTTGATTGTGGATTGCTGATTTTCCACGATTCAAAATCCACAACCCGCAATTCCCAATCCGCAATCCACATTTCCTCATCATGGCTAATCAAGCCCATCTTGATCTGTTACTCCAAGGCCTGGAAGTCTGGAATAAATTCCGACGAACCCAGCCAACCGTGTGCCCCGACCTCCGGGAAGCGGATCTCTCGGGTTATGATTTCACGAGAATGGATTTTACCAGGTGCGACCTGACCGGCGCGGATTTGTCTGATGCCTACTTGCTCCGGGCTACTCTGGAAGAAGCCGATTTGACCGAAGCCAATCTCACGGAAGCGGACGTCATCGAAGCCAATCTGCTCAAGGCGACCCTCACCAATGCGACGCTCGTGATGGCGGACCTCAGCGGAACGGGCCTGATTCGTGCGGATCTCGCAGACGCGGATCTCACCAAGGCCAACCTGACGCGCGCCTCGCTGCCGTGGGGAAATTTACAGGGGTGCAGGTTCGTGCAAACCAACTTAAAGATGGCCGATCTGCGAGAAGCCAACCTTACGGGATCGGACTTGTCCGAAGCCAACCTGCAAGACGCCTCTCTGACCGGAGCCATCTTTCAACGCGCCAATTTGCAGCACGCAAAGAACGTCTCCATGGTGTACCTCGGCAAGGCGAAGACGCTTTTCCAAGCCAACCTCGATCCTCAGATTCACGAAGCAGTTGAGAAGAACTATCCGCACCTGCTGAGTCAATCGTAACCCCCTGCCCTCTCAGGCACGCCAGGGAGCCCTATCTCCTCTACCGCACGGAGCCGGGGCTTCTTCTGATGAGAACAAGACGTCCCAGAAGATGCTCGGGCGGGTTCATGGCAGGCTCGATCAAATCGACTCGCGGGCCAACGCCCTGAACAAGACGAAGGCCATCGGAGGTCTGCACGAATCCTTTGGCTCGCAGGGCGTGGCGTGCTCGAATCCGGCGGACCAGCGTCTCGGGGTCGATCCCCGGCTCAACGACGCATTCTTCCGACTCAAACGCCTCGTGGGTATGTGGTTCACGTGTCGAAGGCTTGCCGGCTCGCTTGGAAAGGTTCCCGGGATCAGGGGGAAACAGTACTGTCGTACTGACGCGGGCGTGAACGGCTGGAACGATGGGGGCTCCAGGGGCCAGGCGCTGCACCCGTTCATGGACCTGTTGTTCCGAATCAACGAGATCCAGTTTGTTCAGGATCAACAAGTCCGCCGATGACACCTGTTGCTCAAAGGTCCCTTCCAGATCACGCCCTTCAGCAACCTGTTCGGCATTCACCACCACCGCCGAGAGACACTCACCGACCCATTCGGACACCGGTTCCCGCCAAAAATTCAGGAGCGTGTCAAAAGGTAAAGCCACACCGGACGTTTCGACCACGATCCGATCCGGATGAACCTCTTCCCGAATCCGTTGAAGTGTAGTCACGAGTTCATCGGAAAGTTTGCAACAGACGCACCCGCCTTCCAATTCAACGTAACTTTGGCCGGCCTGGTTCCCCAACAAGGCCTGGTCGATTCCCAAGTCACCGAATTCATTCGACACGACCGCTATCCGTACTCCTTGGGCTTGTGCCTCTTCAAGCAGGTGCCGAACGAGCGTGGTTTTACCGGCACCCAAGAATCCGGACACGACCAGTGCCGGCACGCTCTTTCCGGATACGGGCAAATCACCTGCCGGTGTCTTTTGCTCAGGCGATGAAGGTGGACTGTCCTGTGACACCATGGGTTTTCAAACACATAACTCCCTCTCCCCTCGTGGGAGAGGGCTGGGGTGAGAGGGCAGAAAAGAAAGGCCGGGTCCGGGCCATGACCGCAGGTGGCGGCGCTACCACCCGCTCCTTAAACCACCCTCACCTTAATCCTCTCCCATCAAGGGAGAGGAAATTTCATCTACTCCCTCGTCCTTCCCACAAAGGAAGGGAGTCAGAGGGTCTGCCTGCTTCCAATGAATGAGTGAATATGCACATCGTTGACAACCACGGTCGGGCTTTATGAGAATGCCTGAATGGACACGTCGTCACCAACGTCGTCAGACCGCCCGGCGGGGACCGAACTTCCCGACCGCCAATGCACCTGGTGCCGGGTCACGATGCATAAACGACTCGTGGCTGACGGTCGCTTTATTCATTACACCTGTCCGTCCTGTCTTTTTCAACATACCAGCAAACAGAAACACTCCTAAACGCTCAGGAAATTACTCGCACCGTCTTGCTACGACCAGGGAAAATCCGGGTTAGAACAAATTCGACACGATGCGCGTTCCGCCGACCCACGTGCCGATGACGCTGCCGATGGTGGGAAACAAAAAGGCCAGGAACACCCGTAACAGCCGGCTTTGCCACCAACGCCGGGGAATGGCCACGTCTTCGGCCACGGTTTGAAATTCACGAACGAGCGGGGGTTGCATATAGGCCTGGACAAATGCGGTCACGTACCCGACGCCGATCACCGGAGTCAGACTCGTAAACGGCGCTCCGGCCACTGCCACGACAATCGTGAACGGGTGAGCCCAGGCCAGTACTGCCCCCAAGCCACTGGGCACGCCGTTGGCCACGATCCAAAAGACGGCGTTGTCTCCGGCTGCTGCAACCCCTTTTTGATAGCCGATCAAAGCGATTGAACCGACAATAATGGCCGGGATAGCCCACCCTACCCATTTCCATACCGGCGACATTGGCAGAATCACGTCCAAGCCGTCCAGGTTGCTCCGCTCGTCCTGGAGAATGGCCTTAATCCCCTCCACGTGTCCGGCTCCGACCACCGAGACGATCGTCTTGCCTTCGGCCTGCAAGGTCTTTTCCGCCAAATAGTGGTCCCGTTCGTCGATCAATGCCGTTTTCAACGTTGGAATTTCCTTGCCTAATTCCTGCATCATTTCGGACAGCACGTCCTGCTTTTTCAAATCCTGCAAAGATTCTTCGCTCACGGGCTTGGTGTCGAACACGCTCAACATGAGCGACGAGACCAACATGCTTTTCTTGAAGAACGGGGTGGACCGCCAGGCGCGTCGCATGGTGACACGTACGTCGCGGTCGCAGAGAAAAATGGGAATGTCGTGCTTTTTGGCCACGTTGACGGCTTCCAGCATCTCGGTGCCGGGCAGGACGCCAAGCTGATCCCCCAGTCGCTTTTGATAGGAGGCCATTAAGACGTTGGCCAACATGGTACTGAGCTGTTTTTTGCGGATCACCTCTTTGAGGTCGAACGACTCCCATTTCTGCTGCTGGGACAAGGCTTCGTACCGGCGGGCATCCAATTCCACACAAACCGCATCCGGACGCTCCTCTTCGATGACGGCACGAACCAAATCCGCAGACTCTTGTGACACGTGAACCGTCCCGACCAGAATGATCGTTTTGCCTTGAACGGTAAGGACGTGCACTTCCGGAGAAGATCTGACGTTCACGGGAGCGGCCTTCGGCGGC
Organism: Nitrospirales bacterium; assembly: GCA_020027535.1. Classification (GTDB taxonomy): domain Bacteria; phylum Nitrospirota; class Nitrospiria; order Nitrospirales; family UBA8639; genus Bin75. The sequence continues at coordinate 13,218 of JAHRAK010000071.1, forward strand.
GGCATGGATTCCAGTAAATCACCTGATTCCATCGTGACACCATGGCCGGAACAATTTTTTTCTGTCAAGAATCGTACTCACAGGCTTCGCCTTGTTTATGCTACAATTTTTTCTTCGCTTTTCTGACATGAAGAGCCCGTGATGAAGACGCAACAACTCCAGATTTCCAGTTACCGATTATCCTATTGGCATGCGACACAACGAGCCCGCCATGAACCGGGAGACGTTCTCGACTGTGTCTTTTGTCAATATGCCGAAGGAGTCGCGTTAATGAAAGACATGGTAGCCCACCTGAAGAGAAAAGGCTTTCCGATCATTGAGTATGATGAGCGCTCATTTATTGTCGAACTCCACAACGTCAAACTCCGGACCCCTCACGATTCCCTCGCCACGAAACAGGCCCTGTTTGACTATATCGGCGGCACGCAACGGGGTTGACCCAATACAAACGGCTTCGACGGCCGTCCGGCCTTACAAATCCAACATGTACGTGACGTTATCTCCCCCGAACGCCTTGACTTTGCCTTCGATCATCTTCTCGTTTTGACTGTACACTCTCACGGTGACATCCTGAAGACCCGTTAACGACTTCATCTGCTGCATCAGCATCAGCACGATCTTTCTGCTACGATCCCGATCAACCGCCAACCGTCTGTAAAACTCTTCGGAGACGTGCAGTTGCAGGAGGTCCCCCTTAACCAACAGGTCGGCCGTGGCCTGGCCTAATTGTGCGCGTATACGCTCGGCTATCTGTTCATCCGTCAAGGCTTGACTCATTTCGTTGAGAATTTCACCCTCACCTTAATCCTCTCCCATCAAGGGAGAGGAAATTTTATTGACAACCAGCAAAACCCTCTCCCCTCGTGGGAGAGAACCTGACCCTTCACATCCCTCTCCCCTGGCGGGAGAGGGCTGGGGTGAGGGGGAATAGGGAATCTAAACGATTCGTTCCGTCGCCTGTTCTAACCAATCAGCCGTGGACGAATCAACCAGCGGCCCGATGACCTCACGCACACGAGCGTGGTAGGCATTCAGCCACTCTCTTTCCGTTGCATTCAATAGACTCTCGTCGATCAGCGAGACATCAAACGGCACAAGCGTGATCGTCTCGAACGCGAACCATGCCCGTCCTTCCCCGTCACTCGTCGCAGCAGGGATCGCCACAACCAGGTTTTCCAACCGAATCCCATATTCTCCGCTTTTGTAATACCCGGGTTCGTTTGAAAGGATCATGCCGGATTTCAACGCGACCGTCTGTCCCCCTTTCGAGATACGCTGCGGGCCTTCGTGGACGCCCAGGTAACTCCCGACCCCGTGCCCGGTCCCATGGTCATAATCCAACCCCACCTCCCAAAGCGGCCGCCGGGCCAGGGTATCGAGTTGGGCACCGGTCGTTCCTTTCGGAAAGGTGGCCATGGCGAGGGCAATATGTCCTTTGAGGACACGGGTGTACCGGTCCCGGTGCTCGGGTGCAGGCGATCCAATGGCAATCGTTCTGGTGATATCGGTCGTACCGTCCAGATATTGTCCTCCTGAATCCACCAGGTATAACGTGCCGGGCTCGAGCCTTCGACACTGCTCCTCGGCTGCCCGGTAATGCACGATGGCCCCATTGGGACCGGCTGCCGAAATCGTGGGGAAACTCATATCCTGCCAGAGCGGTTGCCGGCGGCGACAGGCATCCAGATACGATTGAGCATCACATTCGGAGAGTCTGCCCTTCCGGGCTTCTTGACTCAACCAGGTGAGAAATTCACACACCGCGGCTCCATCCCTCTTCTGCGCTTCTCGGGCCCCATTGATCTCTACCGCATTTTTGCAGGCTTTGGGCAAGAGGCACGGGTCTTCGCCTTCGATCACTTGGGCCCCGGATCGAGTCAAGCGTTCGGGAATCCAACTCGCCGTGCGCTTCGGATCGCATAACACGCGCTCACCCGCCTTTCCCAATTGTTTCAAGGCGTCATGAAATTCGGAGATGGAACGAATCCGCACGGCTGGTCCCAAGTGCGGCGCCAAAGTATCGGAAACTTTATGCGTATCGAGAAAAAGGGACGCCGTACCGTCACGATACAGCAGGGCGAAGCCAAGGGGTAACGGCGTATGCTCCACGTCACCGCCACGAATGTTCAAGAGCCAGGCGATGGAATCCGGAGCCGTCAGGACGGCAACCCCGATCTCATCGTTTTTGAACGTCATGGAAAGCTCGTGCCGCTTGTCTTCCGAGGACTTTCCCGTATAGACGAGATCATGCGGCACCACCTTGGCCGCGGGAGGCGCGGGACGATCATCCCATAACGCATCGATGGGATTCGGTTCGCATGGAATCAACGCGGCGCCGGCGCCGGAACAGGCCTCTGCCAATTGTTTGACGTCTTGCGGCGTATGCAGCCATGGATCATACCCCAGTTGGTCGCCTGGCCGGAGGACGGCGGACAACCACGAATGCACCGGTTCCTCTATGAGATGCCGGGGGGCAAACACCTGCACGTCGACTTGAGTTCGGACTTGCAGGGTGTATCGTCCATCCACGAAGATGGCGGCCTGCTCGGAAAGCACCACCGCCGTCCCTGCCGAACCCGTAAACCCCGTCAACCACGCCACCCGCTCGGCACAAGCCGGCAAATACTCATTCTGGTACTCATCGGCATGAGGGACGATGAACCCGGATAATCCGGCTTTTTTTAATGCTCGTCGAAGCTCGTCGATCCTTGCCAACGCCACGTACGTCCTCGAATCACTTTGTCTTTATCAGGAGTTATGCCGGCTTTTGAGTCTCTTCTATACAAGAAACTCATTGCCGAATTCAGCCGATTACGAGACATCCCGGAGGGGAGAGCAATCCGCGGGCCTATTCGCCGAGCGCGGCCTTGACCGTCTCGCCGATCTCCGCGGGGTTGCGAACGACTCGCACTCCGGCGGCTTCGAGGGCTGCGATTTTTTCTTTCGCCGTGCCTTGCCCGCCGGTAATAATCGCCCCGGCATGGCCCATGCGCCGGCCGGGAGGCGCCGTCATGCCTGCGATGAATCCAATGACCGGCTTCGTCATTTCCCTCTTGATAAACGCGGCGGCTTTTTCCTCGGCGTCCCCGCCGATCTCCCCGATCATGACCACGGCTTTCGTCTCCTCGTCGTGTTCGAACATTTGAAGCAGGTCGATGTATCCCGTGCCGATGATGGGATCGCCGCCAATGCCCACGCAGGTCGTCTCGCCAAGCCCCAAATTCGTCAACTGGTTCACGGCTTCATAGGTCAGGGTGCCACTGCGGGAAATCACACCGACCTTTCCTTTTTTATGAATGAACCCGGGCATGATGCCGATCTTGCACTCGTCCGCCGTGATGATCCCGGGACAATTGGGACCGATGAGCCGGGTTTGCGTACTGGCCAGAGCGCGTTTCACTCTGACCATGTCATTGACGGGAATCCCTTCCGTGATGCACACCACCAACCAGATCCCTGCATTGGCTGCTTCGAGGATCGCATCGGCGGCAAAAGGCGGAGGCACGAAAATCAACGACGTGGTGGCGTCCGTCTCTTTCACGGCGTCGCGGACCGTATGAAAAACCGGGATCCCTTCGACTTCTTGCCCGGCTTTACCGGGCGTCACTCCTGCGACGACCTGGGTGCCATACGCTTGACACTGGGTCGCATGAAACGACCCTTCTTTTCCCGTAATCCCTTGTACGACCACCCGCGTCGACTTATTCACCAAAATGCTCATGCGCTATTCCTTCCCTTGTTCTGTTACTGCTTTCTGACGTGGCCAGGCCCGAACGATGGGTCATCCCCTCTTCCTTTTGCGCTTCATGGCCACGATTTTTTGCGCGGCTTCCCAGAGATCCGTCGCGACGTCCACCTTCAACCCCGATTCGAGGAGAATCTTCCGCCCTTCCTCCGCATTGGTGCCCTGGAGGCGAACCACCACGGGCAAGGTCATCCCGACTTCTTTCGAGGCTTCGATCACTCCATAGGCAATCCGTTCACACCGAACGATGCCTCCGAAAATATTGATGAAAATGCCTTTGACTTTTCTGTCCTTGAGGAGGATGCGAAACCCGGCCGCAACGGTCTCCTTGGTGGCGCCTCCACCCACGTCCAAAAAGTTGGCGGGTTCCGCCCCGGCCAATTTGATCACGTCCATCGTGGCCATGGCCAACCCCGCCCCGTTCACCATGCACCCGATATCCCCGTCCAGTTTCACGTAATTGAGATTATTGGCACCCGCTTCGATTTCAAGCGGTTCTTCCTCGTGCAGGTCACGAAACGCCTGCACGTCCTGATGCTTGTACAAGGCGTTGTCGTCGAAGGTGACCTTCCCATCGAGTGCGACGAGCTGTTTATCGGTTGTAATCACCAAGGGATTGATCTCAACCAATGACGCATTTTTTTCCATAAACAGACGATACAGGTTCCCGAGCATCTGGATGAAGGGCGTCACCACGGTTTTTTCCAGAGCAGGCAGCCCCAAGGCAAAGGCCAGGTTCCGGCCGTTGTACGGATGATACCCGACGGCCGGATCAATCGTTTCTCTGAACAGTTTTTCCGGGGTCTTCTCCGCCACCTCTTCGATTTCCATCCCCCCTTCGGTGCTCGCAAGGAACGTGGGGCATCCGCTATCCCGATCCACCAACAGACTCAGATACAACTCTTTGTCGATCCCCGCTCCTTCTTCAATCAACAGGCGCCGGACTTTTCTGCCTTTCGGTCCGGTTTGATGCGTCACCAGGGTTTTCCCGATGAGCGCTTTCGTCAGAACCGGCACTTCCTCGCGCTGCTTGGTGATTTTGACGCCGCCGGCCTTCCCCCTGCCCCCGGCGTGGATCTGGGCTTTGACGACGTAAACCGGCGCATCCAGAGCCACGGCCCACTTCTCAGCGGCACGTGGCGTCTTGATGGCCTTTCCGCGAGGCACCGGCACCCCAAATTGAGCAAATAACTCTTTCGCTTGAAACTCATGGATATTCATGATTCTCCTCTGTAAGAACCCCCCTCACCCCAGCCCTCTCCTTCGTGGGGGAGAGGGTGCGGATTCTAGGGTTGTTCGGTGTAGGCGGGCAGCACGATCGGCGACGTGACCTGGTTCGTGACCCTGTGAGTTCTCGCTTCGGCCCGGAAATGCTGCAAATGGTTCAACGTCAACCGGCCTTGAGGAATGGCTTGAGCGCGCGCCGACACCGTCAAACCTGATCGTTTGCCAAAGACCATCAAATCCAACAACGAATTGCCCATCAACCGATTGCGCCCGTGCAATCCCCCGGACGTTTCGCCGGCCACGAAGAGGTTCTTCACGGACGTTTCGCCGTTAACGTCGATCTTCACTCCCCCGTTCTGATAATGAAGCGTCGGATAAATCAGGACCGGGTTTTTACGGATATCGACGCCGTACCGTGCATATTGGCGGACCATGGCGGGGAAATGTTTATCCAGCGTGCCTTCACCGTGTTCCTCTTCGAGCAACGGGGTATCCAACCACACGCCGGCGCGACCGGTCGGCATTCGGACGCCGCGACCTTCTTCGCATTCCCGGATAATGGAGGATGACACCACGTCGCGCGTATCCAACTCATTCACGAATCGTTCGCCCTTCCCATTGACCAGGTGCCCGCCTTCCGACCGTATCCCCTCGGTGACCAACTGCCCGACGAGTTGTTCCGGGTATACCCCTCCGGAAGGATGATATTGAAACGTATCGATTTGGACGAGCGGAGCCCCGATGCGATAGGCCAAGGCGAGACCGTCGCCCGTG
>JAHRAK010000073.1 GCA_020027535.1 Nitrospirales bacterium
CCCCTTAATCGACGCGGTCGTCGTCAAGCGACATGCCCGGCTCGGTGACGAGGTCAAAGCCGGCCAACCCCTGATCACGCTGGCCAGTATCGAGGTGGCCGCAGCCCAGGGTGAACTCAGGATCGTGGCAAACGAGTGGCAGCGCGTGCGCAGGCTGGGCAAAGGAGTCGTGAGCGCCAAACGCTTTGTCCAGGCCCGGGTGGCCTATGAGCAAGGCCGGCTGAAGTTGAGCGCCTACGGCCTGGACAACAAACAGATCAACGCCGTCGTCACGCGCAGGATGACCGTCGCGCTGGGACAGTTTCGGCTGAATGCCCCGGTGTCCGGGACGGTGCTGCGTGACGATTTTCGCGTCGGCCAACGCATCAAAGCGGGCCAAAGCCTGTTCCTGATCGCCGATGAACGTCGGGTCTGGGTGGAAGCCAACCTGCCCCCTCTTCAGGCCGACCAGATCGAGATCGGCGTGCCGGCACGGGTCAATATCGGCGGACATTGGCATGAGGGGAAAGTCATCCAGAAGCATCACTTACTCGACGAGCAGACGCGAACCGTCCGCGTGCGTATCGCAGTCACACCGCACGGCGAACACCATCACGCCGGGGAGTTCGTTCAGGTCGCCGTCGCCGCGCGTGTCGACCACGCAGAACCGACGTTGGCGGTGCCCGAGTCGGCCCTGGTGCAGGACGAAGAAGGGAACTGGACGGTGTTCGTCGAATTCAAACCCGGTCATTTCAAACAGACCCGCATTCGCCGGGGCACGACACGCGGTAAAAAAATCGCCATTGCAGGGATTGCGGAAGACACGCCGGTCGTGACGGAGGGAGCGTTTTACCTGGGGGGCGAACTCGCCAAAAGCGGCTTCGAGATCCACAGCCACTAAGCCATCGAAGAGCCATGTTGAATGCAATGGTGGATTGGGCGGTCCGTAACCGCCTGCTCGTGGTGCTCGGTTTGATCGCCGCCCTGACCGGCTCGGTCTTCTCGTTACAGAAACTGAATGTCGATGCCTTTCCGGAAGTCACGAACGTGGACGTGGACGTGCAGACCGAAGCATCGGGTCTGGCGGCCGAGGAAGTCGAACAACTGATCACCTATCCCATCGAGGCCGTGATGTACTCGCTGCCCGACGTGGCAGAAGTCCGCTCGATTTCCAAAACGGGCTTGTCCGTGGTGACGGTCGTCTTCAAGAACGGCACGGATATCTACTTCGCCCGGCAACTGGTGTTCGAACGACTGCAAGCCGCGCGCGAGAACATTCCCGACGGCGTCGGCACGCCCGAGATGGGGATCAACACCTCGGGGTTGGGCATGGTGTTCCAGTACGTGCTGTTGGCCGACGAAGGCAGCAACGTCGACGCCATGCAATTACGCAGCCTGAACGATTGGGTGGTCAAGTTGCTGTTGCTGCCGATCGACGGCGTGACCGACGTCCTCTCGTTCGACGGTGACGTGTTGCAGTATCAGGTGCAATTGGACCCGGCCCGCATGCTCAGTTACCACCTGTCCGCCGACCAGGTCATTGACGCGATCGAGGCCAACAACCGCAACGCGGGCGGGTGGTACGTCAACCGCGGGGCCGAGCAATTGGTCCTGCGCGCGGTCGGCTGGGTACGCAGCGGCGCCGACGGGCTCACGGACATCGGCAACATTCCGGTCAAGGAAGTCGACGGCGTCGTGATCAAGGTGAAAGACCTCGCACGACTGGAATTGGGCGGGGAAATCCGCCAGGGCGCCGTCACCATGACCGACCGCGACGCTCAAGGCCGGCCGCAATCGCGCGGCGAAGTCATGGCGGGCATCGTGTTCAAACGCATAGGAGCCAATACCAATGCCACCATCGAAGGCATCTACGACCGGCTGCCGCTGATCGCGCAGGCCCTGCCCGACGGCGTGACGTTGTATCCCTACTACGACCAGGCCGACCTGGTCAACAAGGCCGTCGCCATGGTGACCGACGCGCTGTTGCAAGCGTTCGTCCTGATCATCATCGTGCTGGCGATCTTCCTGATGAACCTGCGCGCCACGTTGTTGGTGTTGCTGTCCATACCGCTGTCGATCGGACTGGCTCTCACCGTCATGGCCTATTGGGGTATTTCGGCCAACCTGATGTCGTTGGGCGGACTGGCGATCGCCATCGGGATGATGGTGGACGGCACGGTGGTCGTCATGGAAAACATTTTTTCCAACCTGACCCAACCCAAGGCTGTCCCTGCCGAGGCGTATATGGGCGTTGTGCAAAGCAGGAAGCGACGCATGAACTTGCTCATTCAAGCGGCCACCCACGAAGTGACCAGCCCGGTATTTTTTGCCGTCATGATTATTGCCGTGGTCTTTTCCCCCCTGTTTACCCTGGAAGGGGTCGAGAGCAAATTATTCATGCCGATGGCCGTTTCCATCATCGTGGCGATGCTGGCCTCGTTGCTGGTCGCGCTGGTGGTGATCCCCGCTTTGGCAAGCTTTGTCTTCCAACAAGCGCCGCGAAACAGGGAAAGCCCGGTCCTGCCGCCCATCGCACGGGTGTATCGTTACGTGCTGCACAGGGCACTGAAGCAAAGTACGCTTGTCGTCGGTTCGGCGGCGACCTTGTTCGTCCTGTCCATGGCGACCATGACGCAACTGGGCACCGAGTTCGTGCCGGAACTGGAAGAAGGGACGTTGAACATCCGCACCACGCTGGCGCCGTCGTCGAGCTTGCAGACGTCCGTGGCGCTCGCCCCCAAGCTGGAAGCGCTCCTGATGGAGTTTCCGGAAGTCACCACCGTCCTGAGTCACATCGGCCGCCCCGATCTTGGCGGAGACCCCGAACCGGTTTCCAATATCGAAACCTACGTCGGATTGAACCCGCCCGCGGAATGGACGTCCGCCGGCAACCGCCATGAACTGCAAGCCCTGATGGAAGAGAAACTGTCCGTGCACCCGGGGTTGTTGTTCTCCTTTTCCCAACCCATCGCCACCCGGGTGGATGAATTGCTGTCCGGCGTGGACGCCCAACTCGCCATCAAATTATTCGGCCCCGACCTGGACGTGCTGGCGAGAAAAGGCAGGGAACTCGAGACGTTGGTCAAGCAGGTCCAGGGCACACGCGGCGTAGCCTTGGAAAAAATCGCCGGCGAAGCCCAGCTCGTGGTGCGCCCCGACCGCGAGGCGCTGGCGCGCTACAGGATGGCGGTGGAGGAAATCGTCTCGCTGGTGTCGGACGGGATCGGCGGCGTGTCCGCCGGGCAGGTCATCAAGGGCAACGAGCGTTACGACATCTACGTGCGACTGGAAGAATCCGTCCGCCGGAGCGCCGACGCCATTCGTGATCTGCTGATCGAATCGCCGAACGGCGCGTGGGTGCGTTTGGGCGAAGTGGCAAGCGTCGAAATCGAAACCGGGCCTCCGCAAATTCGCCGCGACAACGTGCAACGCCGCGTCGTGGTCCTATCCAACGTGGATGGCCGCAACATGGGCGGCCTGGTGAACGAACTGAAGGAACGGATCAGCCGTGAAATCGACCTGCCCGACGGCTACAGCGTGGTCTTCGACGGTCAATACAAAAGCCAGCAACGGGCTCAGGCGCGCTTAATGATCGTGGTGCCCACGTCCCTCGCGCTGATCTTCCTGTTGCTGTACTTCGCCTTCGGTTCGTTAGGCCAGGCCGCTCTGATTATGATCAACGTCCCTCTGGCGTTAATCGGCGGTATTTTCGAGTTATGGCTGTCCGGGCAATATTTATCGGTGCCCAGTTCAATAGGGTTTATCGCGCTGTTTGGTGTGGCGGTACTGAACGGGGTCGTGATGGTCACGTCCATCAACCGGCGTTTCACTGAGAACAGGATGCTCAGGCAAGCCATTGAGGAAGGCGCGCACTCTCGCCTGAGACCCGTACTCATGACCGCATTAACCACCGCGTTGGGGTTGATCCCCTTGTTACTCGCAACCGGCGTCGGGTCGGAAATTCAGCGCCCCATGGCAACCGTGGTCGTCGGTGGATTGGTGTCCAGTACCCTGCTGACCCTGCTGGTGATCCCGGCGCTGTACCCTTGGTTTTCTCGACACTGGGTGCGCAAGAATTTAAAAGTAGAATAAAACGTGGCGTAGAAGCGGCCTGCGACCGGGCACAGCCTTCATTCGTCGCGGCCGGGGGCAGACCGTTTCCGTCGGTCCCAGACCATGCCGGTCTGTTCCTTGGCACTGAAGCCGAGAGTTTCGTAGAATGTTTCCTTGTCGCGGGTACAGAGCCAGAAGAGTTCGACGCGTTGAAGGGCCGGATGGTTCAGGATCCGGTGAATGATTTCCGTCCCCACGTCTTGTCCCTGGTAAGCCGAATCCACAATGACGTCCCAGATGGAGGCGCGATACACGTAATCGGTCAGGACCCGCCCACACCCGATGACCCGGCGGTCGTCCCACGCCGTGATGAACAGGTCGGTATGCAGAACCATGGGTGTCGTCTCGGCCACGGTCCTCCCGCGAGCCCAGGGCGCTTGCTCGAACAGGGGTAACAAGGCGGCGGGGTCAAAGTCTTTATGGTCGGCATAGGTAATCATGTAGAGAACGGCAGCCCATTTGTATTACACTAAATCAATCGTAATTACCAGCAACACCCATCAATGATCGAGGGTTTGTCAATACCCTATCAGCCAGGAACACCATCATGCCCATGCTCGTGAGAAAATGTCCGAAATGTGAAAAACTGTTCTGGGCCAAAGAACAGGACATTGTCTATTCAGACAAGGACACCCTGCGGGTCACCTGTACGCACTGCCGGCAAGTGCTGCGCATCCCGCTCGTGACCGAAGGCGCCAATGCCGGCGCGCCGAAGATGGGGCACTAAGCCCGGCCCTTCGCATAGCCCAAGAATCGATCCCGATGCGCATGCACACGTACGGAGGGCTCGACGTCCATATCGCGGGAGGCCCGGACCGCGAAGGCGGAGGGAACGGACCCGTGGTCATTCTCCTGCACGGATTCGGAGCGCCCGGTGACGACCTGGTCGCCCTGTGGAGAATGGTACGGGTACCGGACGCCGTGCGGTTCGTGTTCCCCGTTGCCCCCCTGAAGCTGGACGACGGCCCTTACGATGGACGAGCATGGTGGATGCTCGACATGGACCGGATCGCGCGTCAGACGGCTGAGGGGCGTGGACGTGATATCGAGGAGGTGCCCGACGGGCTGGCGGCTGCCCGTGAGCGCGTGCTCGCCATGCTGGACGACCTCGACCGGCATGAGGGCCTTCCCCCGGATCGGATCTTCCTCGGCGGATTCTCGCAAGGCGCCATGTTGGCCTGCGATACGGTGCTGCGAAGTGCTCGCCAGTTTGCCGGGCTCATCATCCTCTCGGGAAGCATCATTGCGAAACCCGAATGGGAGGAACGATGGCCCGGCCGAAAAGGGCTCCCCGTGTTTCAGAGTCATGGAACGGACGACCCCCTGCTCCCTCACGAAACGGCCATCCAACTCAAGGACTCCCTGATCCGGCACGGGCTCCCCGTGACCTGGCATGAATTCCGAGGGGGGCACGAAATTCCCCTGCCGGTCCTGGACCAACTCGGCCAGTTTCTGAATCACGCGTGCGGTTCATACTAAGGGGGGAATGCTTGCGGGGTTTCGCCCCAGTATTTCCTCCCCTTTGTAAGGGGAGGCTGAGCTAGGCATGCCCCCGCGAAAGCGGGGGTGGGGTAGAGCCCGATCGTCGGATGACTACAAATGCCTCTACCTCCCCTCGCCCCTCCTTACAAAAGAGGGGAATAAAACGCGGCATGAGCGGCGGGTACGAAGACAATACAAAGACAAAGCAAAGACACTGGATCCCGGATCAAGTCCGGGATGACAGCAGGGAGGGCGGACACGCAGGTCCGCCCCTACTGAACCCCTCTGCCCCCCCTTGTCAGGGGGGAGAGGGGATCTGCCGTCCCCCTGATAAGGGGGATTGAGGGGGTTGTC
>JAHRAK010000085.1 GCA_020027535.1 Nitrospirales bacterium
GCGGATGAACGGGCTGTGAGGGGATCCGGATGCGGGCTCCTGGAAGCGGGTTCAGCCACATTAATCGTGCTCACAGCCTGTTTTGAGGAGAGACGGCATGCGGAAGACGACCGAAACGACGATCCCGTTTCTGGTAATCGAGCAGCGCCAACAACACGTCGCGTCGCCGGAAATCCGGCCACAGGGTCTTGGTGAAATAGAGTTCCGTATACGCGATTTGCCAGAGCAGGAAATTGCTGATTCTCGCTTCCCCGCTCGTGCGGATCAGGAGGTCCGGGTCCGGAAGACCGGCAGTGGACAGGTACTGCTCGAATTGGGTTTCATGAACGTCTCCCGAAATTTTTCCGCATTGCACGTCTTCAATCAGGCGATTCGTGGCGTCGATAATCTCGGAGCGTCCGCCATAACTCAGCGCGACCGCCACGGTGTGGTCGGTGAAATGCTCGGTCTCCTGAGCCACGGCATGCACCATGTCCTGCGTGGAATCCGGAAGCTCGTTCAGTAAGCCGATGGGGAAAAACCGGGTCTTTCGTTCCTGGAACGTCTGCCGTTCCTGATGCAGAAACTCTTCGAGCAGCGTCATGAGTAAGTCGATCTCGGCTTGGGGGCGATTCCAGTTCTCCTGAGAAAACGCGTACACCGTGACGATGGGAATCCCCAGCAGGTAAAAGGCATTGAGGACGTCCCGGACGGCAACCAACCCTTCCCTGTGTCCGGCAATGCGGGGCAGGCCGCGCTGGGAAGCCCAGCGACCGTTCCCATCCATGATCACGGCCACGTGACGGGGCAAGGCTTCCTGGTCGAGCTGGGTAAAGAGATCGTCCTCCGTGAGTTCCGCAAAGGAATGTGGCGAATGGAGAGGCATCGGTATTGGTGTCAGAGTTGACCGCGAGATGAGGCACTGCACTCGAAAAACAGCTTAAAAACAGTCTAATCGTGATGCCCGGCCTTGTCAAACCGAGGACAGGCAAGTGTGTGGAGGTCGGATTAACGCAGCGTAATCCGACAGCCAACCCTTTCTTGCGCAAATTTTGGTGGTCGTGCTAAGTGTAGAGACCATGTCTGAACAGGTTGTGCCCTTCGAACATTTTGCCCTGGAGGAACGTGAAGTTGAGCAGGCCTTGGCACGCGTGAACGTTCGTGCCGTGGATTACGCGGACATTTATTTTGAATCGACAATCTCCGAATCCGTGTCCATGGAGGAGGGCATTGTCAAGCGGGCCGTCAAAAGCATTGCTCAGGGGGCCGGAGTCCGGGCCACCGCCGGGGAGAAAACCGGGTTTGCCTATTCCGATGAATTGTCGCGGCGGGATCTGGAGATTGCCGCGGATACCGCCCGGTATATCGCCGATTCACCGCAAGGCGACGTCCCGGTCCCAGTCACGCATCGGCCGGCCGGGACGCACAATCTCTATCCGCTTGAACAGCCCCTGACTGACGTCGCCACGCAGGAGCGCGTGGACCTGCTCAACCTGATCGATCAGGAAGCGCGGCGCTATGACCCCCGGATCACGAAGGTGATGGCGTCCATCAATACCAATCATAAAGTCATGCTGGTGGCGACCACCGAAGGCTTGCGCGCCGGGGACGTGCAGCCGTTATCTCGGCTTCAGGTGACGTGTATTGCCGAAGAAGGGACCAATCGACAGGTCGGCACCTTCGGCGGCGGCGGCCGCGTGGCGTTTGCCTTTTATCACGAACAGGACCGGGCGCGGGCGTATGCGCGAGAAGCCGCCAGGCAGGCGATCCTGAATCTCGATGCCGTGGACGCGCCCGCGGGCATTCTGCCCGTGGTCCTGGGGGGCGGCTGGCCCGGAATTCTGTTGCACGAGGCCGTCGGGCACGGTCTGGAGGCGGATTTCAATCGCAAGAAGACGTCGGCGTTCAGTAATTTGATCGGTCAGCGCGTGGCGTCCGACGTGTGTACGATCGTGGACGATGGGACGTTGCCGTTCAGGCGTGGCTCGCTCAACGTCGACGACGAAGGTACGCCCACGACCAGGACCGTCCTGATCGAAGACGGAATTCTGTGCGGGTACATCACGGACCGTCTGAACGCCAGGCTTATAGGCATTCCACTTACCGGCAACGGCCGGCGCGAGGATTTCCGCAGCATCGTGTTACCCCGGATGACCAATACCTTCATGTTGGCCGGCACGTCCGAACCCGAGGATATTCTGCGCTCCGTCAAGAAAGGGCTGTATGCCGTGTCGTTCGGCGGCGGACAGGTGGATATCACGAACGGCAAGTTCGTGTTTTCGGCGAGTGAAGCCTATCTGATCGAGGATGGCAAAGTGACGAAGCCGGTCAAAGGGGCGACCCTCATCGGGAGTGGGCCCGACGTCCTCAAGCAGGTTTCCATGGTTGGCCATGACTTGCAATTGGATTCGGGTATCGGGACCTGCGGCAAAGAGGGACAATCCGTGCCGGTCGGCGTCGGGTTGCCCACGATTCGAATCGACGAGATTACGGTGGGAGGCACCGCCACGTAGGCCGTCACGCAACAATCTTCCACACTCCACCCCCAGTCAATTCATTGTCCCCATCATGCATGAATCCCCGGAAGTCCTGAAGACACTTGCCGCCGAGTTGATCGACCGGGTCAAAGCCCACGGCGCCACGGAAGCCGACGTCATGGTGGCGGAAGGGGATTCCGTGTCGGTTCAGGTCCGGTTGTCGGCCGTGGATTGTTTGAGTAAGGCACGGGAAAAAAGCCTGGGTATCCGAGCGTTTTTCGGGAAGCGGTCGGCCAGTACGTCCACGTCGGATTTTTCCGAAGCCTCGCTCAAGCAGTTGGTGGCCGATACTTGCGCCCTTGCCAAGGCCGTGGCCGAGGATGAGACCTCGGGCCTTCCCGAATCAACGGCCTTAGCGAGTGACGTCCCGGATTTGGACTTGTATGATCCCACTGCCATGCCCGTGGACGAAGCCATTGACGTGGCGCAGCGCGCGGAACGGGCGGCCATGGACGCTGATTCCCGCGTGACCAATTCGGAAGGGGCCGAGTGCGGTGTGGGCTCTGGCGCGGTGGTATTGGCCAACACGCACGGGTTTCTGGGGTATCACCGTAGTTCGCGGTTTTCCCTGTCCGTGGCCCCGGTCGCCGAAGGCCCCGATGACCAGGGCATGCAACGGGATTACTGGTATGCGGTTTCGCGGAAACGGCGGGAATTGGACGATCCGGAGTCCATCGGCCGAATCGCGGCGGAGCGGACGTTGCGGCGTTTGGGGGCTCGAAAAGTCGAGACCCAACGGGTTCCCGTGATTTTTGATCCGGAAACGGCGTGCAGTTTATTGGGGCACCTCTCGAATGCGGTCTCCGGATATTCCCTGTATAAAGGCGCTTCGTTTTTGCTGGGGCAGTTGGGAAAGTCCATTGCCCCACACCACGTGAACGTCGAAGACAACGGTTGCCTGCCCGGCAAGCTCGGGTCCCGGCCCTTCGACGGGGAGGGCTTGCCCACCCGCAAGACGATGATCCTGGAACAAGGCGTGCTGTCCGGCTATTTGTTGGATACGTATTCCGGAAGAAAGTTGGGGATGGCGTCCACCGGCAACGCGTCACGAAGTATCGGTGATAATCCAGCCGTCTCTCCGACGAATCTGTTTTTCCATCC
Organism: Nitrospirales bacterium; assembly: GCA_020027535.1. Classification (GTDB taxonomy): domain Bacteria; phylum Nitrospirota; class Nitrospiria; order Nitrospirales; family UBA8639; genus Bin75. The sequence continues at coordinate 3,618 of JAHRAK010000085.1, forward strand.
CGGTGACATGTCGCCCGACGAAATCATCCGGTCCGTCACACAAGGCTTGTACGTCACCGAATTGATCGGATTCGGCGTGAACATGGTGACGGGAGACTATTCCCGCGGCGCCTCCGGCTTTTGGATTGAAAATGGCGAATTGGCCTATCCGGTTCAGGAAGTGACAATCGCCGGTAATTTGAAACAGATGTTCCAGGATATCGAGTCGATCGGGAATGATTTAGCCTTTCGAGGGAAACTGGCGAGCCCCACCATACGCATACGTGAGATGATGGTGGGGGGTGATTGAATGCGTGAGTGTCCCGAAAGCCGAAGGAGTCGTTATGCCACTTGACGTTGAGGATGGAGTCAAAGCCTTGCAGTTGGTCACCTCGCGCTATGATCAACGGGAATGGCGAAAGAAAATTGAGAAAACCTTGAGCCTCACGCCCAGTGGGTTTGAGGATGTTGCGCAGCGGAAAACGTTTGTCTATCTCAAGCTGCAACTTCAGGCGTATAAATCCCGGCGTGCCGATCCACCTTCCTGGATCGTTGGCGGGTATGCGACCAAAGAAGTGATCGATCGCGCCCGTGTTCGTCCGACGGATATTGATCCGGACATGACGGAGGCCGACGTGTCTTTCCTGGGGGTCGATCCGGGTGCGGAAGTGGATGAAGTGTGGTGGGAAGAAATGCTGGTCAAGTGGTTCGAGACACCGGAAGACGAACTCGAAGAAACCGATGAAGAATCTGACGAAGAAACCGAGGCATCAAGTGAGGATCAAGCCGGTGACGACAGCCCGTAGGGTGGGTTGGCCGAAGGCGTAACCCAACAATCCGACTACGACGACCTACGAATCAGACCTGCCAGACTAAGAATCCAAAAGGTGCCTAAATGGAGTCAAAATGACTCTATTTGGGTGCTAAAAGACGCCAAAAGTATTACAAAATGCAGCTATTTGGTATCCAGGCATGCTAAAACAAATCCATTTGGATGGGTTTGGCACTTGCCGGAACTGCCGGCTCCTGAGGGGGCGCCACCATCGCATCCAGGAGCCGTTTTAATTTTTGGAAATCTTCCCGGAGCAGAGGGCGGAGATTGTCGTTGTGAAGAGCCGCGGCGGGATGGAACAGCGGAAACAGTTGAAACTCCGCTAATTGAAACGGTTGCCCGTGTACCTTGGTGATCCCCACTTTTCTTTCCAGCAGTGTTTGGGTGGCAAAGTTACCCATGGAACAAACCAAGTGCGGTTTGATCAATTGAATCTGCTGGAGCAGGAACGGTTTGCAGGTTTCCACTTCATCCGGTGCGGGGTCGCGATTCTGAGGCGGACGGCACTTGATGACGTTTGCAATATAAATCTGTGATCGGGACAGCCCGACCGATTCCAATAATTCCGTCAGGAGTTTTCCCGCCGCGCCGACAAACGGCACTCCTTGCTTGTCCTCGTGGAACCCCGGGGCCTCTCCGACGAACATGATCGAGGCTTCCGGATTCCCGCTCCCGAACACGACCTGCGTCCGTCCGGACGCCAGGCGACATTGCTGGCAGTTGCGTAGTGATTCACAGAGGTCGGCGAGCGACATAGGTATCTCTCATGCTACATTGTTGAACATTTGCCATCCCGACTTCCCCTCCTGTCATCCTCGATCCCCGATTACTAACGTCGGGGACAGGCTATTTTTAATCGAGGATCCAGGGTCTTTGCTTTTTTCTTTGTATGTGAAGAGAACGACACTGGATTCCCGCGTGCGCGGGAATGACAGAACTGAATTGGCGTTGGCTCTCTTCATATCGATCGACTGGTGACGCATTACGTGCGGCGGGACACACGGTTTTGGAATGACCGGCGCACCCACGCCATCAGGGCCAGGGTCAGACGATGAAGGGGAGGGACGCGAATGCGGGAGGCAAACACGGCAAATCGCGCTTTTTCAATACGGGTCAACAGGTTGAAGTAGATGACGCGCATAATTTCCGCTGACAGCAACGATTGGCGATCGGCCGATGAAAGGGCGTCATATACGGTTTGGGCTTTTCGATAGTAGTCGTGAGCCCGGGCAGCCTGGAATTCCATGAGTTGGATGAATTGAGGCGAAGAGGTCTTGGCCAAAAGTTGCTCCTCGGAACAGCCGAACCTGGCCAGATCTTCTTGCGGCACGTAAATCCGGTCCCGTTCGGCATCGGCTCCGACGTCGCGCATGATGTTGGTCAGTTGAAAGGCCATGCCCAGGTTGACGGCATAGTCGCGCGCGCGCGGGTCCATGGTTCCGAACACTTTTAAACAGATCAATCCGACGATCGATGCCACGCGATAGCAATAGGGATAGAGATCTTCAAAGGTGGCATACCGTCTGATCGTCAGATCCATTTCCATGCCGGCAACCAGTTCTTGAAAATAGTCCTGGGGAATATCCAGCTTGCGGGCGTGGTCCGCAAGGCTGATGGTCACCGGATATTGCGGGGTGCCTCGATACGCCGCCTCGATTTCCCGGCGCCATTGTGCAAGCTCGTCGCATGGATCCACTCCGCGAGGGGGGTGATCCACGGCCGCATCCAACTCGTGACACAACGTGTAGACGGTATGGATGGCTTCCCGGCGAGGACGGGGTAAAAAGAGAAATGAATAGTAAAAATTGCTCCCGCTGTCCTTGGTCTTTTTGGTGCAGTAGGAATGAGCGTCCGCGACGGTGGGCATCTGCGTAGGAACTTGGCTGCAATTTATGATTGGGGTTGAAGATACATTTCCTTAAGCCATCCCGACTCTCCGGATTTCGTTTGCACGAAATACCTCCACTGTTTCTCGATGAGACTCCCGTCGATGATCGTGAGGACGTCGCCCGTTTTCACCACGGGACCCAGTCGTTGCTCTCCGGCCTCATTACCTAACCGGAAGCGAGCCTGACGACCTTCTTTCAGCGCGACGGTGACACGTTGTCCTTCGTGAAAGGCCGGAATGGGAGGCACGTCCGACGGGGGAGAGACGTTGCGGTCGCGTTGGGGAGTGGGGTCTTCAGTCTGTAGATCAAGAGCGGTGCGCACCGTGTCGGGAATCATTTGGATCACGAAAGACCGTCGCTCCGGGTCCGTCACGACGTACCAGATCCCTATAGCCAACAGGATGAGCAGGAGGAACCTGAACCATCGGCGGCGAGGGGGTTTATACCGAGGGTCGTCGAAATCTTCCAATTCGTCGTCGAACTCAAGGTACTGGTCATTGTCCACAATACTACTTTTCATACCACTCGCTTTCAGGCATGTCAAACCGTGGCAAGGACATGAGGGCTCGGACGAAAGTACCGACACCCGTGAAGGCTTGCCATGGATCGGGTCTTTCAGTTTTAAGAAGGTATGAGAGAGCAACGGCGCCGCGCAAAACGACGGAGTTGTCATGATCTCCGGTCGTTGAAGAAAATGGCTTGCATATCGGATTCACCGTATGCAGAATGAATCCTGCAAGCGGCGAAACAAAAGGATGCCCTCTTGAGTTGATGCCGTCCTCATTCCCTGGCTGGGGTGGCCACAAATTTTAGCAGACGTCGAGTTCGAACTCCGCACATGTCCAGTTGGTATCGCCCTGACCCGTTAACCCGAGACCTGATTCATCTGATCAATGCCCGCCGGCACGATCATGGTGATTCCGAACTCGCCATCGAAGTCCTGCAAGCATTGCTCGAACAGGAACGCGAGCATGACGTGCTCACCGTCCTGGCGGCGTTGGATGAGGAAATGGCCGAGTGGCTGTTTGACCTGTTGGCGGAGGCCGCGTGCTCGGTGTTGATCGAGAGTGATCACGATGACGACTCGGCTTATGCCATTTTGGGCGCGATTGAGTTGTCTCTGCAGGCGAATTTGGCTGCGCCCCTTGGATTGAAACTTAATCCGGAAAAAACAGCGGAATTATTGCGAGAATGTTTGCAAATCCCTCCCGGAACCGTGGTAACGGTTGAACCGCGATTGCTGACCGATACGACGCTTGATTTCTTAACCCTTCAGAAGCTCCACGAACATTTGTCATGTATGGCCGGTTCCCAGCGCCGGCAACCCATTACCGCCCGCCTGCATCCTCCCGTCGAATCAACGGCCTTTTTGTTGTTTGAATTAATTGGTGCGAAGGATTCGTCCCTCCCGGAGACCATCCCCGACAAAGAGCGGGAAACCTTATTGCAGGGTCTTATGGATCAATGTCCTGAGATCGCCTTGGCGCCGAACATGTTGGAGGTGCCGGTGTATGCCGCGTACGGCATGTTTGACGCGCAGAACGCCGTGAGACTTCATCGCCTGGCCGATGAAACGGCAGCGGTCTGGCATGATCTCGACTCGCCGGTTCGGAGTCGAGCGATTGTTCATTTGCACACGCAATGTGGGAACGGCGTCTATATGCCCGTCTGGACGGACCTGTTCGACCCCGATTTACCGGAAGACCACGGCCCGATCTGGACCTCACCGGACGTCTGGGTCTTCACGGCGGATCTGCCGATCGAATGGCCCGGGGAAATGCTGACGAACCGGCTGCTGGCCGAGGGCTGTACCCGGTTTGAAAATCACATCGTCGAAGCGCCGGAAAATTAGCGAGTACCTGATCTCTATCGGGCGGCCCGGCGTAAGGGCTCCAATAGCGCGGCCGGGACTTTTAAGGTTCCCTTTCCTCGACCGACCTGAATAGCCGGGTTCGCCGCACCGTGGAAATCGCTTCCGCCGGTGACTAACAGGTCCAACCGTTTTGCCAATTCAAGATACCGCGACGTTTGTTGCCGGGTATGTGTGCCGTAAAACACTTCCAGCCCCAACAACCCGGCTTCCTTTAAATGAGCACACAAGCGATACAGGGGCTCCCCCTGACACCGGGTCCACGTCGGGTGAGCCAGGACCGGGACGCCCCCCGCGTTGCGAATCCAGGTGATGACTTCATGGGTGTCGGCCAGCGTCCGGGGCACGTAGGCCGCGGCGCCTTCGCCCAGGTAGCGATCGAAGGCTTCCTGGACATGACTCACGTACCCCTTGTCAACCAGAACTTGAGCGATATGCGGACGGCCGATGGAGTCGGAGCCGGCCTTTGCCTTGACTTCATCTTCTGAAAGTTCAAGTCCTAATGTGTGAAGCCGTTCGATGGTCTGCGGATTTCGGACGTGTCGTGAAAGACGCTGTTGAGCCAGGTGGGCCTGGAAGGTCGGCTCCTGCCAATCGAAGAAATAGCCGAGGACGTGGAGTTCCTGTCCGTTATGGCGTGAACTCAATTCGACGCCGGGGACGATTTCGATGCCCAGCTTCGAAGCCGCTTCCATGGCGTGGGGAATGCCGTCCACGATGTCGTGATCCGTGATCGCCATGGCCGTGACTCCCGCTTGATGGGCCAAGGCCACGACTTCCGCCGGTGGCAGACTGCCGTCGGAGTAGGTGGTGTGAAGATGAAGATCGATTCGTGCCATCGATGAAAAAACGATTGCCTCCGGAGCCTTCTCGTGCCCACGGGGGTCAGGCCCCTTCGACGGGCTTCCTTCGGCTACGCTCAGGACAGGCAGGGCAGGCCCATTCGACAGGCTCAGGGCAGGGTTTTTGAGCCACGAGCCGTGCGGTTATGGCCGTCCCTTGACGAGGAGAGGGGTGTGGTCCTTCCTCATAGTGTAACACTCGCAACGGATGCGTTAAGTGAAGCAATTCGTTATGCCCTAAACAGAATTCTTTCCTTCGGGGATGTTGGAATTGTACGTGGTTGTCGATCAAAAACGTTTCATAGATCAGGACACCGCCGGGCTTGAGGGCTTGCAGGAGAGAAGGAAAGAGTGGTCGGAAGAGATAGAAGAACACCAGAATCCCCTCGTATTCCTGATTGCCAAGGGAGGGGGGCTCCTCCGGGTGTGTTTCCAGGTCGACGTTCCACGTCGAAAGTTTTGAAAGGCGATGGTCCTTGGCCGTACGTGTCAAGGTGTCGAGTGCGTGCTCGTCCCGGTCAAGACCGATGACTTCATACCCTTGAGACGCCATGTACAGGGCATGTCGCCCTTCTCCGGCGGCCACGTCCAAGACTTTACCTTGAGGGATCATGTCTGCCGTGGCGTGCAGAAAAGGGGACGGTTGGAAGAAGGAAGGGGAATCAACCGCTCGCGTGCGAGGGTACGTCAGGCGTACACCGACCGAACCCGACACGTCCGGGAGCGGTGGAGCGGCTTTTCGAAGCCAGATCGTTAATTGATGAATAGGAAATTCCAGCATGAGCATTTGAGCGATCTGGTCCGCCAATCGTTCGATCAATGCGTTTTCATTGGTTGTCCCCACGTCGATCATCCGTTGGACGACTCGTGCGTAATCCACGGTTTTTGCGAGGCTGTCGGAATGAATGGCGTCTTCGGCCGAACAGGTGACTTCGAGATCGGCTAACAGGGGTTGCGGGCGTTGTCGTTCGTCAAATGTGACCCCGCATCTCGCCTGAAAACGTATTCCTTCAATGATGATGGCTTCAGGCATGCAGGCATTGTCGGGAAGGCGGAAAGACGTGTCAAGCTTCGGGAGTCGCCCGTCCCGCTTCGACCAGGCGTGAGAAAGCCGGGGCAGATACCCGGACTCTATTGCTTGACCCGCTTTTCGGAGGGCTCCTATAATAGCGCGAAACGTCTCAGCGGGGGAGGCCATGGCTGATTTTACGCATTTCAATGAATCCGGACGTGCGAGGATGGTCGATGTGTCGGCCAAGGGTTCGACTGAACGAATCGCGGTGGCTCACGGACGGGTGTGTATGCTCCCGGATACCCTACGCCGTATTCAGGAAGGGAAAATCGCTAAAGGCGACGTGTTGGCCGTGGCTCAGGTGGCCGGGGTCATGGGTGCCAAACGGACACCGGATTTGGTCCCCATGTGTCATCCGCTGATGCTCACGAGCGTGAATATCGACTTCCAGGACAATCTTACGCCCGATGAGAGGGGACAGTGTTCCATCACCATCCAGGCCACCGTCAAAACCAACGGTCAGACCGGAGTCGAAATGGAAGCCATGACCGCCGTGGCGACTGCGGCGTTGACGATTTACGACATGTGTAAAGCCGTCGATAAGGGCATGAGTTTTGGTGACGTGTGTTTGGTCTCGAAATCCGGAGGAAAGTCCGGGACCTATCAACGAGCCGAGGCGTTGGCGCCGGCTCATGGGCCACAGTCATGACCGTCACGGTGAAATTGTTCGGCATGTTGAAAACGCAGCTTCACCACGAATCCGAACTGACGGTGCGGTTGGACCAGGGCTGCAAGGTCGATGATTTGATTGCGGCGATCCAGTCGATGAATCCCGACGTGGGGGACTTGTTGCTCAAAAGAAAAATTCTTGTGTCGGTGAACCATCACATCGCTCACGGTGAAACCGAACTCACCAGCGCTGATGAAATCGCGTTGCTTCCGCCGTTTTCCGGCGGATCGTGTACGTCAGGGGAGAGGACTTCCTATGTCTACCGTTGATGCAGAAGCCATGTTGGTCCGGGTCCAACGAGAGAATTTTTCGATTGATGAGGAAATCAACCGGGTGAGGAATCGATCCACGCGCATTGGCGGCATTGCCACGTTTCTCGGAACCGCGCGAGATCGCTCGGAAGATCGGGACGTCAGCAGGATGACGTTTGAATATTATGAAGGGATGGCCCAAAAGAAACTCCGGGAGATTCGTGATCGCGCGTTACAGGATTTTGACGTCATCGAAGTGCTTGTTCTGCACCGGTACGGAGAAATCGACATCGGGGAAAATATTGTTTTGATTGTGGTCGGTGCCATGCATCGAGCGGATGCGTTCAAGGCCTGCAAATGGTGCATCGACGAATTAAAGCAGATTACGCCAATCTGGAAATGTGAACACACGCCGGACGGGCAAATGTGGGTCGAGCAACATCCATGAACGCCGGGTCTATGCCAAGTTCAGATCTTTTCGACACCTTTGGCCGTCCCTTGCGGAGTTTGCGCGTGTCGGTGACGGATCGATGTAACCTGCGTTGTCGATATTGTATGCCGGAAGATGACTATACGTGGCTTCCCCGTGAAACCCTCCTGAGTTTTGAAGAAATCAACCGGTTGGTGGAGATCTTTACGGAGTTCGGCGTGGACAAAGTCCGATTGACGGGTGGAGAACCCCTGCTTCGTCGTGACCTTCCCGCCCTGATTCGCCTGTTGAGACAACAGGCATCCATTCATGATATCGCCTTGACCACCAATGGAATTTTGTTGGATGAGCAAGCGGAATCGCTTCGTGACGCCGGCTTGCATCGCATCACGGTCAGCCTCGATACCTTAAAACCCGACAGGTTTCAACGACTGACCAAACGTGATTCCTTTGATCGGGTCTTACACGGCATTGCGCAGGTCAAGACGGTCGGATTGGCCGGGCTCAAAATCGACACCGTCGCGATAAAAGGATTCAATGACGATGAACTCGTCGATCTGATCGAATACGGAAAAAGCGTCGAGGCGGAAGTTCGATTCATCGAGTACATGGACGTGGGCGGCGCGAACGATTGGGGTATGGAAAAAGTCTTTTCTCAGGCCGAGATTCTGGAGAGACTCCGGCAGGCGTATGGCCCGATTGAGCCGATTCGGGAAAACAGTTCGGCTCCGGCCCAGCGGTTTCGCCTGCCCGATGGGATCACGTTTGGCATTATTCCTTCCACGACAACGCCATTTTGCGCCACGTGTGATCGGAGTCGTTTAACGGCGGACGGCCTGTGGTATCTGTGTCTGTATGCCAGACACGGCTTGGACTTGCGGGAACCGCTTCGGATGAACGATGACGCGACCGTGCGGGCACGTATTCAGTCGGGATGGCAAGGCCGGATCGACCGTGGGGCCGAAGAACGCAAAGCGCTTGAGCCCTCAAGCAGGCGAGGTCAATTTATTCAGGTCGAAGAGCTTCGCCAGGATCCACATTTGGAAATGCACTCGCGCGGCGGCTGATTGTCCCCGCCGCGGTTTTTCGCTTACCCCTTTCCGAAGGAAAACGTCTCGATGGGTTGGTTTAAGAAGGGCTCGTCGGAAGAACGGGAAAAGGGTAGGCTGAACATTGTTGAAGGCATGTGGATCAAATGTGCCTTTTGCCGTGCCGTCGTCTATCGGAAAGAAGTCGATCAAAATTTCAAACTCTGTCCCAAGTGTGGATACCACTTTCCCCTGTCGGTCCCGGAACGGATTGACGCCTTGCTCGACCCTGCCAGCTTCCAGGAGTGGGATGCCGGCTTGTCACCGGGCGACCCCCTGACCTTTGTCGATACGCAACCATACCCCGGACGAATCGAGACCTATCAGAAGAAAACCGGCAGATGCGATGCCATCGTCACGGGAGAAGGGAGGCTCCATGCGTGCCCGGTCATGGTGGGGATCTTTGATTTTGGATTTATGGGAGGCAGCATGGGGTCCGTGGTTGGAGAAAAGATTTGTCGTGCCGCCGACCGGGCCGTGGAAGGAAAGACCCCGTTCATACTCGTGACCACGTCGGGTGGGGCGAGAATGCAGGAAGGCATCCTCTCTCTCATGCAAATGGCCAGGACTGCGGCAGCCATGGCGCGGCTTCATGAAGCCGGCGTGCCGTTCATTTCTCTCCTGACGGATCCAACCTTCGGGGGCGTCACCGCGAGCGTCGCGATGTTAGGGGATATCATCCTGGCTGAACCAAAAGCCCTGATCGGGTTTGCGGGGCCACGAGTCATTGAACAAACCATCAAACAGCGGTTGCCGGACGGGTTTCAGCGTGCGGAATTTTTACTCGAACATGGTATGATTGACGCCATTGTGAGTCGTCCCCATCTTCGAGCGACGCTCCACACCGTGTTACGGCACCTGGGTGCCAGTGCATAACCGCATGTTGAACGGCCGCCGTTCCTGCCGCTATGCAGGCTTGCCGCCTGCGCCTAAAGGATTGAAAATGGGACCACGCTGGGCTCCCACCCCGTTCCCTCCCCTTTGTAAGGGGAGGTCAGGTGGGGTAGAGCCACCCGTCGAGGGAGCAATGGGTGCTGTCCTGGGAATAGCCGCTACCTCCCCTCGCCCCTCCTTACAAAGGAGGGGAAGAGGAAAGGCGTCCCGAGTGAATATTTTCATGCCAATCAACAGGCACCGACGTTGGCAGACTAGCCTTTGGGACCGTTGATGAAGCGTTCCTACGAAGCCGCACGAGAACGTCTCTACGAGTTGCAACAATTCGGAATCAACCTGGGACTGGACACGATTTCCTCGTTGTTGTCGGAACTCGGACATCCCCAGGAGCGTTTCCCGGTCCTGCACGTTGCCGGAACCAACGGGAAGGGGTCCGTGGCCGCCATCACGGCTTCGATTCTCCAGGCTGCCGGAATCTGCGTCGGGTTGTATACCTCTCCGCATCTTCTTGATTTTCGTGAACGAATCCGGATTCGAGGGACGTGCATTCCCGAAGATCGAGTCGTTGAACTGTTCGACAGAATCCAAGCGCTGCCTTCATTCGCCGTGTCGCCGACGTTTTTTGAAGTGGCCACCGCCATGGCCTTTCAATATTTTGCAGAAGAACAGGTGGAAATCGCCGTGCTGGAAGTCGGGCTGGGAGGGAGATTCGACGCGACGAACGTGTGCCGGTCGATCGGGACGGTCATTACCAATATTTCATTCGATCATGAGAAACATCTGGGCTCTTCCCTGGAGGCTATTGCGTTTGAGAAAGCGGGGATTCTGAAACGAAACATTCCGCTGGTCATGGGGCCGGTCGAGCAATCGGTAGACGGCGTCTTGCAGGAACAGGCGCGACACATGCAGAGTCGGACGTTCAAATTCGGCAGCGAGTTTGTGAGTGTTGCCCATCCATCCGGGGAGTTCGATTTCACCGGGATGGATCGAAACTACATGAATCTTCGCTGCGCGTTGGAAGGCGAGCATCAAACAGTCAATGCGGCCTGTGCCGTAGCCCTCCTTGAAGCCAGTGTGATGCCCCGGACCAGGATTCCCGAGTGGGCCGTCAGACAGGGCCTGGAGCAGGTTTCCTGGCCGGGTCGGCTCGAACGACTTCGGCACCATCCGTTCATCCTCTGTGACGGAGCCCACAACCCGGCTGCGGCCGAATGCCTCAAGGTCTATTTGCAACGGAACATGTCCGAACAACGAGAGCGTCGTCTCATTGTGGTAGTCGGTATGATGCAGGACAAGAACCTTTCCGTATTTTTGAACACGTTGGCCCCGCTGGCCGACGCGGTGATTTTGACCACAATCAATTCTCACCGGTCAGCCACCCTGCGCGCCTTGAAAGAGGCACTACCGGTCATGGATTGTCCTTTGTATGAGCGTGACGCGCCTGGAGCGGCAATTGACCTGGCAACGTGTTTGGCGAGTGAAAACGATCTGATCTGTATTACGGGATCATTGTTTCTTGTCGGGCACGTGAAAAGCCTCATGACGGGAAATGCCTATGAACCTGTTCTGGGATAGTCGAGGCCATTCACGTGCCCCCCGCTTGGTCAACGGATCGGTGGTTGCGTTTCTGGTTGCCGGCCAGATTGTGTTCGCGATGGCGAGTGCGGTCCATGCGCTGCCCATGTTTCCCGTGTCTGAGCCCACGGAGTCGGAACGCTCTCCCTCCCTTCCTGTCACGCCTGAACGAATCGAACCGGATGATCCTTCCTCGCTTCGCCTCACGGCGGAACGAACCGAATTCGATCAAGTTACGGAGGAATTCAAAGCCGTTGGTTCAGTGGTGGTGACTCAGGGTGCCGTCCGGTTGACCGCCGACCAAGCCGTCCTTCATAAACTTTCCGGCCGATTAACGGCGACGGGTCGTGTTCACCTCAAGGACCGGGTGCATGACGTGTGGGCGGAAGAGTTGACCGTCAACGTGAATACGGAGTCCGTTCTCGTCGTGAATGGAAAGATTTTTCTGAAAGAGACGGGTACGTGGTTCCAAGGCCGTCTCCTGCAACGGTTTTCCGAAACACATTATCGCGTGAAGGACGGCACGTTTACGAATTGCGAAGCGGATGACGGGGAAATCCCCGATTGGAGTTTTTCGTTTCAGGACGTAGAGGTGGAACGGGGCGATAGTGTGCTTGCCGAAAATGCGTGGCTGAACGTTCGCAATCAGCCGATTGTCCCGATTCCCGCGTTGAGCTATCCGATGCCGGGCGCCAGAAAGACCGGATTGTTGGTTCCGACGATCGGGTACGATAATGTGTTGGGCGTTCAATATCGACAAGGGTTCTATTGGGCGATTTCTCCCAGTCAGGACCTGATTATTGCACCGCAAATTTTATCCAAACGAGGACAAGGGGGCGGCGTGACGTATCGTTACGCCCTGAGTCGCCGATCAAGGGGGAAATGGTTAATCAATGCATTTAACGACACCAAGGCCGATCAGGCTCGCGCACAAATTACGGGTGCCCATGTTCATCAGGCACATGACGATCTTCTGATTCAAGCCAACGTCAACTATGCGACCGACCGGAGACTGTTACGGGACCTGAGTGCTTCCGGAATTTCCCGTGCGCTGCCGAGCCAGGAGTCCGTGCTGAACGTGACGCGTCGATTGCCGGGAGGCGTGGCCTACCTCAGGGCCCAATATTTACAACCACTGGATTCCGGAAGCCGGGGCACGTTTCAACGGCTGCCGGAACTCGGGCACCGGTATGGGCGTCGATTGACCGTGGGAGAGGGGACGTTGAATCTCGATATCGGCATGGATTCGACGTTCGTGCACTTTGCCCGTGAGGAAGGATTCAACGTCAGCCGTGTCGACGTCATGCCGACTCTAGCCGTCCAGGGGTTACACCTTGGGCACATGATCGGCCTTCGTCCGCAATTCAAAATCAGAGAAGTCCTTTACTCTCGGGGACGGGTTCAAGATGATGCTCGTGATCGTGGGACGTTCTGGTTGGGCCTGGAGGCGGTCTCGAACGTGTCACGCGGTTTTCAAATCGGAACCGGGCATCGACTGCGTCATACGATTGAGCCGCGCTTGTTCTACGAATACGTGCCGGCTTCCAGGCAGTCCGACCTTCCGCAGATCGATGCCACTGATAATCTCTTGAAGAAACACTTGATGACCTATTCCTTGAGAACCCGATTGCAGGATGAGTGGAGCGGCAAACGGTCTGCGACGTTGGTAGATTTGATGATCGCCCAAAGTTACCATCTGGGCGAGACGCCGGGTTCGGCGAATACGTTTTCGGATGTGTGGGGGAGGGCGACGTTCGGACTGCCCGTGACACAATTGCCGGAATCTCTGAGTCGACTCAGCCTGAGTCTTGATACGTTCTATGATCCGGACGACGATGAATTGACGCAATTCAATTCAGACGTGATGGTGCAGGCTCACCAGCAGGCGTACGTGCAATTGGGGTATCGCTATACGAGATCGGGCCTTGTCCCCCGCCGTGGAGATATCTGGAATCCGGTGTCTTTTAATGAAGCATTGGCCGCTCAATCGGAAATTAACTTTTTGACGGCGGGTGGTGCCGTCCGTCTGCCCTTGGGGTGGACGGTGGGGACAAAGGCCTACCATGGTTTTGTCACGGGCCGGACTCCGGAATTGGACGTCGTGGGATTGTATCAAAACCCCTGCAAATGTTGGTCGCTTGGGCTGTATTATATTCGCTTGTCCGGCGGAAACGGTCTCCCCGAACGCAACCAGTTTAATTTTATCCTCACGTTACGTGGTGTAGGGGGAACCACCGGATTAGGCACTCAAATCCTCCAGAGTATTTTAGGCCCCCTTCTCCAGGATGAACCGGATTTGCCGTGGTCTTGAGCAGGTCGGGTTAGCCCTGAGCTTGTCGAAGGGCGTAACGCGACAATCCTCTAATCCTCTACCTCCCCTTACCCCTCCTTACAAAGGAGGGGTATCAGAAAGGCCTGCCCATCTGTTTCCTCCCCTTTGTAAGGGGAGGGCAGGGTGGGGTAGAGCCCAGGCGTCGGATGACGCTACGCTACTCCGACCGACGGGGACTCGCATCATCACCGGCCATGAAGCACCTGTTCGACCGCCGCGGCCAATGCGGCATCGGCGTGATGATCTTCGGCAAAAATCCGAAGTTGGACGATCTGCGAAGGTAAAAATTCCAACAACTCTTGCAGTTTTTCTTTTTCAACGGACTGGGTTGCCGGATCGTAAAGATAAAACTGAAACTGGCCCATGTTGAGAACGTTGAAGGGCCGTGTATCCTTGCTGGCCATATCCACTCGAAAGGTCAGCCCCCGCAGTCGGCGAGGCAATGTTTGACGAATACGGGATTCAAGCTTTGCCGGTGTCGCCGCCGGTCCTCGTGGATGGCACTCTCGAATCGTCAGCACTGTACTATAGGCCGTTTTCCATTTGACCTGTCGCCCCAACACGCGGGCCCATTCTTTTCCGATCCGCTGTTTTTTGCGATTCGATGACGACTCCCAGGTGCGGACCGTTTCCAGGAGAAACCAATCCGTCAGCCGAAGATATTTCTTCATGTGTTGAAGCGGGTTATAGGGGAAAATACATTCCATGGTTTCGCGGAAAATCTCCAGGAGGTGAAGATCAATGGCTCGCGAGGTACGGTGGTAATAGACGTTGGCATAGAGATAGAGCCTGGCGTTGAGGAACATCTGGAGCGCGGGCAAGCCGTTTTTATGAATGGTCAACCCCTTCGGGGTGATCAACGTGTAATGAATCAGCCGGGGAATATCCACCGGCCCGATCGCGACTCCACACATGTAGGAGTCGCGCAAGACGTAATCGAAGTTGTCCGCCGTGAAAAGCCCTCCGATTAGCGGTTGAAGAAGCTGAAGCCACCGGGGATAGTGGCGGCTTCGCTTGTTGGGATCTTTCAAAATCAGGAATGCAATATGCTCGGGGTCGAGCGTTTCATGGTCCGCAAACCTTCCGGAAGGACTCCGCCGCACGCGCTTGATCAGGTGGCCGACTTCATGACGAATAATGGCCTGACTCACGTGTTCGTGGGACAACCCGTATTGTTGAAGAAAATGGTGATCGAAAAAGTGACAAAAGGGGCCATGCCCTACGTCGTGGAGCAGTGCGGTGATCCTGAGTAAGGCTTCGACGTACGGGAGGGTAGGAACGTCCCGAACCGTTTGGGCCAGGGTCGGATACACGTGCTTCGCATATTGTCCGGCAAGGTGCATGGCTCCCAGGGAATGCTGAAACCGGCTGTGTTCCGCCGCAGGATAGACCCATCGCGCGCTTTGTAATTGATAGATATACCGAAGACGTTGGAGCCAGGGAGAATCGATGAGATCTTTTTCAGTTGTTTCGTCGGAGTCCGATGAGGAATGGGGAACCGTAAATTGAATGTAGTGATGAATAGGATCGGCAATAAGAGAAACGTCGTGAGGGACTGGTTCGGCCATTATGGATCGCATCGGAAGGGATGAACGACTTCCAGGCGAATCTTAACGCAGCGTGATGGAACGAACAACTGACGCCATGTTTCCGCATCGTGAGCAGATGAAGCCGGGTAGGTCGGATGAGCGTCGCGTAATCCGACCTACGACATTTTTTGAGCAACGTGGTTGGCGGGTTGTTTGCGGCAACGGGCAATCACGAGCAACCCCAAAGGGTAAGCCAGCAAGGCACCCAGCACGCTCAGGGTGAGTGCTCCAAGGGTAAACGGAAGAATGAAGGGCCCTATCGATTCGTAGAGGGTGATGATGGAAAGATTGTGCCAGGCGACGTCCGGAGCTTCCG
Source organism: Nitrospirales bacterium (assembly GCA_020027535.1). Taxonomy (GTDB): domain Bacteria; phylum Nitrospirota; class Nitrospiria; order Nitrospirales; family UBA8639; genus Bin75. The sequence goes on from JAHRAK010000085.1 coordinate 19,247, forward strand.
GCCTTCCCAACAGAAAAAAGCCCGTCCACATCGTGGCTCCTAAAATCGGAGCGATCGTCCAGGGATTATTCATGAGTGTGCCGACCAGGAGCGCGGGAAAATTCAGGCGGAAAGCCCAAGCCAGGAAAACGGCACTGGCACAATGCAGGCCATAGGTCGGAGTAAACGCAATAAAGACTCCGAGAGCAAAAGCCACGGCCGTTCGTTGAGGCGTTTCGCCAAGGTGGAGTGCTTCCCGTATTTTAGCGCGAAAGTATTTGGGCGTGATCACGACGAGGGAATCGACACAAATTTACCGGTTACTGAAGTGGGTAAACCCCTTTTTTGCCAGTTTCTGTTTCCGCCCGTCGGAACGCTCAAATTGTTGACCGAATATTTTCGGTTGTATTTCACCAATGCAGGCAATAGGCACCTTGGTTTGCTTGGAGACGGCTAACACTTTTTGGTGATGTTTGGCAGGGGCGGTAAACAGGAGTTCATAATCCTCTCCTCCTTGGAGAGCAAGCTCCATGGGATCCAGGTTGTTCCGTTGAGCAAATGCACGAAGTTGGGAAGAGAGAGGTAGGGTCTTCCCCCGGACCTCGGCTCCCACCTGACTTTCTTCACAAACGTGCCCCACGTCGGAAGAGAGTCCGTCGGAGAGATCGATGGCCGCGTGTGCGAGGTTTCGGTCGGCCAGGAGTTGCCCGACGTGAATGCGTGGGGTGGGTCGTACATGACGCCGGGTTAAAAATTTTTCAACGGCTGACAGGCTGGAACTTCGAAAATGTTTTGAATGGGTTTGCAAGATGCGGAGGCCGGCGTTGGAATCACCCAGTGTCCCGGTCACGTAAATGCGGTCCCCGACTTCAGCCCTGCTTCTGGTGAGCGCACGATTCGCTTGAACGGATCCCACAATGGTCAGGCTGAGAAAAATATGAGACGGAGACGATGCGGTATCTCCGCCGATCAATTCGACGGTGTAGGGACCACAGGCGGCTTGGAGCCCTCGATAGAGTTCTCGAATGTGTCGAGGCGGAATCCGGGCGGGCATGGCCATTGAGACGAGCAGGTACAGGGGGGTTCCCCCCATGGCCGCGATGTCACTGAGGTTGGCCACTCCCGCGCGCCATCCCACGTCCTTCGGGGTTTGATAGGCAAGGTTAAAATGGACCCCCTCAACCAAGACGTCGGTACTGATAAGCAGCTGTTGCCCCTGATGTGCCTTCAGGATGGCAGCGTCATCGCCAATGCCCTTGACGATCCATGGAGAGGAGGCGGACCACTGTTGCTTCAGTTGTCGGATGAGACCGAATTCTCCGATGGCCTCGAGGGAGTCACGCTTGGAAGACGTGCTCATCCCTGAGGGAGGGAGAGCGTTCGAGCGGTTCACCGCCGCGCCTTTTTTGCAGGCAACGCGGCTATTCGTTTTTTTCGCTTTGAAGAGACGGTTTTGCCGCGTGTGGGCTTTGACGGTTTGGGGGTGACACGTGCGCGGGACGGTCGTTGAAGCGCTGCCGTAAAGACCTGGTCCACGGTCTCCACAAAAATGATCTTGACGCCTTTCAATAAATGTTTGGGGAGCTCTTCCAAATCCTTTTCGTTTCGTTTTGGAAGAATGATGCGAGGGATTGAGGCCCGCTTCGCCGCAAGAATTTTCTCTTTTAAGCCGCCAATGGGAAGAATGCGCCCGCGTAGGGTGATTTCGCCCGTCATGGCGACGTCGTGTCGGGCGGGCCTGTTTGCCAGGCTCGACGCGAGAGCCGTGGCCATGGTAATCCCCGCTGAAGGCCCATCCTTGGGGATGGCACCCGCGGGAACGTGAATATGAATGTCGGTCGTCGAGAAGGTTTCTTCCTTGATGCCCAGGGTGCCGGCCTGTGCGCGGACGTAGCTGAGCGCGGCGTGGGCGGATTCCTTCATGACGTCACCGAGATGGCCCGTTAAGGTCAGGTTGCCTTTGCCCTGCATCCCCGTGGCTTCGATGTGCAGTGTCTCACCGCCCGTTTCCGTCCACGCCAGCCCGATGGTCAACCCGACCTGGTCTTTTTCCTTTTCGGTTTCCGGCAGATATTTGGGAATACCGATATAGGTACGGAGGGAATGCGGCGTGATGGTAGAGAGTTTCGGTTTGCCTTCGGCAACGCGCCGGGCAACTTTTCGCATGGCGTTGGCGAGTGAGCGTTCAAGGTTGCGGACACCGGCTTCGCGCGTATAGTGGGTCACGATTCTCTGAACGGCAGGATCGGTAATACGAAAATGTTTCTCCGAAATGCCATGTTCTTCCAGTTGCCGTGGGATGAGAAAGCGGCGGGCAATCCCGAGTTTTTCTTCTTCGGTATATCCGGGAATTTCAATAATCTCCATTCGGTCCCGGAGGGCCGAAAGAATGGGGTCCATGAGATTGGCCGTCGTGATGAACATCACGTTGCTGAGATCGAAGGGAACTCCCAAATAATGATCCGTGAACGCATGATTTTGCTCGGGGTCCAACACTTCCAACAGCGCGGCTGAAGGATCGCCGCGAAAATCCATGCCGACTTTATCGACTTCATCCAGCATGAAGACGGGATTATTGGTTCCTGCCTGTTTGATCCCCTGCATGATCCGTCCGGGCAAAGCTCCGACGTACGTCCGGCGATGTCCCCTGATTTCGGCTTCGTCCCGCACCCCGCCCAGACTCATGCGTACGAATTCCCGACCCAAGGCTCGTGCAATGGATTTCCCCAACGATGTTTTTCCCACGCCGGGCGGACCGACAAAGCAAAGAATGGGGCCCTTGAGTTTCTCTTTGAGTTTGCGCACGGCCAAATATTCGAGGATGCGTTCTTTGACTTTTTCCAGGTCATAGTGGTCCTCGTTGAGCACCTTTTTGGCGGCTTGAATATCCAGATTGTCCTGGGAGGCATGACTCCACGGAATTTCCACCATCCATTCCATGTAGGTGCGTACGGTCGCCGCTTCGGCCGTGTCGGGATGCATTTTTTCCAGACGTTTCAATTGTTTGTCCGCTTCCTTCAGGACTTTTTCCGGCATGCGGCATTCTTCAATGCGTTTTCGAAATTCCGCCACTTCTTCGGCCCGATCATCCAGTTCTCCAAGCTCTTTCTGAATGGCTTTCAACTGCTCCCGAAGAAAATATTCCCGCTGGGTTTTATCAATCTCACCCTTGGCGTCGGCCTGGATTTTTTGTTGCATCGATAAGACGTCGACCTCTTTCGAGAGGATTTCCGTGACGCGTTTTAATCGGGCAACCGGATCGTCAATTTCTAAAATTTCCTGGGTAATGTCCACTTTCAAGCCGAGGTTCGAGATAATGATGTCCGCAAGGCGACCAGGTTCATCCATATTTTCGATGGCCACCATGACGTCCGGCATGAGCACTTTTCCAAGACTCGCGACACGATCCAACCCCTCTTTTGCTGTACGAATGACGGCTTCGGTCTCGAGGGACGGGGCCTGTTCCTGAGAAGCCGGGAAGGGTTGAATGCGGACGGAGTAAAAAGGGTCGGATTGGAGATAGTCGATGATTTTCGCTTTCGCCAGACCCTGAACCAGAATTTTAATCCGTTCGTCGGGGAGCTTCAGCATGCGCATGATCATGCCAACGGTCCCGGTTTCGAAAATATCCGTCGGTTTCGGCGATTCGGTGTCGTGGGCCTTTTGCGCCGCCAGCAGGACCATCCTATTGCCGGCGAGAGCTGTCTCAATCGCTTTAATCGACATTTCCCGCCCGACAAACAGAGGCAGAACCATGTACGGAAAGACGACGATGTCCCTGACGGGAATCAACGGTAAATCGTCTGGAATATCAACGTGTTGAGGAGCCGGATAAAGTTCTTGAGTCATTGATTATGCGTTTGAATGTCTCGAGTCGGTAAACGTTGCGAGTCACAAAGAACCGAAAAAAGTTTTTTGGGTTGTACGGCCGGGGGCAAGAATTGTTCGTCTTTGACCTATACGGGTTGTGCCTGTCGCCTGCAAGCATGTGTTGCCGACAGGCCAGTTGATAGTAGGTGAACAAAAAAATGATTGTCAAGGAAGGAAACGCCATTTCAAGCGTCCAAAACTTTACAAGCACCACAAGTCGATCTATAATAACGCAGCCTTTCCTGGCTTCCTTTCAGGCTGAAGTGTCTGAAGGGAGTCCCCAGATAAAAACCGTGTGCCTCTCATCGTTGAGTGCCGGACGTAACGAGTGATTGTACTTTTCCCGCCTCATAAGAAGGGCGTTTTTTATCCCGAACACAAACGAACGATGATGAAACTCGGTTCAGAGGAACAGCGTTCTGCCATTCACAACTCCATCATTCCTCGGAGATCAATAACCAATGGAGTGCTGGGGGTGCTTCTCGCGTATGGGCTCATGTTCCTGAGTGTGCCCTCGCCGGCGTTGAGCCAACCGCAGGATTTGATTGTGGAAAGTCTTACCATTCAAGGGAATCAGCGAATTGAATCGCCGGCGATTCTCGGAAACGTGACCCTGAAAACGGGAGATCCGTTGACCACGCAGGTGACGCAAGAGCAGATTCGACGGATTTACGATATGGAGTTCTTTGACGACGTGCAAGTGCAGACCGAGACGAAAGCAAAGGGCGTGGCGGTGACGTTCGTGGTGCAAGAAAAACCCTTTGTGACGGGCATTGTCTTTGATGGGAACGACGCGTTATCGGACGACAAATTGAAAGAGGTCATCACGCTGAAGAATCAGGTATTTCTCGATCAACAAGAGATTAAACTGAGTGCGGAAAAGATTCGGGCGGAATATGAAAAGGACGGGTACCATACGGCCAAAGTGATCCCTATTATTCAGGCGTTACACGAGAGTCGCAATCGTGTGACCTTCTTTATTCAAGAAGGAGCGCGAGCCAAGATTCAGTCGATTCATTTCGCGGGCCTGACCGTCTTCAACAAGAAGGATTTGTTGAGCGTGATGGCCAACCAGGAATGGACTCGCTTCCTTTCCCTCATAACGGACGCCGGTATATTACACCAGGAAGAACTCGCCAATGATATCGAACGGATAAAGGAATATTATTCGAATAGGGGATATCTCGACGTCCAGGTCGGCACGCCGGCCATTGAACTGAGTGAGGATAAAGAATCCGTCAACCTGACGTTTCAAATCAGCGAAGGCCGGCCCTATACGGTGCAAACGGTTCGTTATGAAGGCAATACGGTCTTTAAAGACGAAGCCCTCGCACGGTTTTCGTTCATCCGTCCCGACGACGTGTTTCAACGAACGATGGTCCGGGAAGAGATCACTCGCGTCACGGATATGTATGGCGCAGAGGGGTATTCCTTTGCCGAAGTCACGCCGAACCTGGCCCCGAATCCTGAAACACTGACCACGGTGATTACCTTTACGGTCAAAGAAGGATCGCTGATTCGGGTGAGAGAGATTCACATTACGGGGAATGATAAGACGCGTGATAACGTCATTCGCCGGGAGTTGCGAGTGGATGAACAGGAGGTCCTGGATTCCGCGGCAGTCAGGCGAAGTTTTCAACGACTCAACAATCTGAATTTTTTTGAAACGGTCGAGCTGTTTCCCGAACAGGTGGAGGAAGATAAAGTTGATGTTGAAGTGCGAGTCAAGGAGAAGCCCACGGGACAATTCAGTATTGGTGGCGGGTTCAGCACGCTCGATCGATTTACGGCCATTGCCAATATTACGGAAGGCAATTTGTTCGGCTTGGGGTACATGGTTCGTATTCGCGGACAAGTCGGTGTCCGTCGAACCATTGGGGTCCTGACGTTCAGGAATCCGGCACTGTTTGACGGCCCCACTTCTTTTCAAGCGGATGGGTTTAGTACGGAAACGAATTTCTTGACGTATCAAGAAGAAAGAAAGGGCGGAACGATCCAATGGGGACGAGCCTTTTCCGAATATATGTCGGGAAGTTTGACCCTCGTCGGGGAGACCATTCGAATCAAGAACTTGGCAAGTGACGCCCCGACGTTCATTCAGAACCAGCTCGGCAGTCAATCCACGACGGGGTTCCGTTCGAGTATCTTTCGTGACACTCGCGATTTTTTCCAGGATCCGCGTACCGGATCGAGAACGGGTCTGCGTCTGGGGTTCGGAACCTCGGCGCTCGGGGGGACCAACGATTTCTATCGGTTTGCGCTTGACGGGTTGAAATACATCCCGCTACCCGTTTGGGACCTCCGGATGGCGTTCCGTGGTCGTTTTGGCATGGCGGAAGGCTACTTGGGAGACTCCGTGCCCCTGACGGAACTCTTTTTTGTCGGCGGCATCAATACGATGCGCGGGTTTCAATATGGGCGAGCCGGTCCCGTGACCGCCTCCGGAACGCTGGCGGGCGGGAATAAACAGTTGATTTTTAATACCGAGTTCATTTTTCCCGTCCTTCCTGCCGCGAAATTGAATGGAGTGCTCTTCTTCGATTACGGCAAAGGCTTTGCCCAAGACGAAAGCCTGAATTTCGACTTGCGGAAGGCCACGGGAATAGAGGTACGGTGGATTTCACCGTTTGGTCCTTTACGCGCGGCGTGGGGTCTCAAGCTGGATGCTGAGCCCCAGGAGCAAGGAAGCGTCTTTGAGTTTTCCGTTGGGAACGTCTTTTAAAGATACAATCGTGCGGAAAATGATCTGCTCGAAGAGGATGTCGTTTCCAGGATGCGTTCTCCTGGCGGGTGCGTCTCTCATGTTGTCCGTGGCAACTGGTTGCGCGACGCCTGCTTCTGAAACTTCCGGAATTTCAGAAATTTCCGGAACGGAACGATCTGTTTTATCCGGTGTGACTATCGGAGTGGTGGATACGCAATGGTTATTGAAAGAGTCGAAGCTTGGCCGTCAGGTCAATGAGACGCTCAACCAGTTCATGAAGGATCGGCAGGCGTTACTCGAACTCGAACAGCAGGAACTACGAAATCTGGAAAATGAATTAGTACGTCAAGGCAGCGTCTTAAGTCCTTCGGCCAAGCAACAGAAGGAAGAGCAATTACGCCAGCGTATGTTGGATTACCAGCAAAAAGCCGGTAATATGTCACGAGAGTTTCAGGTCAAGCAGGCCGAGTTGCTGGATGAATTTCGTGAACAGGTCGACTTGGTGGTCAAACAAATTGCTCAACAACGAGGGTTGGAACTCGTCGTGGAAAAAGGAAAGAATACGTCGACGCGATACTATGACGCGAGCATGGACTTTTCGTCCAACGTGTTGGAAATTTTGGATCAGACCACGTTTCGCTGAAGAACAATGTTGCGCGCGTCACACCAGTGACGTCGTATGAGGGACTTTTCCTGTCTGAGGGTAGGTAGGAACCGTGAGCGATCAGATGGCTGAGCCGGACATCGTCATGGATGCCATAGAAGTGCAATCCATTCTTCCTCATCGCTACCCGTTTTTGCTCGTGGATCGAGTCGTGGAGTTTGACCCCGGTCGTCGGGCAGTCGGGTTGAAAAACGTCACGGTCAACGATCCGTACTTCCAAGGCCACTTTCCCGGGCGTCCCGTCTTCCCCGGTGTGTTAATCGTCGAAGCCCTTGCCCAATTGGGCGGAGTGTTGGCCATTCG
>JAHRAK010000107.1 GCA_020027535.1 Nitrospirales bacterium
CCGGAGCCGGAGCATTGTTATCCGGAAGACAGTCCCCCAGGAAGCTCTCACCGTCGGCCTTGGGTTGGTCAAGAGAAATCGGTTCCAAAAACGCTCGCGTCGTGTGCTGCACCCGTTCGGGATTGACGGCCAACGCCAAGGCAACTTCTTCGTGACTGGGCTCGTGGCCCAGTTGTTGCGCCAAACGATGGGAGACCTTGATCATGCGTTGCCACGCTTCGGTCGTATGAACCGGAACCCGAATGGTCCGGGACTGGTCGGCCACGGCGCGTAAAATGCCCTGGCGTATCCACCACGTGGCATAGGTGCTGAATTTGAACCCCTTCTGATATTGAAAACGTTCGACCGCCCTCATCAACCCGATGTTGCCTTCCTGAATGAGATCCAAAAACCCCAGCCCGCGTCCCGTAAAGCGTTTGGCAATATCAACGACCAGGCGGAGGTTTCGCTGAACCAACCCTTCCTTGGCCCGTTCCAATTGCGCACGGTGTTCGGCAAACTCGTGTTGGAGCCGTTTCAGACGACTCCCGAGCATGCGGGCCTTGAGTCCACGACCGGACAAGACGTTTCCGAGACCGGACAATCGTTCTTCCGCCTCGTTCAGGGCCGGCGCCGATAAGCCGCTCAGGCCACGAATTTCGGTCAAGGAATGCAACGCCTCCTCAAACTCGGGTTTGTCGCCGAGAGCGCCGACGTCATGAATCCCTGTGGCAAGCACGGTCCGGATGTTTTGGCTGCTCTTGTCGATGCATTTGGCCAGTTCCAATTCTTCCTGTTTGTCCAGGAGGGGACGTGATCGAAAGGTTCGAAAATAAATGGGCTCGAGCGCGGTATCTTTGGGTTCCTTGTCGGTATCTTTTTCATCGCGCGCAAAATCCTCGACCATGGTATCCAAGGTGGGGCCACCCTGTGGAAAAACATTCGAGGCAGGAAACTGACTTTTTGTTGAACGCCGGTGCGCTCCTTTGTTCACGTCGAACGGTTTGTTGTCGAGTAGTGTGTGGTTCATGGCTCTCTCCTTTCTCGTCACAAAAGGATCCAACTCCGGGGATGCCGCAGGGAACGACGATCGTCGTTTCCTACGGTCCTTCCCCGGTTACACCTTGACCGTCAGAAACAGCGGCGTTCCTTGACGATTGATAAACAAGAGAATCGTCTGCTCGTTCGGCAAGGCTTTCACCGCTTGTCGAAATTCTTGCGACGATTGAACCTGTTCATGGTTGATTTCACGGATCACGTCGCCTCGAACGAGTCCGGCCTTCTCGGCCTGGCTGCCCGCGCGAATGCCCGTGACCACGACACCCGTGACGGGGCCGTCAACGCCGAGTTGTTTGGCCAGGCGTGGGGTGAGATCCTCTACGGTCAGTCCGGCCAGACGGGTCTCGGTATCGAGTTGCTGCGTGGAGGCGACTTGTTGACTCATTGGATGTTCAACAATGGTCGTGTGTAAGGATTGTTCTGCTCCGTCACGCACGATCGTCATCATGACCTCGGTCCCGACCGGGGTGGTGGTCACCGCCCGTTGCAAGTCCCTGGGACCGGCAACCGGCTGTTCCTGATATCGAATGATGGTATCTCCTCGCCGAAGTCCGGCACGGTCCGCCGGGCTTTCTTCACGGACCTCGGTCACGATGGCTCCATCAGGGCGTTCCAGGCGAAACGATTTGGCCAGCTCGGGGGTGACGGCTTGAATTCCAACGCCCAAAAACCCGCGGGTGACCTGCCCCGTCGTGACCAGGCTGGCATAGACGTGTTGGCCGATGCTGGCGGGAATGGCCAATCCCACACCCTGGTATCCCCCCGTCCTCGAGAGAATGGCGGTGTTGATGCCGACCAATTCACCATGCATGTTGACCAGGGCGCCGCCGGAATTTCCGGGATTAATCGCGGCATCGGTTTGAATGAAGTCCTCATACTGCGCGATACCGATGCCGCCACGGCCCTTGGCACTCACGATGCCCTGCGTGACCGTGGAGTGCAGCCCGAACGGGCTCCCGACCGCGAGGACGTAGTCACCGACGTCGAGTTTGGACGAATCACCCCAGGGGATGAAGGGCAGGTTGTCGCCGTGAATTTGAATCACGGCCAAATCCGTTTGCGGGTCGCTCCCCACGATCGAACCGGTGAACTCTCGTTTGTCGAGCAAGGCGACCGTCACCGTTTTCGCTCCTTCGACAACGTGGTGGTTGGTGACCACGTATCCTTCGGGACTCACGATGATCCCGGACCCCATACCCGTCCCGCGAGGCTTTTGCCATGGGTTGGGACCGGGCGGCATTCCAAAGAAATGTTTGTCTTGCGGACCGGGTTTGAACCAATCGGGGCGGCCGGGGCCGTCGGAGAATCCGGTGTCCATGGCCTTGGAGGCGGTGATATTGACGACGGCCGGTCTGACCATTTTGACAATATGCGCAAATCCACGTCCGACCTGAGAATCGGCTTGGCCGGCCTGAGCGATGGCATGGGGCGGAGTCGAGACGGCGGAATGGGCCGGAGATCCCATCGCGCCGATTGAAAAAGCGGCGATCAGTATTCCCGAAAGGAGCAAGCCCATCGTGAGGCCGAGCAGGACTTTGGTCTTGTTCGGCGTCGCGGTGAGGGCGATGGGCGATGGGCGGTGCAGCGGGTGTTTCATGATGTCCTCCTTCATGTAGGGGCGGTGTTTGCCCTGTTCAATCATCAGTTGAAACAGTTGTAGCACCGGAACATGAAAAGAAAATTAATCGTGGATTAAAAACTTCTAATCCGGAATGATCGATTTCCCCTTCTGTCATCCTCGACATCTTTAATCGAGGATCCAGGGTCTTTGCTTCTTTCTTCGTCCGTGAAATAAAAGACACTGGATTCCCGATTACTAACGTCGGGAATGACAGCGAGTAGGTCGGATTAGTCAGTCAGGAGGGGGAAAGAAGAAGCGGGAATGGTCAAGCCACGGAGGTGGCAGGCAGAAGGGGAAGGGAAATCGTAAAACAGGAACCCTGGCCGAAGGTGCTGGTGACTTCGATGGTCCCGTGGTGTGCTTCGGTAATCCATTTGCAAATCGACAGGCCAAGGCCGGTGCCTTTTTGCGCGTGCGCCCGCGCGGCATCGGTTCGGTAAAATCGGTCGAAGACGAGACGTTGTTCATCCGGAGTCATGCCGATCCCGTGATCCTGAACCAGAATCCGGGCCATCCCGTGGTGTTGCGTGACACCGATTTGCACGATGCCCCGTGGCGATGAATATTTGACGGCGTTGTCGACCACGTTCAGGATCAGCTCTCGAAGCCGCCATTCGTCTCCCAAAACCCGGAGCGGTTCAACCTGCCCCAAGGTCGTTTCGATCTGCCGGTCTTTTCCGAGCACCATGGCTTGCAGTTGAATTTCCTGGACCAACGTATCGAGTTGCACGGGCTCCGACGCGACTTGCACCTCCCCGAGATCGGCTCGTGAGAGGAACAGGAGTTCTTCCACGATGCGATTCATCCGATCAATTTCTTCCAGGTTACTTTCCAGGGCTTCACGGTAGACTTCAGGCGAACGAGGTTTTCGCAAAGCCAATTCGGTTTCACCTTTCGTGATCGTCAAGGGGGTACGTAATTCGTGCGAGGCATCGGCGCTGAATTGACGGATTTGTCGAATCGAGGCTTCAAGCCTGGCGATCATGTTGTTAAACGTGGACGCCAAGCGACCGATTTCGTCTTTCGAGGTCGTTTCAATACGCTGGGTGAGATCGCCTCCCGCAATCCGTTGGGCGGTCAGGGTGATGGTGTCGACGGGTCGCAACGCCCGCCCGGCCAAAAACCAGCCGCCCAACACGCTGACCACCACTGCCAGCGGAGAGCCGACGAGCAGGACGAACACCAGGCGGGCCAGCATTTCTTCCTCGGGCTGGAGGGACGTGCCGACCCGTAATATGTTGACGAGGGTGTCACCGTGTCGAATGGGATACGAGAGGAGTCGAATGGGAATTTCATTTTGGAACCGGACGGTTTCGAAGATGGCGTGGCCTTGCAGGGTCGATTGGAGGGCGGTTTGACTGAGAGGAATATTCCGCGTTTTGATATTGGCGGACTGGAGGGTGATTTGACCTTGCGGGCCGAAGATCTGGAAGAATTTGTCAATGAGGGCCAACTCGGGAAACGCCTGCGCCAGGTCGTCCAACAACAGGAATGGGCCGAAGCGGTGTTCTTCGAGAGTCCGGGTGGCCGCGACGGCCGCTTCCTCCAGCGACCGGTCGATGTGATCCTGCAACGCGCGTGACATGACGACGTACAGCGCGCTCGCGAAGAGGATCATGATCAAGGCCAAGCCCCCGCCATACCAGATGGTCAACCGGACGCGGATGGAGCCTGGTGAGAAACGCGGGCTAGCCATCGGTCAACTTCAGGGTGTACCCACTGCCCCGGACGGTGTGGATGAGTCCGCGGTCATGGCCTCGATCGATTTTGTTCCGGAGATAATTGATATAGACGTCGATGACGTTCGTGAAGGTGTCAAAATCAAGGTCCCACACGTGCTCGGCAATCATCGGGCGCGTGAGCACGCGTCCCTCGTTTCGCATCATGTATTCCAGCAACGCGTATTCCTTCGAGGTCAGGTCGATCCGTTGCTCGCCGCGCGTGACTTCGTGGCTGATGGGGTTTAAGATGAGATCGTCGATTTGTAAAATGCTCGCCGTGTCCCCACCGGCTCGACGCAACAAGGCCCTTGCCCGGGCGATCAGTTCTTCAATGGCAAAGGGTTTGGTGAGATAGTCGTCCGCGCCGGCATCCAGCCCTTTCACGCGTTGGTCCACTCTCGAGCGAGCGGTCAAAATGAGGATCGGGGTGGCCACCTTGGCGTCTCGTACGGCTTTCAGGACGTCGATGCCGGGCAGGCCGGGCAGCATGAGATCGAGGATGATCAGGTCATAGTCGACTTCCGAGGCCAGGTCTCGACCCTGAATGCCGTCGGGGCATACGTCCACCGCGTAACTTTCTTCTTCCAACGCGCGGCGAATGAACGAGGCGACTTTGGGTTCGTCTTCGACGATCAGGATACGCACGGCGAGATTATTATAGCATGGATGGCGAAAAGGACGGGAATGACAGAGATGGTTGTCCACGGTTTTCTTTCTGAGGGGTCAGGTTCATAGTGCCTCCTGTTCCCCTCCTTTGTAAGGAGGGGTGAGGGGAGGTAGAGCGGTTACATGGGAAGCGGCATCGCGCAGAGGTGATGCCGCTTGTACGCAGAAGTGCCTGTATGCCTCTACCCCACCTTCGCCTCCCCTTACAAAGGGGAGGAAAAAGGCGACACGGCTATTCGGCCTGTTTCAGCCGGAACCCGTATTGCCGGCTTGTCAGTGCGACGATGTTGCCGGTCGTGTTGTCATAGTAAACGGCTTGCCACGTGGGTTGGCCCCGGTCATCGAGCGTAGTCGCGGCACAGCGGACCACGTGATCCAGCGCTTTTTTCTCGGCAAGCGGAAGGGCGTGCCATCGAGGACCGATATGGACCCACAGCAGGTTGGACAGGCTGGGCGGACGGCTTGTGCCGTGGATGCCCTGATCGGCATACGTGGTCAACGTGGCTTCAGCCTTTTGCGGATCACATTGCGGAGACCCGGACCGGTAGAGCAAAATAGCTAGGAGCACAAGACTCGTGGCGACCAGGATGAGCGGCAAGGTCCGGGCTTTGAAAGATGAACCAGTCAAAACGTGAAGAGACGCTTTTCTAGTGGAACCATGATGTCAGGATATATATTATCAAAATTATGTGCAATGATCTGCACTATTCTGATACCCTGAGCCACCTTGAACGAATCCGGGAGGTAGTCGGACATGCCAAAAGCGATACGTGACATGATCGAGGTCGATCTCGTGTGCATTGGAAGCGGACCGGCAGGCCAGCGGGCCGCGGTGCAAGCGGCCAAGCTGGGCAAGCGCGTGGCCGTGATCGAAAAACGGCGGGTGATCGGCGGGGTCTGTCTGGATACGGGCACCATCCCCAGTAAGACCTTTCGGGAAGCCGTCCTGGCGTTTGGCCGGCAGGCCGAACACTTTCGTAAACGTCATGGGTTTGTCGCTCCATCCCGACCCGGGGTTGATCAGTTGTTTTCGAGAGTGAACGAAGTGGTGGAACGAGAAGGGGAGGTGGTGGAACGCCAATTGCAACGCAACGACATCATGGTGATTCGGGGCGAAGCGTCCTTCATTGACGCCCACACGGTCCAAGTCATTGGAGACGAAGCCCTGCAATGGATTCAAGCGAAATACATCGTGATTGCCGTGGGTACCGTGCCTACACCGCCGCTCGGGATGAAAAGCGAGAATCCTCAGATTATCACCAGTGATAAAGTGATGAGTTTGGAACGCCTTCCGCGAACCATGGCCGTCGTGGGCGCAGGGGTGATCGGTCTCGAATATGCCTCGATGTTTGCGTCCCTTGGCGTCGACGTGACGTTGGTGGATACACGCGGGCGGCCACTGGAATTCTTGGATGCCGAGATCGTGGATGAACTCATTCATGCGATGCGGAATTACGGAGTGGCCTTTTGGTTTGGGGAAACGGTTGAACATCTGGAATGTTCCGAGGGGACTTCTCCGAAGGCCGTCATTCGTCTGGTCTCGGGGAAAAAGCTCGTCTCCGATCTGGTGTTGTTTTCAGTCGGCCGAATCGGGGCGACCGAATCGCTGGACTTGGCACGGGCGGGACTCGAAGCCGACGCGCGGGGCCGGCTGAAGGTGAATGAACGATTTCAGACCGCCGTGCCCCATATCTTTGCGGCCGGTGACGTGATCGGCTATCCCAGTTTAGCCGCCACGTCGTCCGAGCAAGGTCGTCTTGCGGCCTGTTGCGCCTTCGGGGTGAAGGCGGAGCCCATGACGTCGTACTTCCCCATCGGCATTTACGCCATTCCGGAAATTTCCATGGTGGGCGAAAACGAGCAGGACCTCACCAAGAAGAAAATTCCCTATGAAATCGGCATGGCCCGCTATCGGGAAATCGCCCGAGGGCACATCATGGGAGACGACAACGGACTCCTGAAACTGCTGTTTCATCGGAAGAATCGCAAACTGCTGGGGGTGCACGTCATTGGAGTGGGCGCCACGGAATTGGTGCACATCGGCCAAGCCGTGTTGGGCTTGGGCGGCGGGCTGGATTACTTCTTGAGCACCGTCTTCAATTACCCGACCATGGCCGAATGCTACAAAGTCGCCTCCCTGGACGCCTTCAACAAACTATCGCAGTAACCTTTCCACCCGACGTCGTTCAATCGCTACGCCATCCTTCTGCCGCCTTCATTTTCCTGTCATTCCCGCAATTTTTTAGCGGGAATCCAGTGTCTTTGATTTCGTAGCTGCGCCATCTTATGGCGCCCTCTCTCTCCCCTATTTCCCGCATTAAGCGGGAAATAGGGAGAGGGCAGGGTGTAGCGCCCACCTTTCGGGGTGGGCGAGGATTGAAACCTTTCAATCAGGTCGGGAAGTTAGTGAATGTTGACGCGTAGCATCACCTTTCATGTTCCCCGCGAGCGCGGGGATGAACCGGCCCCCTCACCCCAGCCCTCTCCCTCGGTGGGGCGAAGGTGAAAAGTTCCCGCGAGCGCGGGAATGAACCGCGTTTTTCTTTTTTGCCAGAAACATGAAAATTGGATATATTACTTCCAATATTCATGATATAATTTCTCGCAATGATTCAACGTTCCGCACATTTGAAAGCGCTGAAACGGCTTGTCTCCCACCATCCCGTCGTCGCCCTGCTGGGAGCGCGACAGGTGGGGAAAACGACTCTGGCCCGTGAGCTTGCCCGGTCTCGAAAGGGCGTGACTCATTTTTTCGATCTTGAATCCACCGCTGATCTCTCACGCCTTGCCGATCCGCTGCTGGCACTTTCCCCCCTGTGCGGTCTCGTTGTCCTGGACGAAGTCCAGCGGCGGCCCGATCTTTTTCCCACGTTGCGCGTGCTGTCCGACCGCCCCCGCCGCCCAGCCCGCTTTCTTGTTCTCGGCAGTGCGTCTCCCGACTTGTTGCGCCAAAGCTCTGAAACTCTGGCCGGACGTATTGCCTACTACGAGCTTCCCGGGTTCTCTTTGTCGGAACTTGCGGAAAGTCAAGCGGATATTCTCTGGCTTCGAGGTGGGTTTCCGCGTTCGTTTACCGCGCGCAGTCACAAGCAAAGCTATGAATGGCGAGGGGAGTTTATTCGAGCTTTCCTTGAACGGGACGTTCCCCAGTTGGGGATCACGGTCCCGAGCCCTACGCTTGATCGTTTCTGGTCAATGCTTGCGCATTATCACGCCCAGGTCTGGAACGGTTCGGAACTCGCACGCGCATTCGGCGTTTCGCACCATACCGTGCGTCGCTACCTCGACGCACTTGAAGCGACGTTCATGGTGCGAAGCCTGAAGCCTTGGAGCGCAAACATAAGCAAACGCCAGGTAAAATCACCGAAGATTTACATCCGCGATTCGGGAATCCTTCATCGTCTCCTCAATGTGACGACTCACACGGAACTGGAACGCCATCCTAAAATCGGGGCGTCATGGGAAGGGTTCATCATTGAAACCCTTATTCAGGCGCTCGGAGTCGGGGACCGGCAGTGCTATTTCTGGGCGACGCATTCCGAGGCGGAAATTGACCTTGTGGTACGCCAAGGAACCAAACTTCGCGGTTTCGAGATCAAACGCACGACAGCCCCTGCATTCACTCGCTCCATGCGATCGGCTCTTCGTGATCTGAACCTGAGCCGAATAGACCTTATCCACGCCGGCACGAAGAGCTTTGCGCTGGACAGACAGGTTTACGCGGTGGCGGCCACACGACTTCTGCGGGATATTACCTGATATGGGGGTGCACCTTTGTCGTCGTTGAAGAACAACGACATCGGATACGTTCTCTCCCTATCGGAGAGCCCCGATATATAGCAGAGTGTCGTGACCATGGAAGTGGGCAAATGCATTGAAGCTGCAGGATGGCTTAATCTTGCTTCATGTTCCTCGCGAGTGAGGGGCAGAACCGGAGAAAAACCATGGACATGATCATAAATTTCATCAACGACGTTCTGGCGCAGCCGGTCGCCGTTCAGCTTTGGGTGGTCTGGATGATTGCTGCACTTTTCGTCGTACCGGGTCTGCTTCTGAGGTACGAATCCTCCCGAAGCGAAGGAAAGGTTATTCTCGCCTCGAGCATCGTGCTGGCCGTCCTGATGCTGCTCTGGTATTCGCAAGTGGGCTATACGCGCATTCTCGCGCTTCCGCATATCCTGATCTGGACGCCGCTCTTGGTGTACCTGTATTCGAGACGAAACAATCTGGCATCCCCATCGCACGTGCGTTGGATGACGACGACACTCGTGCTCACGATCGTTGTCTCCCTTGCCTTCGACTGCACGGACGTTATTCGCTATTTCCTGGGCGAGCGCGCCTCCAGAGTGCCGGTCGCCGGATAACCCGGACCGATCAACTGTGCCGCGCTTGCCTGAAGCGTCAAAGCGGCCAGGTTATTATCATTGGGTTGCCCTCAGAGTATTACCGTTGTTATACTCCAGTCCGTGAAAACAGCGATCTCCATACCGGATGCCGTGTTTCAACAGGCAGATCGATTCGCCAAGCGCAAGGCCATCTCGCGGAGTGAACTCTACACCAGAGCCGTAAGGGCCTATCTGGAACGGGAAGAGCACATCACGGAGCAACTCAATACCGTGTACGATACCGAAGAGTCCAAGCTGGACACGGTGTTGGAGGACCTTCAGTATCGTTCTGTACGGGAGAGTCGTCTTGCGGAGAGGTGAGATCTGGTGGGCGGCTCTCCCTGTTCCGCGTGGCTCTAAGCCCGGGTTTCGCCGACCGGTGGTGGTCGTACAAGCTGATGCCTTCACCCGGAGCCGGATTCAAACGCTGATCGTGGCGGTGGTGACGACCAACCTGAGGCTTGCTGCCGTTCCGGGAAACGTTCGGCTGAGGCGAGCGGAGGGTGGCCTGCAAGAGGAGTCCATTGTCAATGTTTCTCAACTTCTGACGATTGACAAAGGGTATCTTGACGAACGGCTGGGCTACCTGAGTGCCACGCGAATGACCGCGATCGACGACGGTCTCAGGCTCGTCCTATCCCTGTGACTCATCCTGCTGGCTGGCAAAGCCACCTCACCATGCGTTTCCCGCTCAAGGCACAATTGTCGCAGGCGCATGGAATTCCTGAATGAAAGCTCTCAGATATTTCGGTCATGGGCCGGCGTTGGCGCTGTTGTCATTCGTATTACTGCAGCCGGCCTATGCTCTCGACTGGAGCAGGACCGAGTTGCACTTCCAATACGGCAACCTGGCCGTGCCGACCTTCGCCGGCGGCGGCGATGCGGAACATTTTATCTATACGCTACAACATGCCAGTGGCTGGCAATACGGGGATAACTATTTTTTTGTCGACACGCTCGATGCCCAGGATTCGGAATTTCAGGATTTCGACGTCTATGGCGAGTGGTACGCGAACTTGAGCCTTGGCAAGATCACGGGTCAAAAGATCGGTGTCGGGATCATTTCAGACGTCGGCGTGATTCTCGGCTTCAACTGGGCTCGCAAACCCGGCATCAAAAAGTACCTTCCCGGCCTGCGGCTGTCCCTGGACCTTGCCGGATTCGCGTTCGCCAATCTCGATTTCACGGCGTATATTGACGATAGCGACGGCGTTTCCTCCGGAGGGGCGCCGAGCGAAAGCGACTCGTTCATGATTGACTTCAATTTTAGGCGGCCCTTCAAGATCGGCGAAGCCAGTTTCAGCATTGAAGGTCACGCGGAATATATCGGCGGGCGGACGAACGAGTTCGGCGGCACGGTCGAGCCATGGATTCTCGCGCAGCCCCAATTGCGATGGAATGCGCACGACCGGTTTTCCCTGGGCATTGAATATCAGTTTTGGATGAACAAGCTTGGCGACGGAGCCACTGATGAGAGCGTTGTCCAGACGTTGTTTGTCTGGAAGTTTTAGCGTTGTTATGCTGTTATGTGGATATGGCTGGCTTGATGAATGGAAGGATCACTGGATGGACTCTTGCGGGGCACGTGTTGTTGCTGCTTTGTCTGCCCCTGAGCGCAAAAGCACAACAGTCCGTCACTGACCCGCCTTTGTCTCAGACATCCGGTTCACCACAGACTGAGGTTCCCCTGCCCCGAGTGTCTCCGTCAGAGGCCTTTATGACAACGGGCATAGTTCTGGCGTTTCATGATTGGCCTGATGAGGAAGAAAAAGCCGCCATTCTTCGGGACGTACAAAAAGTGGGTCTCCAAAAAGAGAAAGAAGAGCTTCAGTATACGAAGGTATGGTTTTTTACATGGCTAGACAACAAGCCACGAAATTTCATAGAGGCGCACGTGATTTGCCAAACATTTTCAGGCTTGTCCACGTTACGGTACTGCAGGCCGATGTATGTGAGCAGACCGAGAGAATAATGTAGGGTTCACCCCGAAACCAAAGGAGACTATCTGATGCAACGTCCGCCATTCCCTCCTTTTACCGAAGAGACGGCTAGGCAAAAGGTTCGTATGGCCGAGGACGCATGGAACGGTCGTGACCCCGCCAAGGTCGCCCTTGCATACACCCCGGACAGCACATGGCGAAACCGCGCCGAGTTTCTGGATGGGCGTGCCGAGATCAAGGGCTTCCTGACCAGGAAATGGAACAGGGAACTCGATTATCGACTGATCAAGGAACTCTGGACGTTTGGTGAAAATCGTATCGCTGTTCGCTTCGCCTACGAATACCACGACGACAGCGGTAATTGGTTCCGCGCCTACGGCAATGAGAACTGGGAGTTTGACGAAAACGGTTTGATGCGTCGCCGGATCGCCAGTATCAATGACCTGTCCATAGCCGAAAACGATCGCAAATTCCGATGGCCCCTGGGCCGTCGTCCTGACGACCATCCGGGCCTGAGCGATCTTGGACTGTGAATGAAAATACAAAGACACTGGATTCCTATAGATCGCCTGGATCCCCGATCAAGTCGGGGACAAGTGTCGAGGATGACAGAGGAAGGGGGCTGATGGATGCTTAGCCCTCGGAGGTCTCCTTGAAATGCAAGGAAAGGGAATTGATGCAGAACCGTTGGCCCGTCGGGACAGGGCCGTCGTCAAAGACGTGTCCCAGGTGGGCATTGCAGCGGCTGCACGTGACTTCCACGCGCGTCATCCCGTAGCTGTGGTCGGTTTTGGTTTCCAGAGCCTCTTCATTTGAAGGTTGCGTGAAACTCGGCCATCCCGTCCCGGATTCAAACTTGTTTTCTGACTGGAACAAGGGGTTCTCACAACATATGCAATGATACGTCCCGTTGGCTTTATGGTGGTAGTAGGTGCCACTGAAGGCCGGTTCGGTTCCGGCTTGGCGGGTCACGTAATATTGTTCCGGGGTGAGTTGTTGTTTCCATTCATCCTCGGATTTGTGAATTTTCTCAGTCATGTCCCCTCACCCAGGTCCTCTCCCGGAAGGAGAGGGAGATATTGATAACATAGCGGCTTTTTTCTCCACGGCGTCCAGGACCAGCCGATCATCAGCGCCGGCGTTCCACACGGTCTTCAGGAATTCAGCCGGCTCCATGTTTACGCTTCGCAAAAACGGCCGGTCGGCACCGCAGCCGAACATGATATCCGGTGCGAGTTCCCCGCGCAGCTTGGCACGGGCTTTGGCGATAATGCGGGGAAGCCATCGATACCCACCCAACTCGGCATAGCCGGACGGAAGAGTGGCCGAAGGGATCACCGTGTCCGAGGGCTTCCCTTCTTGCACCGTCAGAAAGTACGTGCGGCGGATGTCGGTCATGGCCGCAACGGCATCGAAACCGGGCGCGCCGTCTTCAACCCAATCTTCCACGAAATCGTACAGTTCCTGGGCAGAGGTGCCGATCGAATCGAGAAAGGCCCGGGCCTCACGGCCAATAACCGTTTCGGGACCTCGATGCCCCTGTTCAAACCGTTCCACGGCCCGGTCATAAAGATCGCGCAGTTGGGAAAGCCAGTCTTGAGATTCTGCCGTTGTCGTTTGTTCGGTCATGTCCTCATTGTCCGGGCAGAGTGGGGGCATCGTCAAGTCTCGGGTCTGCGTGAGGCAGGTTCCGGGCTGCGAACCTGGATGCGTC
>JAHRAK010000118.1 GCA_020027535.1 Nitrospirales bacterium
TGATGTCCAAAAAACACAGTTCATCGGCGCCGGCTTGATCGTAGATCTTCGCGACCTCGACCGGATCTCCGGCGTCACGAAGATTCACGAAGCTCACGCCCTTGACCACCCGGCCATCCTTCACGTCCAAACAGGGAATGATGCGTTTGGTCAACATCCTCTCATCCGTTTCACGCACGAGCCTCGGCCAACGCCGCGGGAAGATCCAACGTGCCTTCGTATAAGGCCTTGCCGACAATGACGCCTATAACCTTTTGCCCCAACCGTTTGATCGCACGAATATCCTCAACACGCGTGACTCCCCCCGAGGCGATCAGAGGAACCGGAGAAGCCTGCACCGCGTCCCGCAGAGCCGACACGTTCGGCCCCTCCAACATGCCGTCACGACTGATCTCCGTAAAGATAACCCCGGCAAGCGGATACTCCTTCAAGGAGGCCAACACGTGCTCCGCCGTTGACTCGGAAAGATTCGTCCAGCCATGCAACGCGACTTTTCCCTGTTTGACGTCGACCCCGACAAAAATCTTGTCGGGAAAGCAGGCACAGGCGTCGGCGAGAAACGCCCTATTTTCCAACGCGGCCGTTCCCAACACCACCCGACTGACGCCATGGGAAAAATAGTCTTTCATGACGGCCAACGATCGTATCCCTCCGCCCACGTGAATCGGGATGGAAACGGCGGCGGCAATCGCACGCACGTGCTCCATATTGTGCGGTTTCCCGTTCACCGCGCCATTGAGATCGACGATATGCAACCGTTGGGCGCCCAAGGCTTCCCATTGCCGGGCCATGGCCGCGGGATCGTGAGAATAGGTCGTCTCCTGCGCCATGTCGCCTTGCCGCAGACGCACGCACCGCCCGTCTTTTAAATCAATTGCCGGAATGACCATCATGACCGGAACACCATCCCCGGGTCATGGCCCGGGACCTGCTTGTCGTGAGTATGGGCCTCGAAGGAGGCATCCCCTTTGAAGTGAGGAGAGACGGAAACGCGCTCTAATCCGTACCCAAGGGTAAGCTTTGCAGCACGCGAACGACCCCTGCTCGCGCCAACTCTTCGGCCGTCACAAACGTTCCCCCTCGTTCAAGGAATCCCTTGAAATCGTGAGTCAGCGGTTTTTGCTCTTCGAAATAATCGCCCACCCACAACACCCTGCCGTCCCGGGCGTCGAGCAATCGGAATTCGAACCCGACGGCAGCGGGGAGAGCGGCGAATTTCGTGCCTTCCCGTTCACGATACACCCGAATCACGCCCTCAAGGACCGCATCCACGGTCAGCCGTTGGCCTAAGAGCCGAGCCGTCTCCTGACGATCCCGGGCACGAGCAGATCCTTCCTGACTGCCAAGGATCTGTCCAACGGTTTCAGGCGGGATGACCTGAATCCTGGGCTTGAGCCTTAACTGGGAATACACCATGTGACTGATCATGTCGGGAACGGAGTCCGGCACGGAAACCTGTACCGGGCGAGACCGGCCGGGAACCGATGAACCGCTGACGCTCCCCAACGATTGAGGGATTTGGGGATGAGCAAGGTCCGCCGGAGGCGGCGTTCTGAACGCGAGCGAAATTCCCCGCTCACTCTTGAAGATGCGAAACGGCGCTATCGCCACTTTGCTGATGGCTCGAGGAGCAAAATGAGGGTGCGATTTGATGGTGATCGTATCCGGGGCGCACGCTCCACAACTCCACAGCAGGAGAAGTGTCGCCGACAGCCAACGCATGTGTCGCCGGCGCGCGCCGGTGGCGATGAAAACGTTCAATTCCATGCCCCGAAATTCTTGAGCAATTGAAGCCCGACCCCTTGACTTTTTTCCGGATGAAATTGACAGGCAAACACCTTTCCCTTGGTCACACTCGACACAAAAGGCACGCCATACTGTGTTTCGGTACAGATCACTTCCGTCTCTTCAGGTTCCACGTAATACGAATGCACAAAATACACGTGGGCCTCAGAACCGATTCCTTCCAATAACGGCATCGGCTGTTTGACCTGAATCGTGTTCCACCCCATATGCGGAATCTTCAAGGACGACGCCTGGGCCGATGCCGCAGGAAACCGTTTGACTTTTCCTTTAAAAATATTCAACCCCCGGTGCACGCCAAACTCCTCGCTTTCCGAAAAGAGGACCTGTAACCCCACGCAAATACCTAAAAACGGCTTGTCTTGAGCGATCGTCCGGCGCAACGGCTCAATCAGACCAAACCGTTGAAGATTGTCCACGCAATCGCCAAAGGCCCCCACGCCGGGAAGAACCACGTGGGTCGCTCGATCAATGACCGCAGGATCTCTCGTGAGAACCGCGTGATGCCCGACGGTTTCAAATCCCTTTTGGACGCTTCGCAAATTCCCCCGCTCATAATTGATAATGGCGATCATGCCTTCCTGTATCCCCTGCGTTCCGGTTCGTCTCCCGTGCGAATCGCTAGGCGAGGACCCCTTTCGTGGAAGGGACTCCAACCACCCGGTCGTCCTGGCGAGTCGCCTGATCCATGGCTTTCGCAAATGCTTTGAATACGGCTTCAATCATATGGTGGGGATTGCGGCCGTACCGAACGTTGACGTGAAGGTTCAACCCGCCTTGATTCGCCAGGGCCTGAAAAAAATCTTCAAACAGGCCGAGATCAAACCCTTTCACTTCCCGGTGGGCCAGCGTCACGTTATAGACCAGAAACGGCCGTCCGCTCAGATCGACCACGACTTCCGCCAACGTTTCATCAAGAGGGACGGCGGCCCACCCAAACCGGCGGATCCCGGCTTTGTCTCCGAGCGCTTCCTTCAAGGCGCTCCCCAACACCATGCCAATATCTTCAACCGTATGGTGATCATCAATGTGGGTATCGCCCTTGGCTTCAAGCACGAGATCAAACAACCCGTGTCGCGCGAAGGCATCCAACATGTGGTCCACGAACGGAACAGGCGTGGCGATCTGGCGTTGCCCCGTCCCATCCAGTCCCAATTCCACACGAATGGCGGTCTCGGAGGTGGACCGATCTACCGCCGCCCATCGCAGTTTCCTGGAAATATTCATGCCCCCCGACTTTCTATGGAACGAGCATGGGCTTGCAACCCCTCCATGGCGGCCAACCGCGTGACGTAGGGGGTGACGACTTTCAGTTGTGCCTTGTTATACGCCACAATATTCGTTCGTTTCACGTAATCATCGAGCGACAAGGCTGAAAAAAACCGTGCGGAGCCCCCGGTCGGCAGCACGTGATTAGGACCGGCCACGTAATCCGCCACGGCCGGCGGGGTATAGCTCCCCATGAACACCGCACCGGCATGCCGAATTTTTTTCACGTAGTCGAAGGGCCGGGGCAACATGACTTCCAAATGTTCAGGAGCAATGGCATTGGCCACGTCAAAGGCTTCGTCCAGATTCGAGACGACAAAAATTTTACCATAACGGCCGACGGAATACGTGGCAATATGCCGACGCGTCAGTTTGGGTAATTGAAGGCGAATTTCCCGCGCAACCTTCTTGGCAAACGACGTCGAGGTCGTCACCAGATAGACGCGCGCTTCTTCATCGTGTTCGGCTTCACACAACAGGTCGGCTGCGCAATGGGCGGGATCGGAGGGTTCCTCCGCAATCACCAGCAGTTCACTCGGTCCGGCAATCATATCAATATCGACGGTCCCGTACACCGCTCGTTTGGCCGCGGCCACGTACATGTTACCCGGCCCCACTATTTTATCCGCCCGGGGAATCTGCTTGGTACCATAGGCCAACGCCCCGATCGCCTGCACGCCTCCGACCCGATACACTTCATCGACACCGGCGAGATCCGCCGCGACCAACAAATAGGGATCGATGGACCCGGACGTGGTGGGGCTACACATGATGACCCGCGGCACCCCGGCAACTTTGGCGGGGATCGCGTTCATCAACACCGTGGAGGGATACAACGCTTTCCCGCCGGGCACGTACAAACCCACGACGTCCAACGGAGTGATGAGCTGCCCGAGTTTCACACCCTTCTCCTCAATCAACCACGTCGACACCCGTTGTTTGCGATGAAACGCACGAATGCGTCGCGCGGCAAATTGTAAGGCTTGCAGATCCGTTCGTTGAACGCCGGCATACGCCTGCTGAATTTCTTTCGAGGACACCCGAAACTTTTTCGGTGACAAGGTAAGGCCATCAAATTGTTTGACGTATCGCGAGACCGCGGCATCGCCGTTTCGTTCGACGTTGTTCAGAATACGTTTCACGCGACTTTCGATCTTGGCGTGCTGGCAGGCGGCACGATTGCAGACTTCAGCCAACGCTTCGGGATAGATTTTATCTTTTGCAGAAATAACGTTCATCACGCCGTCAGGCGCAAGCCGTCTTGGGACGACTCTTGCGCAGCCTGTTTATCATGGTGGTAATCGCCTGATGCTTCATTTTCAAGCTGGCACGATTCACGATCAAGCGGGCCGTCGATTCAGCGATCGTTTCCATTTCCTGCAGGTTGTTGGCTTTCAGCGTCTCCCCGCTCGAGACCAGATCCACGATGCGATCCGCCAAGCCTACCACCGGAGCCAACTCGATCGACCCATACAACTTGATGATCTCGACCGGAATCCCCTGCCGGTTAAAATACAATTCCGTGATGTTGGGATATTTTGTGGCGACCCGGAGTTTTGACGATAAGCGCGTGCGACCATCAAGACTCGCCAAAGCCGCCACGGAGATCCGGCACCACCCGATCCGCAGATCCAAGGGTTCATAGACGTCCAATTGTTGCTCCAATAACAAATCTTTCCCGGCCACTCCCACGTCGGCCGCTCCATATTCAACGTACGTGGGAACGTCCGTGGGACGGACGACCAAAAAAGACAGCCCGGACTGCGGCACCTCGAAAGCCAGTTTGCGATCGCCGGACGACAATTCCGGGCCAAGATAGCCCGCTTGCTGAAACAAGGCCAGCGTCGGATCCAGGAGTTTCCCCTTCGACAGCGCGACGGTCACCTTGTCACTCATAACCGGAACCCTCTCGACGAACCGAAGCACCCAAGCCTTGGAGTTTATCTTCGATGCGCTCGTATCCGCGGTCCAAGTGATAAATCCTGGAAATCCGCGTTTCACCCTCGGCAGCCAACCCGGCCAACAGGAGCGCTGCACTGGCACGCAGATCCGACGCCATGACCGGCGCGCCCGTCAACCGGCCTAATCCTTTCACAACGGCACGGTGTCCATCAACCGTAATCGCCGCACCCATCCGTCGCAATTCCGGAACGTGCAGAAACCTCCCTGCAAACACCGATTCGGTAATCACGCCGGTTCCTTCCGCCAGACACGTCAAGGCCATCATTTGCGCCTGCAAATCCGTGGGAAATCCCGGATAGGGAAACGTTTGCACGTCTTGGGCCTGCAACCGGGATCCGGCCTCGATGGTGATCGACCGTGCCCCCTCCGACAGGTCCGCGCCGCATTGCTTGAGTTTGGAAATCACGACTTCCAGATGTTCGGGCACACACCGGTCCACTTGGACCCGCCCTCCCGTCATCGCACCGGCGATCAAATACGTTCCGGCTTCAATCCGATCGGGAATCACCTCGTGCTCTGCGCCATGCAAC
>JAHRAK010000003.1 GCA_020027535.1 Nitrospirales bacterium
GGGGCCGGTTGGGTAGTAATGTACATCGCTCGCGTAATGCCTGTCCTGAGCCTGTCGAAGGGATTGATTGCCTGGCTCCACCGCCCACTGTCTCGTCCGGATGTAAAGCTAAAGTCATGTCCCTTCCGGTTGTCGAAAAAAACAACAAGTTCAATGCCATCAGTTGGGCGAATATCGTCGTCTGGAGCTTCGCACTCACGTTCGTCAGTGTGAGTGGGATGGGTGCCGGGCCGGCCTGGGGTGACGGAGGCCCAGGCCCCACCGCGAAGAAGACCTTGTATCTGGCGAATCCGTATGGTTTCTCCGTGCAGCAGCGCGAGGGTCCGTTGACGGCACTCGTGGCGGCTTTGAAGGCCGTTGGCGCCGAGGTCTGGGAGCCGTTTTCCCGCAACAACCAGATCGACCGGACAACCCCCGGTTGGGCTTACCGGATCGGACAGGCCGATCTTCGAGCCGTGCGGGACGCCGACGGGCTGTTCGCGATCGTCAACGGCTGTCCACCGGACGAGGGCGTGATGATGGAGTTGGGTATGGCGGTCGCCTGGGACAAACCCGTGTTCCTGTTCCGTGACGACTTTCGTCGGTGCACCGACAGCGAGGCCTATCCGCTGAACCTGATGGTGTTCACCGGCCTGCCGGAAGCCGGCTGGCAGGCCTATTGGTACGGCTCAATCCACGAGATTGCCGATCCCGACAAGGCGCTCGCCCAATGGTTGAAGGACGGCACACTGCCCTGAGCGTTGGCAGGTCGGATTAGCGAAGCACTTGTCCTGAGCTTGCGAAGGATCTGCTTTTGCTCCTTCCGTCATCCCCGACGCTTGTCCCCGACTTGATCGGGGATCCAGGCAATCTATGGGGATCCAGGGTCTTTGCTTCCTCTGTTCGCGCGGAGAACGACACTGGATTCCCGCTAACAGCTTGCGGGAATGACAGCAAGAAAAGCGGGATTGTCGGGTTACGCCTTCGGCTAACCCGACCTATGGGGCTGAACTTCATCCTGAAATCCTGCATAGGGATCCATTATGAGTTCAAGAAAAGGGACGGTCATGCAATATGCCGGTTGGTTCGTCATGGTGCTGGGGATATTGTTTCAAGTGCTGGTCCCGCTTGGTGTCCTGGGAAGGCCCACGGGACGATGGTTGGGCATGCCGGCCGAAATCGCCGCGTTGTTTTTCGCCACGTGGACGATTGTCATCGGGATGATTATCGTCTATCTCACGTGGTTGAGGCCCTATGCGGCACGCCTCGACGAGGATATCAAGCAATAGCCATGGTATTGTCACGATTGTCGCTTATGTGTGTGTTCTTACGAATGCCCCCTCACCCCAGCCCTCTCCCTCCAGGGGAGAGGGAAGTTTGAGAGCCGCCCGGAAGAAACGATCATGAGTGTGGCGCAATTTACCATTCTGCTGTTGTTTGTCTATCTCGTGGGGATAAAGTGCATTTCGTATTTTGCCTATCGGATCTCCAGGAGCGATTCCGAAGATTATTTCCTGGCCGGTCGCAATATCGGCATGCTCGCCCTGACCGGGACGATCATAGCCAGCATCTTTTCAACCGGGACGATCGTGGCCGCGCCATCAGAGTTTTTCAGGCAGGGAGCGGGTTACTTCTGGTTCTTTTTCTTCGCGCCGATGCCTGTCATTTATTTTTTTCTGGCGACCAAGATGTGGAAGCTCGGGAAAGTGAAGGGATACGTCACCCCTGGAGAGATGCTCGGCGACTTTTTTCAGAGTAACCCGGTCAAGTTTTGGGCGGGAGCGGTCGGGCTCCTGGCGTTGTTACCGTACTCGGTCGCCCAACTTGTGGCCATCGGGAAGACTTTTGAAGCGCTGACCGACGGTAATGTGACCTATTTCTGGGGTGTGACGATTGCGTCGGCGTCGATTGCCGCATATCTGTACTTTGGCGGCGCACGCGCGGTGGTGTGGACGGATATGGCCCAGGGTTTTCTGTTGGCTTTGCTGCTTATTGTTGCCGGTCTGTTATCGGTGAAGTGGGCAGGTGGATGGGAGACGATGGTCAATGCCTTGATGACCCATGTCCCCGAGAATGCGACCTTTGCCGGGAAAGTCTCGTGGACGGGGTATTACGAATTCGGGTTACTGACGCTGTCGTTTCCGTTCTTGCCCTATATCTGGCAGCGCATGTATATGGCGCGCTCGGCGTCGGCCGTGGCCTTCAGCCTGTGCTCCTATCCCGTCATCTTCATCATTCTGTTTTTTTCCGCTTGGGTGATCGGAACGTCGGCTTTTTCTCTCTTTCCGGACGGCTTGCAGGATGCCGACACGGTCATCGGGGCGATTTTTCGCGAAAACGCGCCCTACTTTGGGGCGATGGTACTCGTGGCGGCCTTTGCCGCGGGGATGTCGACGGTCGACAGCCAGATGCTTTCGGCCGGGTCGTTATTCGTCCGTGATCTCGTCCCGCTCGTCGTGACGGTCGATCAGCGCAGCAACTACCTGATCGGTCGTTGGGCCACCATGGGCTTATTGGTGCTCCTGTACCTCTGGAGTCTGACGCTGCAATCGGAGCCGGTCCTGGGTCTGATCGTGTTCGGCATGAGCCTGACGGTCATCTTTATCCCGTGCGTGTTCGGCATGTTTTACTGGAGGCAGGCCACCGCCCTGGGAGCGTCCTGGTCGATGAGTTTGGGGTTGCTGGTGTTTTTGGTCAAGCAGTTTCGGCTGTTCGACCTGGATGTCTACTTGCCCGTCATGGGTCCCATTACCTGGGCTTTAATTGCGGCGACGGTGTCGTTTGTGGTGGTCAGTCTGCTGACGAGTTCCGAGGCGGTTACGGCGAAACGGCGGGAGTATGACGAACTCCTGGGATTGGCGTCGAAAAAAGATCGGTTCTCGGGTACCATGGACTCGCGTTGACTTCAATTCCTCGGGGGATCATTCAGTGAGCAACGGCGAATCTCATCGAACCCCTTCTCCCCTTCGTGGCCTGCTGATTGCCCAATTTTTCGGGGCATTCAATGACAACGCCTGGAAGTTGATGGTTGCGTTGTTGGCCATCAAACAGTTGGCTTCGCAGATCGGAGCGGGCCCGGAATTCGAGGCTGCTTCCCAAGCCCAAACGACCCTCACCTTTGTCGTCTTCACCTTGCCGCTGATGCTCGTGTCGATCTTTGCCGGTGTTTTTTCGGATCGCTTCAGCAAGCGGTCCGTCATCGTGGTCATGAAGGTCGTCGAAGTGGTGCTGATGGCCTTGGGCACCTGGGCCCTCTACCGTAATCCATCCGGGGGGATTCTGCCACTCATCGTGTTGGGCGGCATGGCCGTCCAAAGTGCGCTCTTCAGCCCGGCCAAGTACGGTATCCTGCCGGAACTGCTTCCTCACGAACGATTGGCCGTCGGGAACGGACAACTAGAGTTGTGGACCTTCCTGGCCATTATCGGCGGGACGGGGACAGGAGGCCTCTTACTACAGATGTCGGGCGCCTCTCCCTGGTT
This sequence comes from Nitrospirales bacterium, assembly GCA_020027535.1. GTDB lineage: Bacteria > Nitrospirota > Nitrospiria > Nitrospirales > UBA8639 > Bin75. Next base: position 3,462 of record JAHRAK010000003.1, read on the forward strand.
GGGCGGGGCGGTACTGCTGGTGTTTTCGGTCGTGGGGTGTGCCGCTTCCCTGATGGTGCCTGCCGTCCCGCGTGCCCGCGATGAAGGCGGGTTGAAAGCCACGCTGCAAGGGGCCTGGCAGGCCGTGCAAGCGGATCGCGTGTTGCGATTGGGTATTTCCGGCAACGTCGGCTACTGGACCATCGCCAGTTTGGTGGGGCAGGACGTGCTCGTCTACGCCAAGGCCGTGTTGAGGTTGTCGGATTCCTTGTCGGGACTGCCTTTGGCGACGTTCGGGATCGGGGTCGGTTTTGGATCGGTGTTGGCGGGAAAACTCTCGCATGCCAAAGTCGAAGTCGGGCAGATCCCCTTGGGTGCGGTTGGGTTGATGCTGGGGTTGCTCCTGCTGGGTATACTGTCTCCGGGATTGACGGGGACTTTGCTGGGTATGGGGTGGCTGGGGTTCTCGAGCGGGTTTATTCTGGTTCCGATCAACGCCCTGATTCAATGGCGTGCGCCCCATGATCGACGAGGCGCCGTGATCGCGTTCGGGAATATCTTTGTGTTCGGCGGCGTGGTGGTCGGGTCCCTGGGTGCCGGGACGTTGTCGTTCGCCGGCCTCAACGCCAGTGAAATTCTGATCGCCGCCGGGGTGGCGGCGACAGCCTTGGCGGCGTGGGTCGTGTGGCTCATGCCTGAAACCTTCATTCGGATGGTGTTGTTTCTTGTCACCCACACCCTCTATCGGCTTCGGGTCATCGGCCTGGAGCACGTGCCCGAACGTGGAGGCGCGTTATTGCTGCCGAACCACGTGTCGTTTGTGGATGGGGTGTTGCTGTTGGCGAGTATCGATCGTCCGATTCGGTTTCTCGTTGACCGGCACTACTATGAACTCCCTCTGTTGCATTGGGCGGCGCGTATCATGGGAGCCATTCCTGTTTCTGCCGGCGGGTCGCCGCGAGACATTCTTCATGCTCTCCGCGAGGCTGGTCGCCGGCTGGATGAAGGTGAAGTCGTCTGTGTCTTTCCCGAAGGGCAAATTACCCGGACGGGGGGTCTCCTCTCGTTTCGCCAGGGATTCGAGCGCATCGTCAAGGGGCGGGAAGTCCCCATAATCCCCGTTCATCTCGATCGGATATGGGGCAGCATCTTCAGTTTTATCGGCGGGAGATTTATGACGAAACGGCCGGAACGCGTTCCCTATTCCGTCACGGTTTCTTATGGGCAGCCCATGCCGTCGACCGCCACGGCGGCCGAGGTGCGGCAGCGTGTCCAGGAATTGGGCGAGGAAGCCTGGCGCTATCGAAAATCCGACCGGCGACTACTCCACCATTCTTTTATTCGTGCGGCTCGCCGCCATCCGTTGCGGTTTGCCTTTGCCGACGCGACCCGGCCCAGAGTCTCGTGTCTGGAATCCCTCGCCGGGGCCATCGCGTTGGCCCGGGCGCTCCGCCCTCACTGGATGATCCAGTACACCGTGGGCATTCTGTTGCCGCCCAGTGTCGGCGGGGCATTGGTCAACCTGGCCGCCACGTTGTCGGGACGCACCGTCGTCAATCTCAATTACACGGTCGGGCGTAGTGGCATCGAATCGATGGCCAGGCAGGCAGGCCTCGAAACGATCGTGACGAGTCGCGTGTTTCTCGAAAAGGCCAATCTGGAGATGCCCGAAGGCGTCAAGATCGTTTGGATCGAAGATGTTCGCAAGACCGTCGGGACAGCCGAACGGGTGAAGGCGTTTGCCATGGCGTTGGTGGCGCCTATCGGCATGCTGGAGAAGGGCGTCGGCGCGATCCATCGTCCGCAACTGGACGATCTCGCGACGATTATTTTCAGCAGTGGCAGTACCGGAGAGCCGAAGGGGGTGATGCTCAGTCACTTCAACGTCGATGCCAACGTCGAGAGCGTGGTGCAGATCTTTCACTTGGGACCCGGCGATCGGGTGCTGGGGATACTGCCGTTCTTTCATTCCTTCGGCTACCTGGCGACGTTGTGGTTGACCGTCACTCACGGCGTGGGCGTGGTTTATCATCCCACCCCGTTGGACGCGGGGGGCATCGGCGAGCTCATGGAAAAGAAGCGGGTCACGATTCTTATCGCGACACCGACCTTTCTCCAACTCTATTGGCGGCGGTGCTTGCCGGAGCAATTCGGGTCGGTTCGTGTCGTGCTGACCGGTGCCGAGAAATTATCGGAACGTCTTGCCGGCGCGTTTGAGGAAAAGTTCGGGATTCGTCCCTTCGAAGGCTACGGGGTGACGGAATGTTCCCCCGTGATTGCGGTGAATTGTCCGGACTTTCGTGCGGCGGGATTTTACCAGCCCGCCTCGCGTCGCGGGACGGTCGGCCGGCCCTTGCCGGGCGTGTCCGTCCGCCTCGTCGATCCCGATTCCTTTGAACCCGTACCCGTCGGAACGGCCGGCATGCTGCTCGTCAAGGGGCCCAACGTCATGCAAGGCTACCTGAACCGTCCCGACCTGACGGCCGGGGTCATGCATGACGGGTGGTACGTGACGGGCGATATTGCCGTCCTGGATGAAGACGGATTCCTCGCCATTACGGACCGGCTGTCCCGTTTTGCCAAAATCGGCGGGGAGATGGTGCCGCATGGAAAGGTCGAAGAAGCCTTACAGCAGGCTGCCGAGTCCGACGAACAAGTGTTTGCCGTGACCTCCATCCCCGATGAAAAGAAAGGCGAACAATTGGCCGTTCTGCACACGCTCGATGATTCCGTCATTCCCGGTCTATTGGAAAAAGTCTCGGCGAGCGGGTTGCCGAATCTCTTCATTCCCCGCAAAGACTCCTTCGTCAAAGTCGATCAGCTCCCGGTGCTGGGGACGGGGAAATTGGATCTCCGTGCCCTGAAGCAAGTCGCATTGGAGCGGCTTTCAGCCGGTTAGGCCGGGTGTGGGCGATCGTGTTCTTTTCCTCCCCTTTGTAAGGGGAGGGTAGGTGGGGTAGATTCCAATACACATGAGGCTAGGCAGCGAACCTAACCGGACAGTGTTTTTCCGATGCTCGTAGGACAATCTCTACCTCCCCTCACCCCTCCTTACAAAGGAGGGGAATCAGATGGCTCCGAAACGACGCCGTCGTCGAAGAACATGATCGATTGTCACGTACACCTGGCCGCGCTCCCGGAAGGGAACAATGGCTGTTACGTTTCTTCAAAACTGTTGAGGAGCCCGCTGTTCCGGTTTTTGATTTGGAAGCATGGGCTGGACGTGAACCATCCGCGCGACGCCAATCAAAAATACGTGGATGATCTGCGCAATGAATTGCGGCAGTCGCTTCACGTGAAGAAGGCGGTGTTGTTGGGAATGGATGGGGTCTATGACGGCGGCGGAAACCCGGATCAATCGGCGACCGAATTGCTGGTGGGAAACGATTACGTCCTGCAATTGGCTGACCGGTTCCCCGAGACGTTTTTGGCCGGCGTGCCCATCAATCCGCAACGACGTGATGCGATCAAGGAATTACACCGATGCGCCGATAAGAGCGCCACGCTGGTCAAAGTGCTTCCTAATACCCAGAATTTCGATCCGGCGAACAACCGCTACAAGGCATTTTATCGTACCCTGGCCCAACGGCACCTTCCTTTGCTGAGCCACGTGGGATATGAGTTCAGCCTGATTGGTAAAGACCAATCCGTCGGTGACCCGAACCGGCTTCGTATGCCCTTGGACGAGGGCGTCACGGTGATCGCCGCCCATGCCTGTAGCTACGGCTTGATGCTCTATGAAAAATTTTGTCCCGCGTTGTTGGAGTTAGTGGAGACGTATCCGAACTTCTATGCGGATATTTCCGCACTGACGCTCCCCAACCGGTTCAAGATGCTCCTGCGCTTGAGGGAATACCCTGAAGTGCATCAACGCCTGCTATTCGGAACGGATTATCCGCTGTCGGTCTTTCACCTGCCGGCATGGGGCCGGACAGGGATTGGCACCTTGCGGGACATCATGAAGACAACGAACCGGTTTGACCGGCAGTTCAAGGTTTGCCAGTCGTTAGGCGTTGGTTTCAATTCCATCGAGCAGGTCGTGAGAGCCTGAATGCCGCGGGGGACTACGAATCAGGCCAACATCGGGCGATCGTTTCCACATTTCCAGCACGAGGTGAAGTCTTTCTCGTGCGACTCTCCGCAACGGAAGCAGACCCAGCCCGTCGATTCATAGGGCTTGGCGGTCCGCCAATTTTCCAGGAATTGCTGGGCTACGGCATAGTCGGCGTCGTTCAACACCCAGAGTTCGGGAAAGACTTCGGCGAACGGGACTTCACCTGCCAAGGAGGACCCTCGTTGGTTCTTGATCCAGGATTGAATCCTTGCTTGATCCAGGATGTCTTTCAGCGATTCGACTTCGACCAAGTTCGGTGAGACGAATAATTTCTGCATTGCCGGGGTTCTCGCAATGAACGACAAGTTCCCTCATTTGTAAGTAGGGGTGATGTGTTTCTGATTCTACCCCACCCGACCTCCCCTTACAAAGGGGAGGGAAAAGATCGTGATTTTTTCCTGGTTCCCCTCCTTTGCCTGCCCTGAGCGAAGTCGAAGGGTCAGGAGGGGCGAGGGGAGGTAGAGGAAATGAGAGGGAAAGTCTCCATCAGAATCTCAGGCGTAGAAGATGAGCGCCAGCCCCGTCAGTGCCAGTCCGAGAGCGACAAGGCCGATGATCAGCGTGCGCCAAAGAATCGTTTGCAAGGCATCGACTTGTTTCGTCAATTTCTCGATGAGTTCGAGTTGTTGAGTCAGCCTTTGCTCCATTTCCGCAATGCGTGCCTGGAAAGGCTCCTCGCGTGGTTGGAGTTCTGCTTGCTGCTTTTTGAGGGTCGCAACGGTGGAGACGATGTCGGGAATGTTGGGGGCAACTAATTGAAACAAAAATTTGGCAATGGGCCACGCAACAGGCATGCCTTGAATTGTAGCGTTCCCCCCGCAAAAAGAGAAGCGGTTTTTGCTTAGCACCGTTTCGCCAGCCGGTGGACCAATCGGTGCTCGTCGGCTTCAGTTTCCACTGCTCCATTCAATCGTGCATCCAAAAGCCGGTTCAGGATCTTGTTGTACGAGGGACCCGGTTTGAGACCCATCGCTTTCAAATCGTTCCCTGTTAAGATCGGTCTCACTCGTCGATAGACGGTGAACATGTCAGAAATGTTTTGCTTCGCCCTTGCCGATCGGGTTTTGGCCCTAAGAAACACAAGCGTCTCATCCGGGAGATGACAGAGCGCCCGGAACGTTTCAGACGGTTTGACGGTCCGGGTGACGGTCGGCAACAGACGAGCGTTTTCTTGGGATACCCACAAGAGGGATTGGGCCTGGCGCCGGGGAAACGTCAACCGGGCCAGGGTTTCCTGAACAACCGGTTGAGGGAGCGGGTCCAACAGGGCCATACCATAGACGACCCATGGAGACGTCAGGCGTCCGAGAGAGAGTCCGGCATGCCATGCGACGGCCTTTTCGACGGCGTTCAGGAGTTGAGCGAGACCGGAAGACCATTTCAGTCGCGGGTGAATAAATTGAAGCAGATTGAAGTCTGCCAGCCTCGCGAGGGTTTTGACGGGCTCACGTTCCGACAACACGTGAAGGAGTTCAGCCGAGAGTCGAGACGGGGAGAGGCGGTGTACGAGTCCCATTCTCACGGCTTCCGTCATCAGAACGGCCGTGTTCCAATCCAGTTGAAACCCCAGGCGTTGTTCATACCGGATGGCGCGGAACACGCGGGTCGGGTCGTCGATGAAGCTGAGACCGTGCAGCACGCGAATGGTTTTGTCCTGCAAATCCCGCCGGCCACCGTGGCTATCCACCAATTCACCGAAACGAGGGGTATTGAGCCGAATGGCCAGGGTATTGATCGTGAAATCCCGGCGGCGGACGTCTTGCTTGATGGAACTCCGTTGCACCGTCGGGAGTGCGGCCGGAGAGTCATACGATTCCGTTCGAGCCGTGGCCACGTCGAATGTGTGCCCGTCCGCGAACGTCACGACGACCGTACCGAATCGTTCATGGGTGGTGACGCGGGCTTGGTATCGTCGGGCGACGGCTTTGGCAAAACGAATCCCATCGCCTTCGACGACCAGATCCAGGTCAAGGTTCGGGATGCCCAGGAGGAGGTCTCTGACGAACCCGCCTACGGCATGCACGCGGACGTGACGTCGCTCAGCGAGTGCACCCGTTTCTTGCAGGAGCAAAAAAAACGGTGAAGGCAACCGGTCCTTCATGAAGGAACAAACAGAATCCACGCTGTATACCACGTTTCTTTTTATGACCGTTGTCGGTTCAATACAAATGCATGATAGATGGTGGGGACGTCGTGCTGCCACTCGCGTAGAATGATTGAGGCCCAGAGCCCTTCCAGGTTGGTCAGGATTCCCAGGGTCACGGCTCCCAGAAAGCCGATGCCCGCAACTTCAAACACTAGAATTTCCGTGAACCCTGCAAATAAGAAAAGTCCCCAGGCTTTGGCGCTCCACATGTGATACGCCGCCGACCGGCCGAATTTGACCTGGTCGAACACGTGACGTCCGATCTCCAACAGAAAAAAGCAGGTCAAGGGGAGCCAGAAGGGCATGAGGAGTTGAGGATGCTTCAGTACAGCGACAAGGAAGACGCCAAGGTAGAAAATCGTGTCTGCGGTGCTGTCCAGAGAACGTAATTTCTCTGTCGCGATGCCCAATTTTCTGGCAAGAATTCCGTCAAAGACATCGGAAAGAAGGCCGACTCCCAGGACGATGCCGTACCATAGGGATTCGACGTTGAATGCGTACATCAGGAGCAGGACGGGTGCCAACAGGATCCGGAGGCCGATCAGATATAGCGGAATCTGACGTAACATGCCACTCATGTTGTCGGCATTCTTGGACTTAGTCCAATGAGAGAAGGTAAGTGGTGAGTCCTGTTTTTCGACCGCAAGGCAACCGGGAAAAATATTATCCCCGGGAACCCAAAACCCGGTCCAGGTTGAACGCCGCACTGATCAACGCCAAGTGGGTAAACGCTTGGGGGAAGTTGCCGAGGTCTTCGCCGTGGTGTCCCGTCTCTTCGGCATAGAGTCCGACGTGATTGGCATAGCCCAGCATTTGCTCGAACATCAGCCGGGCCTCATCGATCCGGCCCGCCCGGGTAAGCGCCTCGACCAACCAGAACGTACAAATGTTGAAGGTGCCCTCTTCGCCTTTCAGCCCATCTTCTGTTTCGTTGGCGTTATATCGGTACACCAGGGCATTGGCGACCAGGCCCCCATGCTCCGGGGACTGGTTGATCGCTTCCAGGGTCCTGAGCATCCTGGGGTCCGTCGGGGAGACAAAAAAGACCAGGGGCATCATGAGGTTCGCCGCGTCAAGGGAGTCGCTGCCGTACCGCTGAACAAAGGCTTTTCGGGTTTCACTCCATCCTTGTTCCATTATTTCTTCATAAATGGTATCGCGGACTTTCAGCCACCGGTCACGATCCGCGGGAAACGAACGCCTGTCGGCGAGGCGCAAGCCCCGGTCGACGGCGACCCAGCACATGAGTTTTGAATACAGGAAATGTTGCTGGCTGCCCCGGACTTCCCAAATCCCTTCATCCGGACGCGTCCAGTTATCGCATACCCAGTTCACCAACCGGCGCAAATGGCTCCAGAGGTCGTAAGAAATCGGGCTGCCGTATTTGTTGTAGAGATACACCGAATCCAGCAGTTCGCCGTAAATATCCAATTGCAGTTGATCGTAGGCACCATTCCCCACGCGGACGGGACGGGAGCCTCTATACCCGTCGAGATGAGACAGGGTTTCTTCATGCAGTTCATGCCGGCCGTCGATGCCATACATGATTTGCAACGAGCCGTCGGGATTGAGTTCGTGGCAGCGTGCTTCGAGCCAGTGCATGAATTTTTCCGCTTCTTCGGTGAACCCGATGCGCAAGAGGGCATAGATGGTAAATGCCGCGTCACGGATCCACGTGTACCGATAATCCCAATTGCGTTCTCCGCCGATGCCTTCCGGAAGGCTGCACGTCGGAGCGGCGACGATCGCTCCCGTCGTCTCAAAGGTGAGCAGTTTCAGGGTCAAGGCCGAGCGTTGCACCATTTCGCGCCATCGACCCCGGTAGGTGCATTGGGAGAGCCATTTTCGCCAGTAGGCGACGGTCTGGCGGAAAAGTCTGTCGGCCTGATCTTCGGAGATGGCCTTGCCGCAGGCATCGATCCGCTTCACTTCTTGAAGGGAAAACGTCAATTCGTGACCTTCCTGTATCACAAATTCAGCGACCACGCCGTTGCCTTCTCGTTTTAAGGGAATCGTCGATCCCAACCACAAACTCAGCCCCGGGGCTTCGAAGTAGGCACCGTCGGCGGTCAGGGTCGTCGTGTGGGCATCCCGGGCGTAATTGAAGGCGGGAAAACACTCCAAGCGAAACGCCACGTTGCCGCGAATCGCCTGGACACGGCGAATGATGCCATGATAGCCGGCCTCAGTGGCTTTAAGATCAACCGGCATAAAGTCGATGACATGCCCCACGCCCTGATCGGAAAGAAACCGTGTGACGAGCACGTTTGTGTCCGGCCAGTAGTTTTGCTTGTGCGTGGCCTCATTCCCATGGGGTTCGATTTTGAACCACCCGCCTTTGCGATCATCCAGGACGGCGCCAAATACGCTTGGGGAATCGAAGTGCGGGAAACAGAACCAATCGATCGATCCATTCACGCCGACCAGGGCACTGGTTTGCATGTTGCCGATCAGGCCATACTCTTCGATTGGCAGGTAGGGCATACGAGGCTCTTGACAAGAACTTTGCGGCTGACTGGTTGTTTCCGTCGATCCGGCTATCGGCCGTTCTTCCGAATCAGTAAAACGGCAGCCAAGACTTTGCTCCTGAGAGTCGGTTTACCCAAGACACGAAGGGTAGTCAAGCAAAAAATCAAAGGCTCTCTCATTGTACGTGTAACACGGCATCCCGCGGCAAGACCCGGGACGTGCCTCATGACGCGTTCTTTGTCCTCTCCTTTGCCTGCCCAGAGAATCGCGAAGGGTCAAGGGGGTGAGAGGAGGAAGAAGTCGCTCAGCCGGTGCCTTTCAACCGTTGCCCGTTTCGTTTAGACTGTTCCTCGCTCATGAAGAAGTGCGCGGGAAAAATGCGGGATGGATAAGAATACTGAGCAGCCAACGTCGGGCGCGCAGAAGCCAAAAGGCTCGAGGATCGACGCCCGTATCACTACGAGGCCGAAAGAGCCACCGACGCGTCGAGCCTTTTTGACCGGAGCCACGTCGATCCTGGGGACGGCCGCGGCGCACATTTTGCTGGCGCCTTTCCTAGGACACGCGGCAAAAGTTCCCGACGATCCCACCCGGGTGCCCGGGGCCCAGGCGACGGAATATGGTCGACGCTCATCCTTCGAACGTGCCAAGCGATTGACCGGGCCACAGCGGTCGAGAACGCCATTACAGGACCTGCATGGTATCATCACCCCGTCGGCCCTGCATTTTGAACGCCATCATAACGGCGTGCCTATGATCGATCCCGCGCGGCACCGGCTCCTGGTGCATGGTTTGGTGGAACGGCCGTTGCTCTTTACCATGGACGAGTTGAAACGGTTTCCCGCGACCTCACGGATCGTCTTTGTCGAGTGTTCGGGCAACAGTGGAAAAGAATGGAAAGGGCCGAAGGGCAAGACCGCGCAAGAGATCCATGGCCTGACCAGCACCAGTGAGTGGACAGGTGTTCGACTTTCCACGGTCCTGGCGGAAGCAGGTCTGCCCCCCGGGGCCACCTGGATGTTGGCCGAGGGCAGTGATGCCGCGGCGATGACGCGGAGTCTTCCGTTGGACCGAGTGCTGGATGAAGCCCTGTTGTGTTATGCCCAGAATGGGGAACCGCTCCGTCCGGAGCAAGGGTATCCCCTGCGCTTGTTGGTGCCGGGCTTTGAAGGCAACACGTGCATTAAGTGGGTGCGCCGCCTGAAACTGGTGTCTGCCCCAGTGATGACTCGCGAAGAAACGTCGAAATATACCGACTTGATGCCGGATGGGACCGCGCGTCAATTCACCTTCGACATGGAAGCCAAGTCGGTGATCACGGCGCCGTCCGGGGGGCAGCGAGTAAAAAAGCCGGGCTACGTTGAAATCCGGGGTTTGGCGTGGAGCGGGCGTGGCCGGGTCGAGAAAGTAGAAGTGAGCGTGGACGGGGGAAAAAGTTGGCGGACCGCAACGTTGCAAGCTCCGGTTCTGTCGAAATGCCACACCAGATTTTGTCTCGATTGGTGGTGGGACGGCGGGGATGCCATTCTTCAAAGCCGCTGTATCGATGAAACCGGGTACCGGCAACCGACGCGCCAGGAGTTGGTTGACGTTCGTGGCATCAATTCGTACTACCATTACAATGCCATCCAGAGTTGGAAAATCGACGAAGAGGGGAACGTACGGAATGCGCAGGTATGAAGGCCACGGACGACTGAGGATAGGAGCACGGCTCGGGTTGGACTCTACCCCTCCTGACCTCCCCTTACAAAGGGGAGGTAAAAGATTGTCATCTTTCCCTGGTTCCCCTCCTTTGTAAGGAGGGGATAGGGGAGGTAGAGAAGGCGTCACGACAAGTCAGCGGTTAGAAACGGATGAAGTCTCAATGCCGAACATATTTTCTTTTTTTGCTGCTCGTCATGGCGGTGGCGGGTCCGGCCGATTCGTGGGGGATGTCCAAGAGTGGCACCTTTCATCTCGGGCGTGTCGCGACCCCGGAGGAGATTCAAGCCTGGGATATTGAAGCCGCGCCGGACGGCGAAGGGTTGCCGGCCGGCAGAGGAACGGTGAATGAAGGCGCGGGCGTGTATGCCGAGCGCTGCGCAAGTTGTCACGGCGCGACCGGGGTGGAAGGTCCCAACCCAAAGTTGGTGGGTGGGCAAGGGACGCTGGCGAGCGATCACCCTCTGAAAACGGTCGGCAGTTATTGGCCGTATGCCACGACCGTGTTCGATTATATTTATCGGGCGATGCCCTTTGTGGCACCGCAATCCCTGGCGCCCGACCAGGTGTATTCCGTGACGGCCTGGATCCTGTTTCAAAACGGGCTGCTGGACAAAGACGCCGTGCTCGACCGGGAGACGCTTCCCGAGGTTCGGATGTTGAATCGCGATGGATTTGTCCCCGACCCCCGTCCTGACGTGAACCGATCGAGTTTTCACACACCACCCGCTTCCTCACTGGGAGAGATTGATTTTCCCACCTCGGGTTCTCCGGAGGCTCAACAACCGTTTCTTCGTGGGGTGTTGTTGTTACACAACTTTGAATACGACGACGCCCAAGTGGCCTTCCAGCAGGCGCAGGAGCTTGACCCCGATTTTGCGATGGCCTACTGGGGGGAGGCCATGACGATGACGCATCCCCTGTGGAGAGAGCAGGACGTTCACGGGGCCTTGGATGTGTTACGGCGACTGGCTTCCACGCCAACCGAGCGAGTGGCCGCGGCGCCAACCAAACGGGAGCAAGGGTATCTGCGAGCGGTCGAGGCGTTGTATGGGGAGGGCGATAAGAAACAACGCGATCAGGCGTACATGGCTGCCATGCAGGCCTTTACCCGGCAATTTCCTGAAGACGATAACGCCCAGGCATTCTATGCGCTGTCGATATTGGGTTCCGCGCAGGGCAAACGGGACGAGAAACTCTACCTGGATGCCGCTTCCATTGTCCAAACCGTTTTTGAAAGAAGTCCACGCCATCCCGGTGCCGTTCATTATTTGATTCACGCGCTGGACGATCCGGCTCATGCGCACGGGGCCTTGGAGGCGGCACGCGTTTACGCCGGCCTGGCCCCGGCGGCCCCTCATGCCCGGCACATGCCCTCGCACATCTTTATGGCGTTAGGGCTGTGGGATGACGTGATTCAAGCCAATGAAAGAAGTTGGGCGGCAGGTGAACAACGGCGAATCCGCAAAGGGTTGAGCGTGGCGGAGCGTTCCTATCACGTGGCACATTGGCTGATGTATGCCTTGCTCCAGCAGGGGCGGGTGGAAGAAGCCAAGCCTTTTCTCCGCATGGTTGAGGAGGATGCCGAACGGGTCAAGTCCCGCGCCGTACAGCGGTACCGGGCGGCCATGCGTGCGACGTATATCATTGAGACAGAGGAGTGGGACGTGACCGGACTCGATCGTGATCGGTCGAGTGTGCGGGTAGCCACGGCAATGAGTGAGTTATTCGCCATCGGGTTGAGCGCATTCAAAACCGGACACGGGGAAGTGGCCGGCCTGGTACTGGAGCTGTTCCGCCGGCAAGCGGATCGCGCGGAGAAAACGCCGAGTCACGGGCGACCGGTGACGGCGATGAAGAACCAACTGTCCGCCCTGAAGTTGCTGGCGGAAGGAAACGTGGACGAGGGGCTCGCGCTGTTACGGGAAACGGCTTCCTTGGAAGATGCCATGCCTTTTTCAGCCGGTCCGGTGTTTCCGGTCAAGCCGACGCATGAGTTATTCGGTGAGGTGCTCTTGAGCCTGGGGAAACGAGACGAAGCGCGGCGTCAATTTACATTGGCCTTGGAACGTGCGCCCAACAGGAGGTTGTCGCTTGCGGGGTTGACGCGGGTGTCGGCTCACTGAATGGTTGTGGAAAGCGGGGTCAGGGGCTTTTGGAAGAAACCGAGGGCTTGCTCGTTGGCAGGAAACGCTTTTTGAGGCTACCCCACGTAGGGAGATTGATGGATGCCAGATAGGTTTGAACCCTCTGCAAAATTCGTGCGCACAGGGGCAGAAAGGTGCGAATGCCGCGAGACATTCTCGCGTACAGGGGGCGGATTCGTTCGTTCCAACCCGTGCGAATGGATGGCAATCCCTTGATCTTCGGGCGCCACTCGATGGCGCCATACACGCCCAACCCCGCCAGGAGCCCGGCCAGGATCGCGGTGCTCTTTTGACCCGTCGTGGCGTCGTCCAGATAGCCCATGACGCTGAAAAACCCGAAACCGACACACCACAAAAAAACGATCACGTATCGAAGAACATTTTCCATCCGGTTTCCCTTCCCTTCATTGTGCGGCTTTTGCGACCGCCATGCAAGTCAGGGGTTGACCAGAGAACCCGGAAAGCAGAGCCGTCTGTTTCCTCCCCCTTGCCTGCCCTGAGCGGAGTCGAAGGGTAAGGGGAGGCTGAGCTAGGCTTGCCCCCGCGAAAGCGGGGGTGGGGTAGAGCCCACTGTCCACGGAGCACGGGGTTTTCCCGTCTCATGACTCGTTCTCGACAGCGGCGATGCGGTCTTCGAATTCCTTGGCGTCTTTGTCCCGATTGGTCTTCTTCAACAGCGCGACATAGTTCTTGAGCGTGCGGGCAACGACCGGGTGCTCCTTGCCCAAAGCCTGTTCATTGATCGCAAGGGCCCGGGTGAAGAGCGGTTCGGCTTTCGCGTACTTGTCCTGCAAAAAGTAGAGCAGCGCCAAATTGTTGGCGACGTTGGCGACTTTTTCATGCTCCGGGCCGAATTTCTTTTCGTTAATGTCCAAGGCGGCGACCAGGAAGGGTTCGGCTTTTTCGAATTGCCCTTGCAGGCGATAGAAGTCGGCAAGCTTGGTCAGGCTGGACACCAATCGCGGATTCTCCGGCCCAAACGATTTTTCATTGATGTGGAGTGCCTGCTTCAGAAGTCCTTCGGCTTGGTCGTGTGCTCCTTGGGCCGCGTGCATGAACGCGAGGTTATTGAGGCTGCCGAGAAGCCCCGGGCTTTCGGCGCCATAGCGTTTTGTATTGATGGCCAGTGTGCGTTCCAGCAACGGGATGGCTTTCTCATAGTCCTGTTGGGCCCGGTACAGGAGCGCGAGATTGTTGAGACGTTCCACCAGCGCGGGGTCGTCCGGGCCGGTGGCCTGTTCAGTAATCGCAAGGGCCCGGATTAAATGCGTCTCCGCCCGGGCATAGTGTTCTTGAGCGGCCAGCACGCCTGCCAGGTTCTTGAGGTCCAGGGTCAAATCAATATGGTTTGCGCCGAGTGCCTGTTCACGAACGTGTAAGGCCTGTTCAAAGAGGGGCAGAGCTTTTTCATAGTGTTGTTGCGCGTGGTACAGGGCCGCGAGGTTACTCAAGCTGACGGCGAATTGAGGATCGCGGTCTCCAAGAATGTTTTCATTCAGACTGACGGCGCGACTCAACAGCGGTTCGGCCTGTTCATATTCCCCCTGCGCGTCATGGAGCCCGGCCAGTTTGGTCAGTGTTCGGGGCAGCCGAGAATCCTGTTCTCCGAAGGTTTCTGCGACGTCGAGCGCGGCGGCGTATTGTTCTTGGGCCTCTTTGAAGCGTCTCTGTTGAAAGAGAAGATCACCCCGGTCCACGTGCCTGTCCCAAGGGGTTTTCGCGTCCTCGCATCCCGTGAGGCCGATCACCCCAACCAGGCATACCGTTATCAGTCCCCTCCAACAATTATTCAGCATGTCGTCACCTTTTTTCGGTTTTGCAGGAAAAGAGAGAATGAACTACTCATGATTCGTGGACCGTCAGAACCCACGTTCTCTGATTGTAAAGAGAGGAAGAGCCTCGTGCCAACTGAAAAACGTGGTACTGCTTTTCCCTCCCCTTGCCCTTCCCGATCCTTCGGCTACGCTTCCTTCGACAAGCTTCCTTCGGCTACGCTCAGGACAGGCAGGACAAGCAAAGGAGGGGAATGAGGGAATTACGGTTCACGAAAACAGCTCGAGTTGAGCAGCCGGTGGTCGGGTGAAGGTTGCGGGAACCGCGTCGTTTCGTTCAAATCGCTGAAAGCCTTCTTTGCGAAACGCCAGATCGAATAATTGTTCGATGGTGTGCCACGTCGAGCCTCGTCCTCGGTGTCGCGCGAAAGACCGCTTTTCTTCCAACGTACCGCCTCTGGTTTCCTTCAGGCGATTGGTGATTTTTCCGATCCGGTCGGGGAAGGCTTCGGCCATGCGTTCCAGAAACACCGGTTGCACGTTGTCGTTGAGCCGTAACAGCGTATAGGCGGCGCGTGTGGCGCCGGCTTGTCTCGCGAGGTGAAGAATCTGCGGAATATCCTGTTCATTGAGCCCGGGGATAACGGGGCTGATCATCACGGCCGTGGGGATGCCGGCTGAAGACAGGGCTGCCATGGCCTCCAGGCGCTTGGTGATGGAGGGCGTCTGCGGCTCGACTTTTCGAGCGACCGCGTTGTCGGCAAACGGGATACTGAAATACACGCGGACCCAAGCCCGTTCATGGAGGGTGTGCAGAAGATCGAGGTCCCGTTGGATGAGCGCGGCTTTGGTAATGATGGTGACGGGGTTGCGAAATTCGGCGCATACCGCCAAACAGTCGCGGGTGAGTTCATACGTGGCTTCCAGCGGTTGATAACAGTCGGTGTTGCCGGAAAAGACCACGAGTTTGCCTTTCCACGAGGGTTTCAAAAACGCCGCGCGAAGCGCAGCCGCCGCGTTGGGTTTCACGATGAGTTTGGATTCGAAATCCGTCCCCGCGCCGAATCCCCAATATTGGTGACTCGGTCGTGCATAGCAATAGGCACAGGCATGGAAGCAGCCGCGATACGGATTCACACTCCACCGGAAGGGCAGGTCGGGGCTGTCGTTTCGGCTCAGGATCGCCCCGGTCTTTTCCTCAAACACCTGAGTCGTGACGTGGGGCGCCGGTTCGAGGAGGTCCCGGTGGTGAGAGTCAAACGGGTTTGGCGGGTTGGCGATGGGCTTCACGGGTTGATCTTTCGGCGAGGTAGTCGATTGGTTAGATTCCCGCGTCAATCATACCGCTCAACGGCCACTTGAACCAACCATTGTTCATGGGTTCCGAACCGTTGTCTCGTCCTGAGCATTGGGTTACACTCCAACCTTTCGACACATTCTTTTCAGAACGGCATATTGTTGGTTGCCCCCGTAGCTCAGGTGGATAGAGCAACGGTTTCCTAAACCGCAGGTCGGACGTTCAAATCGTCTCGGGGGCACCATGTTTTGATAGTAGGTACTATGAGTGAATCCCGCGTCTTCTGTTCAAATCAGACCAAACTGGGACACACGGTTGATGGCGGATCAGCCTGATGGGCATTGTCCGGAAAATGAAGGGAGACCTTACCATGCTTCATCATGTTCGTCTTTTCGGCGTTCTTGTTATCATCCTTGGTTTCACGAGTAGCGCCTGGGGCCAGAACTTCAGCGACGTTATCGTATTCGGCGACAGTCTGAGCGATTCCGGCAATGCAGGAAGCCTGGGATCACTGCCTCCGGGTAGCAGCTTCACCACCAATCCCGACCCGGTCTGGTCCGAGATCGTGGCGCAAGCCTTTAGCGCGTCGGGTGAGAACGATCTCGCCGGCGGGCCGAACTACGCTTTCGCCGGAGCCTGTGTGAATCCGGCTACGCCCTGCGATGCCGATCAGTCACCGACGGTGACTGAGCAGATCACAAAGTACTTCTTTAAATCGGGCGAGACAGCCGACCCGAGCGCGCTCTATGTGGTCTGGGGCGGTGCGAACGACGTCGGCGATTCTTTGCTGAATGATCCGGTCAATGCTTCGCGTCACACGTTGGCGGCCGCAGGCGTCAACGTCGCGCAGATACGGCGTCTCCAGGACGCCGGTGCCCGTCATATCGTGGTGTACAACCTGCCCGACATCAGCAAGTCCCCTTATGCCGTCAACCTGGGTCCGGTAGTCCAGGGAGCATTGACCCAACTGGTGACCGCTTATAACGAGGGGCTGTACGCCGGTATTCGCGAGAGCGAGGATGGCATCATTCCCGTCAATATCCATGCCTTCTTCAATGAAATCGTCGAAAACCACGAGACGTACGGTCTCATCGACGCCAACAGCACGGCTTGTGGGGAGCCGAATGCCACAAGTGCGGTCTCGATCATATGTGGTCGTGAAGGCTCCGGTTATCCCGTGATCGATAAATCCCGCGAAAACCAACAATATCTGTTTGCGGACCGGAGCCACCCCAGCGGCGCGATGCACGAGATGATCGCGAGCGCGGTGACCTCCACGCTTGCGGCGCCGGTCCAGGTGTCGCTTGCCGGCGAAGGGGGCGTCGAGATGGCGGGGATTCACCGCAGCGCCGTGTCCGCCGAGCGGATGACGGATTTCGGGCTCGACCGGTCGGTCGGGAGTTGGCGCGCCTACGTGACGGGCCGCGTCGGTCGGTATGAGCTGGATGCTCTGCCACGTCTCGGCGAAACGCAAGCCGACGTGCAGGTGCTCACCCTGGGGGCCAACCATCGGGCAGGAGCCAACCTGTGGTGGGGCGCCGCCTTGAGCCTTGGTACCTATAACAACGATGCCTCGGGTGCGAGTCTCGAGAGTAGTGCGGTGATCGGGTCGCTGCACGGCACGTGGCGTCGCGGCGGCCTCTACGTGAGCGGTGCCCTCAGCGCAGGCAGCACGTCGGTGGACGTCAAGCGCTCGATCACCCTCGGCCCCGCGGTGCGTGCCGAGCAGGGCTCCACCAGCGCCGGTCAGTTCGGGGCGGAATTCGACGCAGGCTGGATGCTCGGTGATCCCGATGATCTCCAACACGGTCCTTTCCTGGGTTTGGCCTGGCTGAATCAGTCGGTAGACGAGTACCGCGAACGCGGAAGCTTCTCCACCGCGATGAATTTCTCCGGCTTCGACCGCGATTCTCTCATCGCGCGCGCGGGCTACCGCGTCACGAGAACGCTGGCCTTGGACCGCGTTGGACTTCGTCCCTATGCCAACGTCGCCGTTGCGAAGGAATTCAAGGACGATCCCATTTCGGTCACCGCCGGGTCTAATACCATGCCCGGACGCTTCACCCTTTCGGGCTTCACGCCGCCGCGCCATTGGGCCAGCACCGACCTCGGTCTGGTTGTGAACCTGTATGAGAAAGTGAATGTCATCGCCGGGTACACCGGACGGTTAGGCAGCGAGTCGCGTCTGGACCACCGGCTGAACGTCGGCCTGAGCATGACCTTCTGACCGGGGTTTTGACAGACCTGTCAGCGAAACTGAGCCCCCCTCACCCCAGCCCCCTTCGACAAGCTCAGGGCAGGCTCTCCCTATTTCCCGCTTCATGCGGAAAATCGGGCGAGGGAGTGAAGAGAGTGTCCTCTCCCTTGATGGGAGAGGATAAAGGTGAGGGTGATGAGTAGGTCGGGTTAGCCGCAGGCGTAACCCGACAATCCTTGTCTCTTTCTGTCATCCTCGACATTTGCAATCGAGGATCCAGAGTCTTTTCCGTCGGATTACGCTACGCCTGTCCTGAGCGTAGTCGAAGGGCGAATCCGACCTGCAACTTCTTTTCAGCTTACGGCGCCTGGAGTTGGTGGGTGGGTTGGATGTTGATGCGTTCGCCGAAGGTGTCGAGCGTCCCGATTCCGAAGTGGGGTTTTTCAACCATCGTGGTGTGGGCCATACGACGATCCGTGGCGTTCTCGAATTCGAATCTGACTTGAAGGGTATCGTCCGAAAGCACGACGGCCTTCATCTCGAGAAGGCCTCCCATGCCCGGATGCCAGGCAACAAGGGTGTAGACGCCTTCAGGGATGTCCGGGATGGTGAACCGGCCCTGGGCATCCGTCACGGCGTAATAGGGATTCGTCACGGCCACGCCCCACGTCTGCATGAACTCATGGAATCCGCATTCCAGGTAAAAGACTCGCCTCCCTTTGGTAAAGGCGATCGTATCCACGAGCGGGTTTCCCGGAAGATGATCGTGTGCCCCGGCGTCGGTCTTGGGGTGATAGGGATTCATGCGCAACGGGCGGTGAAACATCACCTCAGAGTCAAAGGGAGCGACTTCATACACCTGGATGTCGTGGATAATAGGGTCCATGTTCACGATACGGACGTCCTGGTGGTTCCGTACGGCCATCACCGGCGGAGCGAGCGTACAGTCCCGGGCTTCTATGGTGGGTGAGGAAGCAGGAAACGGTTTGCCGCGGTGAACGTCTTCCAGCATGACCACGGCATGTTGCAGTCCTCCGTCGGGTGCAACGTGAAACTGTTCGAGCAGGCGCCAGGCCGTACCGGTGGAAATGCGGCCGCAAAACACGGGTTCGGGATAGGTAATGAGATTAAAGGCTTTCGGCGGGGGCGGGGGGCCTTTCAGGATGACCTTGCCGGAAACGTGTCCGCCATTGACCACGGGCTGCTCGGTATAGGCCCAACCCGGAGAAGCCAGGAGCACGATGATGAGGATGCTGAGCGGCTGTATCGGGGCGGTCCTCATCGGAGACCGGGTTTCATGAATGCTGAAGACACAACTTATTGGGTTATGGATCGTGCTGGATGCGCGTTCGTGCCACGGCGGAAAGGTCTTGGACCCGTCTGATCCCCACGGGGGTCAGACGGGTCCCTTTATTTCACGCTCGCCCGAACAGCATCCTTCTTGGGGCGTCCTTGTTTGGCTCGGGTTCGGGTGCGCGTGTTTAACGTCGTGTCGTCCGTCAGATAAAAGAATTGATCATCCACCGACAGCTTGTCGGACCAGGCCCGGCAGGCGTCGCACATCCGGATTTTGCGTCGGTCCGGACTCCAAAAGCGTTTTTCGCAATGACAGGCTTTTCCGCAAAGACAGCTAACCCAGCCGGCATAGGGCGACGGCTCGGGTTCGGGAATTTCTTGCTGATCCACCAGTTCCCGCGCTTTTTCGACGGCACGAGCCCATGACCCCCAATGCCGGACGAAAAATTGAACCGAGTAAGCTTTTTCTTCGGCGAGATCGTATTCCAACTGTGTCAGATGAGCACGCCCTTCTTGTCCCATAAAACGTGCCAATTCCTGTAAGGCTTGGTGTCGTTTCCACGCACTGAGCGGTTCCAACGACCCTCGGCCTCCTCCTACGGTTTTACTTTTTGCCATTGTGTAACCCCTTATGTATCTATACTATACACCCGGTTTTCTAACGTACAGGCTGATTTTTTCCGTTTCGAATCGCATGTACAAAGACGGCCTATTCTCTTGCATACCCCATTATTAGAAACGCAGCCGGACCCAAACAGTAAGATCGAGCCCTAAAAGCATGGAAAAACACGATGTTTCAGGTATGTCTGGCTCGTCAGATTGAAGGCTCTCAATTTTTATATCTGCACAGAGTAACATGGATTTCCTAATAAAGCTAGGAAAAATCAGAAAAAAATCACGAGGCCCCGAGGGGAAAGCAAGAAGTTGGTCGTCCGTGACAAGGGTCTGGTTGAAATGGAAGTCAAGAGCTTAGGGCACCCTTGAGGTAAACGTTCGTTGCGGTGCCTGATGCACGCGCGTGCATGGCAAGAGAGGTCATGAGCGTGGGTTTATCCATCGATAAAGAAACATTTGCCCAAGCGGATTACGTGCTGTTTGCCGAACGTCTGCAGCAAAGTCTGGTGGTGCTCCGGGATTTGCTCGATCGTCCCGGGTTCGGCGACGGTCCCAAGACGCTGGGTGCTGAAATGGAACTGTCCATTGTGGATCAGGAAGGGAGTGCGTATCCCATTAACCGGTCCGTGTTGGCCGGCAACCTGGATCCCGCGTTTCAATTGGAATTGGACCGTTTCAATCTGGAGTACAATACGTCCCCGGTCCCCTTGGCTGGAACGCCATTCAGTCGAATGGAATCCGAACTGATCCAGGCCCTTGAAACACTCAACCGCCTGGCGGGGGCCCGAGACGGACGAATGGTGCCGATCGGCATTCTTCCAACCTTAATGGAGGAGGATTTGCAACCGGTGGCCCTGACCGACCTCCCTCGGTATCGCGCGCTCTCCACCGCCCTGCGTGAATTACGCGATCGGCCGTTTCAGGTGCGCATTAATGGGCTCGATCCTCTCGACGTGACCTGCGACGACGTCACGCTGGAAGGCGCGAATACCTCGTTTCAGGTGCATCTCCGGGTCCCTCCATCGGAGTTTGCCTCTCTATACAATGCCGCTCAACTCGTCAGTCCCATCGTGGTGGCGGTGAGTGCGAATTCTCCGTTATTTTTGGGTCACCGCTTGTGGGATGAAACGAGAGTGGCGTTGTTTAAACAATCCATCGATAGCCGGCCTCCCCGGGAAGGCGACTGGCATCTGCCCGGGCGGGTGTCCTATGGGTTGGGGTGGGTGCGCCAGGGCGCCTACGAACTGTTCGCCGAAGCCGTCGGGCTGTTTCCTCCGTTGTTGCCCGTTTCGAGTGAGCAGCCCCCATTGGAACATCATCGACTGGGGATGTTGCCGTCGTTAGACGAATTGCGGTTGCATCAGGGGACCGTGTGGCGGTGGAATCGTCCCGTCTATGATCCCAAAAACGGCGGGCATCTGCGAATCGAATTCCGGTCCCTGCCCTCGGGTCCCACCCCCTTGGACATGGTGGCGAATACCGCGTTTCTGGTGGGAATGGTTCAGGGCCTCTCGTCACGGATGGACGGGCTGCTCCCGAGTTTTCCTTTTGAGTATGCGCACCATAATTTCTACCGTGGGGCGCAATTCGGCCTGGACGCCGTCCTGTTGTGGCCTTCTCCCCAGTATCCTTCGCCCAGGGAGATTCCGGTGTGCGATTTGGCCATGGACATGTTGCCGGTTGCGGAACGGGGCTTGTCTCAATTAGGGGTCGAGACTCGGGAAATCAGTCGAATGTCGGAGGTCATTCGGACACGCATTCAACGAGGCTGTACGGGCGCCCGGTGGCAACGCCGGATGTTGGATCACCTGGAACAACGCTCACTGCGCCGGCAGGCGGTCGTCGGCTTGCTGGACCGGTATCTGGAAAAATTGGACCAGGGCCGTCCCGTTGGAGAATGGACGGTGCCCAATTGAGTCAGGCAACAACCGGGGAGTGGACGGACCCCAAGGCCCGGGACGTGGGCACGACGGTTGAAGAATTTCTGACGCGGCTGGGCGGCCCGACGTGGATTGTGCTGTCCGGGCAGGATCCGTCTCGAACGCGGGCCGTGACGACTTTGTTGCACGGCAATGAACCGTCCGGGGTGCGGGCGATCTTTCAGTGGCTCCGTTCCGGGACCCGGCCTCATGTGAATCTCGCCTGCTTCATCGGGGCCGTGGATGCCGCGTTGGCTCAACCGGGATTTGCCTACCGGCAGTTGCCGGACTGCCGCGACCTGAACCGCTGCTTTCGGATGCCGTTTGAGGGACGTGAAGGCCGGATGGCGGCCGGGGTGCTCGACACGTTGCGTACGATCAACCCCGAAGCCTTGGTGGATTTTCACAATACGTCCGGACGCAGTCCCGCGTACGGCGTGACGACGCGATTGGGGGAACCGCAAAAAGCCCTAACCGCCTTAGTCTCGGACCATTTGATCGTGACGGATCTTCGGCTGGGAACCTTGATGGAAGCCACGGAAGACGATTTCCCGACCATTACGGCCGAATGCGGCGGCGGCGATGCCCGGTCGGATCAAACCGCGATGACGGCGTTGCGGACCTATGGCATGGCCGAATCGTTATGGGACGCGCCTCATCGGTATGCCCACGTGAAGACCTTCCATCATCCCATACGGGTGTCACTCGAAGCGGGGAAACGGGTAGCCTATGGCGCCTCTCTCGTGCCCGAGGCTGATCTGACGTTACGGAAGGATGCCGACCAGTTTAATTTCGGCGTCCTGAACCAAGGGGAAACGCTGGGGTGGGTCCGGGATGCCTCTCCCGGCGTCGTGGTCGCCCGTGATGCCAAGGGGCGCGACCGGACCCGGGAGATGTTCGCCGTGATCGAGGGCCGGCTCGTGGTGGCGCAGCCCGCTCGAATCATGATGATGACGACCAATCCGCACATTGCCGTGAGCGATTGTCTCTTTTATTGTCTGCCCGTGTCGTCCTCCGAATTGTAAATGGTCAACGAATGAGTGATAGAGTCTGTCGGATCTTGTCAGTTCCTCCCCTAGCCCCTCCTTACAAAGGAGGGGAACTGTGGCACAGAAAGAAGCCGTGGAAAACGAGTCAGAAACCAAACGAAATCCGTTGATCCCCGTGGGATTGACCGTTCTGGCTATCCTGGTGGTCCCTCTGTGTATTTATTCGTTTGGTCCCGAAGGCCCGATCAAGAAAAATCACGTGGTCTTTTCCACGGGGCAGCATCGAGCCCATTTTGCTGATCAAAGCCAATACGAGGATTATCGCGGGTACTGCATCCTTCAGGCCCGCGACCAGTTACTGGTGTTGGAAAGCGCGGAAGCTCGTTCGGATAAGACCTATCTTGCCCAAACACTGGGGACGAGGAAACAGGAGTTCCCTGCCTGTCCATCACGAGCACACGTGATCCTGCACGAGCACCAGATCACCCTGCGCCCGGACACCTGGGGCGGGCTTCAAGATACCCTTGGCCGGTTCTTGTCGTCGGAATAAGGTTGTCGAATGTTCCTTCTTCACTCCCTCGCCCTCTGGGAGAGGGCCGGGGTGAGGGCCTTCATTCCCCTCCTTGTGCAAAGGGGAGGAAAGAGCAACGACTCCGGATCCTTATAGAAGATCGCCTGGATCCCCGATCAAGTCGGGGACAAGCGT
>JAHRAK010000006.1 GCA_020027535.1 Nitrospirales bacterium
GACTATCAGCGACCAATCTTTCTGATTTTTCCATGCCAGATTTTACCATTATACTGCCAATATAATAGCAGTTCCCCTCCTTATTGACAATCCCACCCCATATCGCCATAGTCTTGGTAGTTTTTGCACTATTCACCCTGCTGACTAAACTTTATAAATCCGACTACAAAAAAGGCTTTTGGGCAGGGTCGACCCGTCGAATGTGGTGCACCGCCGCCGCTGTCGCTAAGGTTTTGCCTGATTGCCGAGTCGAACCAGCGGGCGTTGGGCGTCGAGGTCGGCGTAAAAGTCCCGGCCCTCGTGATTGATGACGATGAAGGCCGGGAAGTCTTCGACTTCGATTTTCCACACCGCTTCCATGCCAAGTTCTTCGAATTCGAGGACATCGACTTTTTTGATGCTGTGTTCGGCCAGCCGTGCAGCCGGGCCACCGATGGAGCCCAGATAGAACCCCCCATGTTTTCGACAGGCCTCGCGTACCTGTTGGGAGCGGTTGCCTTTTGCCAGCATGATCATGCTGCCTCCTACGGCCTGAAACTGGTCCACGTAGGAGTCCATGCGTCCGGCGGTGGTGGGGCCAAAGGAACCTGACGCATAGCCTTCGGGTTTTTTGGCGGGGCCGGCGTAATACACGACGTGATTTTTGAAATAGTCGGGAAGACCTTTTCCGGCATCCAGTTGTTCCTTCAGCCGGGCGTGGGCGATGTCCCGCGCAACGACGATAGGGCCGGTCAGCGACAACCGGGTGGCTACCGGATGTTCGCGCAACTCTGAGAGGATTACCGACATCGGCCGGTTCAGGTCGATCTTGACGACTTTCTTGTCCAGGTCCTTTTCACTGACGTCCGGGAGGTATTGCGCGGGATTTGTTTCGAGTTGTTCGAGGAAGACACCGTCTTTGGTAATCTTGCCTAAGATTTGCCGGTCGGCCGAGCATGAGACACCCAGGCCCACGGGGCAGGACGCACCATGACGAGGGAGGCGAATGACCCGTACGTCGTGCGCGAAATATTTGCCGCCGAATTGGGCGCCGATGCCGGTTTCGGCGCAGAGTCGTAAAATATCCTTTTCGAAGTCGAGGTCTCGAAACGCACGACCCAAATGGTTTCCGGAAGTCGGGAGATCATCGAGATAGTGGCAACTCGCGAGTTTGACGGTCTTCAAGGTGAACTCTGCGGACAGGCCTCCGATGACGATGGCCAAGTGATAAGGCGGGCAGGCCGAGGTTCCGATCGTGCGGATTTTCTCCGCGACAAAGGAGAGTAGGGATTTCGGATTCAGCAGGGCTCTGGTCTCTTGATAGAGAAAGGTTTTGTTCGCCGACCCTCCACCTTTGGCAATAAACAGGAAGCGGTATTCCTCACCGGAGTCGGCATAGAGTTCGATCTGAGCCGGGAGGTTCGTGCCGGTATTTTTCTCGGTGTACATATCGAGGGGGGCCATTTGCGAATAGCGCAGGTGGCGCTGCTCGTATGCTTCATAGATGCCGCGCGAGATCGCTTCGGCGTCATTGCCGATGGTGAATACCTGCTGTCCTTTATACCCGACGGCGATCGCCGTGCCGGTATCCTGACAACCCGGCAGGACTCGACCGGCGGCGATGTTGGCATTCCTGAGCAGTTCCAGCGCGACGAAACGATCATTGTCCGAGGCTTCAGGATCGTCCAGAATGTCGCTCAATTGTTGAAGGTGATTCGTTCGCAGTAAATGCGCAACGTCATCCATGGCTTCACGAGCCAGGCGAGTGAGTGCTTCGGGCTGAACAATGAGGATTTCCCGTCCTTCGAAGACGGTGGTGGAGACGTGCTCCGACGTCAACGTGCGATACGTCGTCGCATCTACTCCATGTTCGAAGATCTCTTGATAGTGAAAGTCCACCAGGCGCCGCTCCCTCCAAAATTTAATCTTGCCACACTTTATCGTACGAATGCACCTTTGGCAGGCTCGGGCCGCCAGAGCGGACACGATACGATCGCGCCCCACAAGATCCTTGTGTGGCGACGCCATCTCATGGCGCTTTCTTTGGTCGCATAAGATGCGACCCTACAGTTCCTTGCTGTGGCTCAAAGTGATAACTTGGTACGTTGTGCAGGGAGGGAGCGGGACGGACGAAGGGGGTGACTCAACTCCTACCCCACGGGAGGGGCCCAGTCTTCATCACGTCGTTCCTTTTGCGCTTCTTTGTACGCTTTCTCGTCTTCTTCTAATTTATTGGCTGCCTGGATGTCCAGGATTTCTTGTGGCGAAAGATATTTGAGTGCCATCCCCGTCAAGATTTTTTGCTGAATCGTTCCCTTGATTTGAATATTGATAATGGCATTGGCGCCGATCTGTTGAGCCCGTTCCAGCAATTCAGCATGAAGCACGTCCCAATTCATCGATGATGTTTCAGGTGGCTGTTCCACTTCCAATTCCCCCAATTCCTTGTAGGGAATCACGGGTAACTCATCGAGAACTTCAACCTTCTGATTGAAAGGCCCGCTCTCGCCGGGTTCCGTGATGGTCTCCGGTTCGGTTTCAGCATCTTTCGTTTGAGGGGTGCGTGCGGCATTGACGTCAAAGGTCTCGAGTCGCGCCGTGGCTACGGCCGCTTCGTGAGGGTTGCTGCTCGCAGCCATCCGTTTGAGCTTTTCCACCCGTTCGAGCGCTTCCTTGAGGCTCATCTTGGCCCCCGGTTTTCGTAGTGCGTTGATTGGCATGAGAAGGATTCCAAACTATGAAAAACGAGAAGAGGGTGGTCTCAGATCAAGGAAATGTGAATGGCCTGATTGAAAATACTCAATGAACGTGAGGGAAAGGGGTCGTTTTCCTAAGCCGAATTTCTACCTACCGGCACAACCAATTGTCAACCGGGACGCGTCGTGATGAACCATTCTTAAGGGTTGTCCAGGCTCATGGCGATAGCATAGACCCCGAATTGGGCTACCCAATGACTGTAGTGTTTGTAGTCGTCACACCAGTATTCGGGATGGTTCATCTGCGTGACCACGTGTCGGACGTATTGGTCGCGATACCGGGGATTTTTCGTGTATTGATAAAGGTCCCATAAGCCCCAGCAACGACTGAAATTGAGGCCGGCGGAATGGGGAAAGGCCGGACGGTGGACGGGTTCCAATTGAACGTCTTCTGCAAGGTACGTGTTTAACCACGTGGTGGTTTCGTTGCGGGGAAGGATGGTGAGAATTGCTCGCGTGCGTTGCAGTGCGGCCGGGAAGAATTCATCGGTCAGATGATCGAAGGAGGGTGGCAGTACCTGATCGAGGGGAAGTAATTGCTCACGTGTCAACGCAGATAATGCTTCAGCCAAACTCCGTTCGTTGTTCCATTGGGCCCACTCCCATACATTCAACACGGCCCAGGAGACGTTGCCATAGGCGCGGTGTCGTGCCTGTGTCGAGATTTCACTTTCGGATAGGGAAAAGATCCACGCTTCAAGTCGCCGGGCCAGTTCATTCGCGATGACCTGTAAATCGTCTTTCTGAAAAAATCGCTGACGATCTTGCGCAAGTTTCAGGAACCACGCGTATCCATAGGGAAGTTCCCCGGTCAATTCACCGTTCCGAATACAGATCAGTTCCTGGTCGAGTTTTTCAGGGATGAGCAAGGATTCGGCAAGGTCGCTCCAGTAGGGTTCTCCCGTTAACCGGGACACGGTCAATAAGGCATAGAGTCCATGGACACAGGAATGCCAGTCAACACAACCGCGGAACGCAGGATGAGTCGTATCCTGGCGCGTGACGCCCTCGGCAATCGGGGCGGCCAGGGCGGAAAGGTAGTCGAGTCGGGATGCGCGGAACGATTCCCAGGCGAAGGGTGAACGGTCTGCGTGGCCGGACGTCATCTTACGTGTGAGGCAGCAGAGGGCCTGCCCAAAGCCCTTTGACGCGTTGAACGTCCACCAGATTATTCGGTGGACCCAAATCGGCCATGAGTTTGGTGTCGATACGGCCGTGTTCCACAAGAAGAAGCTGGGGTTCAGATATGCCTTGTCGTTTAAACCAGTACCATCCCGGACAATCCGGGGTTTTGTCGGTCCAGTTGGGGATCATGTGCCCGAGCTCTCGCTCGATCTTTGCCTGCACCTGGTTGGGATCATGGCTTCCCAACAGCGATTTCAGCGAATCGTACAGGGCTTCGGCATGGATACGTAAGGACATAGGGCCTCCTTGGGGGTCTCTCTCTTTATGCCATTCCCTTCACGGTGAGTAAAGAGCAAAAGGTCGCAGGCAAGAATTTGGAGTATACTATAAAAAAATGGGACGGGTAGTTTGTGATGAACAAGGGGTGAGCGCCCTGGATAGACAGGGATGCCAGCCGTGAGGAGCCAACCACGATGAAGAACATACTCCGTTGGAACACCATAGCTCTCACCATTGGGTGGTTGCTGATCAGTGTTTGTCCGTCCTGGGCGGATTTCCGCCTGGGCGAAGACGCCTATCTGGCGCAGGATTACGAAACCGCGATGCGGGAATGGGCCCCGCTTGCTTCCCAAGGGAATGCCGAGGCCCAAAACATGGTGGGGTTTATGTATCGATGGGGGCAGGGCGTCGGACAGGATTTTGAGGCAGCTCGACACTGGTATCGACTGGCGGCTGATCAAGGTCATCAGAGCGCACAAAATAACCTGGGCTTACTCTACCGTAACGGCTTGGGTGTTCCGAAAGATTACGCTAAAGCCTTCCGGTGGTTTCTGAGAGCTGCGGAACAGGGTAACGCGGCAGGACAAAATCACGTAGGGCTGATGTTCTACAAGGGCGAAGGAGTCGAACAAAATTACATCCAGGCCTATCAATGGGCCTTCCTTGCAGCGGAACAGGGGATGGATCCGGCGATGGAAGCCTTGTCCATGCTGGAACACGAGATGACGCCCGCTCAGATTGAAAAAGCCGAAGCTTTAGCCAGGGCTTGGAGACCGAAGGGGCCGGAGACGGTGTTGTAGTGGGAGAAACTTTCCGTTTCAAGCAGGTCGTATGCTCTTAAAAACGTTCCTGTCAGTACCCTTCCCGTTTGATGCAGGAATGAGCGATCTCGATCTGTTGTCTTCCACAAGATTGTGTAAACAGCCGATGATACGAGGCCGAATCCGTCACGGCCGCTACGTGCAGTTGGTGACAAAGTTGAATGGTATAGGTCAACGCTGCGCTGGTTTTGACTAATGCCCATCCGTACTCAAAAGCCGGGTCGTCTTCGTGATGGATGGATTGGCGACTCAGGGCTTTGACCGACGCCACCGAAAAAGGTTTTTCTTGCCAATCTGGTGTCCCGAATGCGGGTAAAGACGAACCTTCTATGGAGTCCCCTCGCTTTTGAATGTCCGACTCGTCAAACAGTGTACGCTGAAAACGATAGTCATTCGACAAGGCTTCATGAAACGTGGAACGCCACGTCGGATCGGATAAATCCCGATCCACTGCCGCAATCACATCCGGATGTAAGGTGCCGCTGACATTGTGTCCTTGGATGATTCGACCCGCTTCCAGCAGTTGAGGATAGTCGTCGCCCATGCGATCGGGAAAGGCTGTCGTTCCCATGAATGGCGTCAGTTGCAGGGCCATGAAATCGCGAAAATGCACCACCGTAAATTCTTTTAAGAGACGCTCCAGGGTGCGCTCATGGCACAAGTGGAAGGGATAATACAGGGCATTCATGGAAGTCCGGGTTAGACGTTGAATTTGAAGTGACAGACGTCGCCGTCTTTCATCACGTAGTCTCTGCCCTCGGAGCGGATCAGGCCTTTCTCTCGCAACGTTTGCTCTGACGGGTATCGTTCCAGATCCGTGAAGCCGTACACGTCGGCTTTGATAAACCCCTTTTCGAAGTCCGAGTGGATCACGCCGCCGGCTTGGGGTGCTTTGGCTCCCACGGGGATCGTCCACGCCCGGACTTCCTGGGGGCCTCCGGTAAAATATGAGCAGAGTCCCAGCGTGTTGTACGCAGCCACGATGACCCGTTCCAGGCCGCTGTGTTGCATGCCCAGGTCAGCCATGAACAGAGAGCGGTCCTCGCCTGACAGCTCGCCTAATTCGCTTTCCAATTTGCCGCAGAGTACGACCGATTCCGCCTCAAGTTTTTGGACAAACACTTGAAAATCATCCACGACGGCCGGGTCCGTGTTCTCGTCGGCATTGCCGACGTACAGGACGGGTTTTGCGGTCAGCAGGAAGAAACCCTTGAGACTCTCGGGTTCAAGCCCGAGTGTCCGTACCGGGTTGCCCTCCTCGAGTCCCTTCTTCAGGATATTGAGTAATTCCAGCGCATCTTTCGACGCCGTGTCTCCGGATCTTGCCTTACCCGAAATTTTGTCGAATTGCTTCGTGACGCTTTCGAGATCGGCCAGCATGAGTTCGGTCTCGATCACGTCGACGTCCCGCTTCGGGTCGATGCCGTCCAACGTGTGCCCGATGTTGGCATCCTGAAAGAGACGGACCATGAGCAGGATCGCGTCGACTTCCCGAATGTGGGCCAGAAATTTATTGCCGAGCCCTTCGCCTTGCGCGGCGCCTTTGCCCAGGCCGGCGATGTCGACAAAACGGCAGAAGGCGGGAATCGTTTTTTGCGGTTTGAACAGTTCCGTGAGGCGGTCCAGCCGGGAGTCGGGAACGGGGACGACGCCGACGTTCGGTTTGATGGTGGTAAAGGGATAGATCGACGCTTCCGCGC
>JAHRAK010000009.1 GCA_020027535.1 Nitrospirales bacterium
GGACAGCCGGCGAACGGTTTGCGGTGAGAAATAGCGGCGTATGTACGGTGATTGAGGGAACCGGAGATCACGGGTGTGAGTATATGACGGGAGGAGTGGTGGTTGTGTTAGGCAAAACCGGTCGAAACTTTGCCGCCGGGATGTCGGGTGGTGCAGCCTACGTCTGGAATGAAGACGGAAAGTTTGAATCCCGGTGCAACCTCGGGATGGTGGAATTGGAAAAGGTCGTCGAGCCCGAGGACGTTCAGACCCTGAAGACCCTGATCGAGAATCATGCGCGCCATACGGGAAGTCGCAAGGCCCGGATGATCGTGGATTCCTGGCCGATGATGCTTCCCAACTTCGTCAAGGTGATGCCGTTGGATTACAAGCGGGTCCTGGCGGAACGCAAGGCGGCGATGAAAAAAGGCACCCGGGAGCAAAAGGTGGTGGCTCATGGCTGATCCCCGCGGGTTTTTGCATTTTGCGAGAGAAATGCCGACCCGGCGTTCGGTCGAACTGCGGGTGTTGGATTGGAAGGAAATGTATGAACCCTTCCCCGAGGAGAAGCTGCGCAACCAGGGCGGACGGTGTATGGATTGCGGCGTGCCGTTTTGTCAGAGCAACACCGGATGTCCGGTGATCAACCTGATTCCGGAATGGAATGACCTGGTGCATCGTGGTCGATGGAAGGATGCCCTCAAGGCGCTCCATTCGACGAATAATTTTCCCGAATTCACCGGTCGATTGTGCCCGGCGCCGTGCGAATCGGCTTGCGTGCTGGGTATCAATGCCGATCCCGTCTCCATTCGTGCCATTGAATGGAACATCATCGATCGCGGGTTCGAGGAACGTTGGATTGAACCGGTCATGCCGGTGGCCAAAACGGGCAAAACCGTGGCGATTGTCGGGTCAGGCCCCGCGGGTCTGGCCGCGGCTCAACAACTGGCCCGGGCGGGACACAGTGTCACCGTGTACGAAAAAGCGGATCGCATCGGCGGGTTGTTGCGCTACGGCATTCCGGATTTCAAAATGGAAAAATGGGTTATCGACCGGCGGCTGGACCAGATGATTATGGAAGGCGTGAAGTTCGAAACCAACGTGAACGTCGGTGTGGACGTCACGGGAGACGCCCTGGCCCGGCAGTTCGATGCGGTGTGTCTGGCCCTGGGGGCTGAACACCCGCGTGATTTGCCGGTGCCCGGTCGCGAACTGGACGGGATCCACTTTGCCATGGAGTATCTCATCCAACAGAACCAGGTGAATGCCGGCGATAGCCTGCCGGTCGAACAGATCACGGCCAAAGATAAACGGGTCGTGATTATCGGTGGCGGTGACACCGGATCCGACTGTTTGGGGACGGCGCATCGCCAGGGGTGTCAGGACGTTCATCAGTTCGAGTTGTTGCCCGAGCCGCCTCCCCAGCGCGCGGAATCCACGCCGTGGCCCCTGTGGCCCATGCAGCTTCGTACCTCCCATGCCCATGAAGAAGGCTGCGACCGACAGTGGAGCGTCTCGACCACGAAGTTCTCGGGCGACAACGGCCACGTGAGCACGCTACATGCTCATCAAGTCTCGTTTGACGGGGGAAAGTTTATCCCGGTCCCCGGAACGGAATTCGAGATGGGGGTCGATTTGGTCCTCTTGGCCATGGGCTTCACCGGTCCCGTCAAAAACGGACTGCTCGACAGCCTGGGCGTGGAGTACGACGTTCGTGGAAACGTGGTGGTGGACCGGAATTTCATGACCGGCAAAGAGGGCATCTTTGCCGCCGGGGATACCAAACGCGGTGCCTCGCTCATCGTCTGGGCCATTGCAGAGGGCCGTAAAGCCGCTACCGGTGTCGACGCCTACCTCAAAGCAGGGAACAGCTTGTCTGCTGCGTCCCGCTCGCGTTCCTGATTCCCTCTTCCGCTTCAGCCCGTCATTGAAAAGCCAAAAGTGGAAAAGCCTGGCTGCACCGTTGCGAAACGTGAGAAACGGCAGATTGCGAGAAATGTTCTTGCTTTGACAGTCTTACGAGCGAGGAAACCCTGGATCGTGACGACGGAGAGATTCGGGTTAAGGAGTCTCGGATGGCGCCGGTTGTTTTTTGAGATCCTTGGGCTTGGCTGGTTGATTGAGGGTTTGCTGAATGGCCTGAATTAATCGATGTTCAATTTCCGTGACTTCTTCTTCGCCAACCTCGACGATTGTTCCCCCCGGGGTCACTTCTTCATACCGGGCTTTGACCTTTAGCGTGGTCTGGTTGTCGGGTTGCGCTTCCAGTACCATCAGGTACTGGTTTCGGTAACCGAGCAACTCGATTGAGGGCGAGGGTGAGGTTTTTCGTTCCGTGATAAACACCGATTTTTGGTCGGTTTCCATTTTCGCCATCAACGTGTATCCATTGTTCACCAAGGCCTGCATGGCGGCTTTGGTGACGTCCGGTAATTTGTGTGACAGCTTTTGTGCCTTCACCTCCTGGTTGTTGGCTTGCAGGGATTGCCGAACAAGTTCTCGTTGCTTGCGCAGCCATTGGGCATCGTTTTTGAATTTTTGGCCATCCGCATGCAGTTTCTGATTGGCTTGAGTTAAGTCGGCGATTTGTTGAAGAAGATCCTGCTTTTCAGTGGAGAGGCCTTGCCCGGTTTGTTGTAAGAGTTCGAGTCGTTTGCGCAGTTTTTGGGCATCCAGCTTCAGTTTCCGGTTGTTGTTGCTTAAGGCCGTGACTTGTTGAAGAAGGTTTTGTTTTTCAGTAGAAAGGCCTTGTCCGGTTTGTTGCGAGAGTTCGAGTCGTTTCACAAACTCGACCTCGTTTTCTCGAAGTTCCTGATTGAGCCGATCGATCTGTTCCTGCAGCACCTGGTTCCCTTCTTGAAGGGTCGTCATCAGGCTCTCCTGTTTGACGATTTGTTTTTTGAGCCGTTC
This sequence comes from Nitrospirales bacterium, assembly GCA_020027535.1. Classification (GTDB taxonomy): domain Bacteria; phylum Nitrospirota; class Nitrospiria; order Nitrospirales; family UBA8639; genus Bin75. Next base: position 2,890 of record JAHRAK010000009.1, read on the forward strand.
GTTTTCCTCGATAATGGGCGTGTTGTCGGGAGGGCACCCGGTCAGCAGGACCCAGGCAAGACTTATGAGGGAGAGCCGGATCAGATACCGGCCAAGAGTCGGCATGCGTGGTCGTTCACGTATCACAACGGGGTGCCTGTTTCTCGTAGGGGCTTTCTCCAGAGCGAAAATGTTAAACTTCACAGCAAAGTCCGCCTCCGTTGATTTTGATTGTAGGAGTCTTCGAAGGCGAATGCAAATCCGGCGATGGCTACGCGCCGGCAAAGGGAAGAGATTTTGTGCAACATATTATTCTAAAAACCTTTGCGGTTCCTCCCCTCGGGTGTAATTGTTCCATTATCGGTGATCCGGAAACCAACGAGGCCGTCATTGTCGATCCGGGCGGGAATCCCGAGCAACTTCTTGCTGAAGTGCGGCGTCTTGGACTGACGGTCGTTCGTATCCTGCACACTCACGCCCATTTCGATCACTTCTTGGCTTCCGGGGATATTCAGAAAGCCACCAAGGCGCCGCTGTGTTTACACCCCCATGATGAGACGTTGTGGAAGATGCTGGACGTTCAATGCCAGGCCTTTGGGGTACCGTATCTCCCCGCACCCGACCCGGACTGTTGGATTCAGGATGGGGAAACGCTGTCATTCGGGAGCGTCTCCGTCCAGGCATTACATACTCCGGGTCATACTCCGGGATCTCTCAGTTTCTATTGTGCCGGCCAACAATTGGTATTGTCGGGGGATACCCTGTTTCGCGGCGGGATCGGACGCACGGATTTGTGGGGAGGCGACGCGCATGCCATCCAGTCTTCCATCCGGGAACGACTGTTTTCCCTGGATCCCGCCACTCGTGTCATTCCCGGACACGGCCCGGCTACACAGATCGGACTTGAACGGGAGTCTAATCCTTTTGTGGCGGGATAATGCGTGTACGAAAAATCAAGGGATCTCTAATCGGGGAGCAGAGGTCCCCCTAAAGGAGCAAATCATGCGACATCTCCTCACACTGCTGGTTCTCCTTGTCGGATGTTTGGGGGTTGGCGCCGCCCAGATTCAGGCGCAACCTCTCCCGCCTTCCGGACAAGTCAAGGTGGATACGGTGAAGGTTGTTTGGTCGGAGGTGGGGCCCGTGGTGTTATTGGCGGCACGGGAATCCGTGATCCCCATTTTCGTGGACCCGACGGTGGCGGGGTCCATTCACGGGGCGCTGACCGGAAAAAAGTCTCCACGCCCATTGTCTCATGATCTCATGCACACCATTTTGCAGGCCTACGGCATGACGGTCGTTCAGGTTCGGATCAGCCTGAAAGAGCAGGTCTATTATGGTGAATTGACGATGGCCGTCGCCGGCCACACCCAAGTCTTTGATTGTCGTTCTTCAGACGGGATTGCCTTGGCGATCCATTTCGGTACCCCCATCTTTGTCGAAGAATCGCTGTTGGACAAAGCCCGGAAGGGGGAAAAGCCGGGGGATTCGCACATTGTGCTGTAACGCTACGGTTCCACCATGATATCGACAACGGCAGGTACGCTGTCGGCCCCTTGGACGTCCGTGACCCTGAGGGTAAAGCGAAAGAGACGGGGTTCCGCCACGAACGGCGCGAGAAAGCTGGCCTTTGCCGAATCGGGATCGAGCAGGGCGATTTTGCTGCCTCGAATTTGCGCCCAGGAGTATTGCAGGGAGCCTCCTTCAGGGTCATAGCTTGTGAGGCCGTTGAGGACGACCGTCTCGCCCGAATACACGGTTTGGGTGGGCCCCGGGTCCCCCACGGGTGGCTGGTTCGGTTCGGAATTCACTTCCACGAGGACGTTCAGCTTCTTTTCGACCCCGCCATTTTTCACGGTCACGGTCGTGGCGCCGTTGCCGACCAGCCGAAGCCGCCCGTTTTCGTTGATGGTGATGACGGATTCATCGTCGACATGATAGGTCGTCCCCGCGGCTGCGCTGCGAATCGATCGTAGCGCGCCGTCTGAAAAACGTCCCACGACGGGAAGGTCGATCGTTTTCCCCAAAAAATCCAGTTGATCATAGACCCGCACGGCGCTCGCCCGCCCGAATTTCAAGGGTTTGTCCGTCTCAAAATCGATTTCTTCCAACGAGCCGTGGGGTTGGATGTGGAGGAGCACTTCGTCGAAGACCGCCCATTCTTCATCGTCGGTTTGCCGGTTTTCCTGTTCGGCGACGGCCAGAAGACGATAGCGCCCCGTGGCGGCTTGAGGTGGTCGCAGATTCGCCCCGAACGGCGGGGTGGCGGCCATCCCGGCCAATTTTTCTTCGACGAATGCCTTGAGCATGTCTTCCTGTTCTTCGTACCAATAGAATTGGACTTTGGTAATTCCCGTTGTCGCCCCTACGTCGATGACGACTGAAACGGTTTTGTTTGAAGGGTGGACGCTGCCGGTTTCCGGTTGTTCGATAGAAAAGGCCGCGGCTTCCGGCAGCATGTCCGAAAACGGCAAGATGATGGAGAAAAAGAGGCTCAGGGTAACGGGAAGAAGGAATGTCATGGCTGCCGTACCGCGACTCAACGCAACGTTCACCACGTCTCCACTCTACCGGCGCGGAAGAGCACGATGCAAGACAAAATTCAACGGTTGAGGAACCCCGAACTGCCCGGAACCGTCATGATGTCGATGGCTTTTTCAGAACGCCGTGAGGGTACTCGGGAATGGAGAGCCGAGTTTCCGATGGAGAGGGAACCGGAGCATTGCCCGGCCCATTTCCCTGCCCCCGGTTATTCTGGTATATTGGTCTCAAAAACAGCCTTGCGTCCTATAGCGGCATGTGCTATAAGTCGCATTCACTGTGCAAGAAAATGGTGCAAATGTAGGAGTTCTCGGAAAACTTGAGTGGCCTTGAGGTTTTTTAAGCGGCACTTTTTTATTAACGTCATTTTATGGTGAGGAGGTAGGCAATGCACAAGGTGCTTCTATCCGTCCTTTTAGGTCTTATCTTGATTGCAACTGGTTCCTCAGTTGCATTTGCGTTGCAGTCCGGCGGAGCTATGGTGGGCGATCTTGCAACCGGGTCTGTCGTTGGTCAACCCTTTACAAGTCTCGATGTCGACCTTGAATTCACCGCCTTAAATATCGGCGGGAAAAAAGCCTGGTATCCCGGAACCGCGATTCTGGATTTGAGAAACCAGGGAACGTTAGGTCGGAGAGGTCAGCCCATTTTAATCAAAGTCACCAATGCCCTGGATGGTGACCATGGGTTCAGCCTTTCAGCGGATTCGGCTTTCGCCGGTCCCACGTCGTTGCAGGTCAAAATTGTTGTGAAGCCCGGGGAAACCAAGTATATCGGTATCCCCATGAGCGACCTGACGTTTGTGACCGCCGCTAGGAATATGACGGTCAAATGTCAGCTTCATGCGGCTCATCTGACTTCGCATCTCGTGATCTTTAAGTAAGAGCAAATCCCCAATTTGTGGAGAAAAAAGCCCCGTTCCGTATTCACGGAACGGGGCTTTTTTTACGTCTGATATCCTGCCGGCTGTCTCAGGGCCTTACACTTTTTCTTCATCCGGCTCGCAGTCGACTATTGCATTGAGGGGGATATTTTGGGCGGCAAAAATCTGCCCATCGAGAAACAGCAGTAAGAATCGGTCTTCCGTAGGCGTCGCCCCTTCCTTTTGAGTGACGAAGGTATTGATATCCACGATCGTTTCCCGTTGAGTTTCCTCTTTGCTGTCGTTCACCACCCAAAAATAGTGACTGGCCTCGGGGAAGAGGTTGGCGACAAAATGGTCGATGGTGATGGGCATGACCGCGGATGACATACCTGTCGAAATGGAAAACGAGAGGGATAGGGCCATGCCTGCAATGAAGAAAACTCTGAGCGTTTTTTTCTTCATGGCGAGATCTCCTGGTCGAAGGTGAAGGGAGGCAGGTTTGAGAAGTCTCTATGTGACACTATAAATTATATGGGGCAAATGGTAAATGGTGTGATGCGGAGTTTGTGTGAGAGAGAGGGATGCCGGTAAGACTGCTGAGCCCGTCATTTTTGCGTTGGACATCCGTTCAAAGAGCCTGATATATCAGGGAGAAGGGTTCGCGGGTTGCTGGGTGCCCCCTCACCCCAGCCCCCGGATGAAGTCTGGGGCAAGCTCTCTCCCGCGTGGGGGAGAGGGAGAAAACGGCAGGCGCCGACTATGGGCTCAAAAAAGACTCGTGCGGTAGAAGCTCCGTTGACCCCGAACAAAAAGCGTATTGTGTTTCTTGTGCTGATGGCGCTGTTGTTGATCTCCGGGGCGATGCTGTTTAATGCTCCCAAAGGAACGGAAGTCATCGAAATCCGGTTTCCCAGTGGCACCAACCTTCAGGCAGAGGTGGCGGAGACTCCGGAAAAGTTGTTGTTCGGGTTGGCGTTCCGGGAGTCGCTGCCGGACGATCACGGCATAATTCTTCTTTTCGAAGAGTCCGGTCTTCATAAAGTGTGGACGAAACAGTACCAGTTCAACGTGGATTTGATCTGGGTGAATGAAAGCAAGCACGTGGTTCATATCGTCGAAACCGCGGTCCCTTGTGCGAGCGATCCCTGTGAATGGTATGGACCGCCCTCTGAACGGGCGCGGTATCTGATCGAGGCGAACAGCGGATTCGTCGACCGGGCTCAAATCGTCGAGGGGCAGGAACTCGTTTTTGCCTTGCGGTTGTAACATGTCAAAGAGGATGTTTGTCGGAAGGGAGGTTTGCGTTTGTCGCCGGGCCGGCCTGTGAATACCATGAAAGCGCAATCACCGGACAATTTTGTGCCCATCGGCAAGGCGGACGATGTTCCTCCGGGCAAATCGAAAGCCGTCAAGGTGAACGGTAAGACCATTGCCCTTTTCAACGTGTCCGGGACCTTTTTTGCCATCAACAATATCTGCCCCCACAAGGGTGGGCCGCTCCATAAGGGCAAGCTGAAAGGGTACGTGGTAGGATGTCCCTGGCACGATCTCCAATTTGACGTGCGGAACGGGTTCGGGACGGATGGAGGCGGGCAGTGTGTCACGACCTATGACGTGCAGGTTCAGGACGGTGAGATTTTCGTCAGTTCCACGTGCAAGGACTTCTAGATTATGGATAGCCTGATGAACGAAGAACGATCTGATTGTAAACCGCTGTATGCCACGGTCGGCATGCCCTTGATCGTCAACTTGTGGGAGGATCGAACGCGGGGCGAGCAGTGGGTGCCGTCGTATGACCCGAGTCAACTCGTGCTGACGGCGGATGAGTTTTTCCGGACGACCAGCAATAATGCGGTTGAATCGGGGAAGCGTCAATTCGAATTCGAGCCGCTCCAACCCGGGACGCACCGCCTGGAATTTCAGAAACGGATGGCCTGGAAATTTACGGCCGAAGCCCGGCGCGTGTTTCTGGTCCACGTGCAGGAGCCGGGTCCCTGACGGTCGTTACCCCTATGCCCACTATCGCATACGTCAACGGGCACTTTTCCCCCATTGAACAGGCGACAATCTCGATCGAGGATCGGGGTTTTCAATTCGGCGACGGGGTCTATGAAGTGGTCCGAACGTATGGGGGGGGGGCTTTCCGGCTTCATGACCACCTCTCGCGATTGGAGTCGAGTGCCCGGGCCGTGTCCATCCCGGTCCCGCTTTCCCGAACCGAATGGGAAGCGTTGATCCGGGAAGGCCTCCAAAGGAGCCGGTATGGCGAGTGCCTGGTTTACATCCAATTGACCCGCGGGGTGGCTCCGAGAGCCCATCTTTTCCCGAGCTCGGCGAAGCCCACCGTCGTGATGACGTTTCAAGAAATCCCTGAGACCGGCGGCGCGCTTCAACGACAAGGCGTTCCGGCTGTCACCCTGTCCGATCTTCGGTGGGGCCGGTGTTCGATTAAGAGTTTGAATTTGCTTGCCAATGTCCTGGCGAAACAGGAAGCGAGCGATGCCGGCGCCCTTGAGGCGATTCTGGTGAAGGACGGGTTGGTGACGGAGGGCTGTTCCAGCAACGTGTGCCTGGTGAAGGACGGGAACATCGTCACGCCTCCGTTGAGCGATCAATTGTTGGCCGGCGTCACCCGGGCCGTGGTCTTGGAACTGGCGAGAAAAAACGGCATCGTCGTCGAAGAACGGGAGGTTTCCGAGGAGGAATTGACTCGGGCCGATGAACTGTTTCTGATCGGGACGACGATCGAGGTGTTGCCCGTTTCCAGGCTGAACGGCGTTCCGGTGGGAGAACGCGTGCCGGGAACGGTGACTCAAGCGGTGCGCGATGCCTTTCAGCGCTGCATTCTGTCCGAAACGGGAGGGGAACCTGGGTAAGGACACCTTTCCCGGGTTCTTGCGTCCGCCGTTTTTCACCCTCGTTTCTCAGGCTTGGGTACCCTTGACACTTCCAGGTTATTTTCAGTAACTTTTTCTTTTACCGTTTGTGAGTATTCTACGAGGATTACTATCAAGCTGATTTTTCCTGCCTGGAGATGGAATTTACTTTCTGAAGGAGGCCGTTCCATGTTTCATTTTAATCCTTTTCCCCGTTTATCCATGAAGCATTTTGCGTTTCTGGGAGGGGGAAGCCTGTTAGCCCTGGCGTGCTTTGTGCTTCCTCTTGCCAACGCTGAATCCGACGTTTCCGATTCAACATCAGTGATCAAGACCTCAGGGATGAATCACCAGTTCCCTGACTGGGCCGAGCGCCTCAAAGGGCAGACCATCGTTGAAAATGCCCAAGAGGGGAGAGCCGAACGCGCCGCACTCGTTGAGAAGCAACATGAGCGGTTGATGCAGCAAATGCAGGAAGAAATGTCTGAATCCCCCACGGGTGGCTACGACACCATGTCCATGATGCATCAATACGGTGCCGGAAAAGGCAACTACCTGTTGGCTTCCGATAGCGACATCGAACCGGTCGCGATGACGGGCGGAGGAAAATGCCCGGCGTCGGCTCCGGTGAAGCAGTATGATATTTCCGCCATCAACGTGGAAATCACGTTGAATCAATGGCTGGATTACTACCCCGGCTATATGTACGTGCTGACGGAGAATATCGAGAGCGTCCGGGAAGAGGAAGCCAAGAACGCGGAAGCTCGTGAAGAAGAGGGACACCATAATCCCGGCGGCGTCAAGAACGGGATCCAGGGTCAATACATCCAACCCCTGGTGATTCGCGGCAACCAGGGTGATTGCGTGAGAGTCACGCTGCGGAATCAGTTGGAATTCGGTGAGGACGTGAGCCTTCACGTCAACGGGTCCAGCATGGTGGTCAGCAAGACCGGCCAACCCGCGACGACGACGAACCCGGATGCCATTGCCTATGGCCCGGATGAAGAATGCGAAGAAAATTGTGAAACCACACCCGTGGACATGGAATGGTACATCCATCCCGACACCCAGGAAGGTGGCCGGCAATTCCACAGCTACAGTAATGACCGTGAGTTGACCGTGATGGGTCTGTTCGGGGTGTTTGTGGTGGAACCTGCCGGTTCGAAATATCTGGATCCTCTGGGGCTGGGTCCGGCTCCCGAGATGCCCAGTGGCTGGCAAGCGATTATCCAAAATGGAATGGGCCCGGATTTCCGGGAGTTCGTGTTGATTTATCACGAAGTGGGCGATGAAGCCTTCCGGCCGGTGAACAAGCATGGAGACTTCCTGCCGCAACGTGATCCGTTAACCGATGCTTACCGGCCAGGAGCCAGGGCGTTGAACTACCGGAGCGAACCGTTCGGCATTAACAATATGCACGTTCAACATGAGTACTTCGGCTTTGAAGATGAATCCATGGCCTATAGTTCCTATACCTTCGGCGATGCCGGTCCCACGATTCCACGGAGTTATTTGGGGGACCCCGCCAAGTACCGGCTGGTTCACGGCGGGTCCGAAGTGTTCCATTCCCATCATCCCCATGGCGGAGCCATCCGGTGGGCCAGAAGCCCGCGAGCCGTCGATCAGATGCCGATGTGGCACAAGGGGCAGAACGGGCCCGTGAAATACCCGCTCATTCGTGCCAAATCAGACCGGGTGGACGTGGAAGTGATCGGGCCATCCGAAGCGCTGGATTTGGAAACCGAGTGCGGCTCGGGGCTCTGTCAATATCTGGCGGGCGACTTCCTGTTCCATTGCCACGTGGCGCACCATTACGTGGCCGGCATGTGGGGGTACTGGCGGGTCTACAATACCTTGCAAGTGCCCGGCATCCAAAACGACGTCATGGCACCACTCCGTGAGTTGCCCGATCGTCTTGGGCGTATTGCCAGGCCGGTGACCTCAGACCAATTGGTGGGCACCACCGTGAGTTGGTTCGGGAAGAAGTTTAACCTGGTCGATAACAGCCAAAAAACCGATTGGGATGCCGATCCGTCCGTCGTTCGGATTTACGATTGGGTCGAAATGCAATTGCCGACTCGCGGTCTTCCCGGTCATACGGAAGACGAGATCGGCCAGCTCAAATCGTATGACGCGACCGTGATCGATTGGTCCTGGGACGGCGAACGTGCGATGAGTGAAAAAGAAAGCACGACCGCGAATCCCAAATACCATCCGGAATGGCAGGGCTATGAAGCGGGAAAACGGCGGCCCATCTGGTTCGAGCCGATGACGGGTAAAGTCGCGTGGCCGTGGCTGACGCCTCACTTCGGCAAACGGGTACCGTTTTCTCCGGACCGGAATCCTGCTCCGTGGTTGGAAATGATCCACCTGGATGAAGACGGCCAGCCGTCCGTGAAGCCGGCGAAACCGGGAGAAAACGGGCGGTGGAGCCTGTGTCCGGACCGGGCGGGTTCCCAGGAGTACAACATTCACTTCATCAAGCTTCCGATCGAATTGTCCGCGGCCCAGGGCGATCAGCCGCCCGTGGTCGATCCGAACGGGTTGTTGTACGTCGTCCACGACGAGGAAGAAGCGATTCGGAACAATAATGATTTGAAGGTGCCGTTGGTCTTCCGTTCCAATATTTATGATTGTATGGATTGGATGTTGACCAGTGAATGGCCGGACGACGACTTTACGAATTTCCAATCGTCAAAGATCAATACGCACTTCCATTTCGTGCAGTTCGATAACCAGGCGTCCGACGGTGTGATTTCAGGGTTTTCGTATGAGCAGTCCGTGCGGCCCTTTACCCTGTTCGAAAAGAAAAGGAGAAGGGGTTGCCGGTGCCCATGAATGCCAAATTCACCAAGGCCGCCGGCAAGGGTGATCGAACCATTCACGTCACGAACGCCAAACAGTATCACGTCGGTACGGTGATTCTCGTGGGGGCGGATAACGTTGAAGGTTCGGAAGTGAAGCGTATCGTCGCCATCGGGA
>JAHRAK010000018.1 GCA_020027535.1 Nitrospirales bacterium
TGACAGATGGACAATAGTGTTGTTTCGGGGCACGGCCGGGAACCCGCTCGGAACCACCGGGAACCCGCTCAAGCTCAGTGTGTGCAAGAAGACCATCAAGCGCGTGTTGCTGGCGGTCGTGATTCTGGCGGTCGTGCAAGTGGGGGTGCTGGTGCAGTACGTGGCGCAGACGATCCGGGTGACGAACCAGAGTGCCGAACTCGAAGGGTTGCAGGCAGAACTCAGCCAGTCCAGAGGACAAGCCGTTGAATTTTCCGAAGCCATCGATACCATGCAGCAACGGGTCCTGACCATCCAAACGATCAACGAAAAATTGCAAGTGATGTTCGGGTTCGAACCCGAGAAAACAAAAGACACGGACGCCGAGGGCCAAGGCGGCGAAGAAGTGCCGTATGAAGCGGGGGGACCAGGGATGCGGGCCGGCGACTCGCTCGCGGCGGATGGCGATGGCGAGCATCCCGGCAACCCCGGGGCCAGGATGGCGGCGGACATCAAAAATAGGCTGGCCTGGCTCGATCGGCAGACCGCGCGCGAACGCCGCATGCTGACCCGGTTGGAACAAATAGCGGGAGAACGGGTGGGCCTGTGGGCCGCGACCCCGTCCATCTGGCCCGTCAAAGGCCCCGTGACCTCACGGTTCGGCCCACGCCTTTCCCCCTTTACCGGCAAACGGGCCTTCCATGCGGGCCTGGATATCAGTGCCCCGCGAGGCAAAACCGTGCGGGCCCCCGCCCAAGGCAAAGTGGTGGAGGCGGCCTATGATTGGAAGCTCGGCAATTTCATTCGGATCAATCATCGGTATGGCGTCGAGACGACCTACGGCCATCTGTCCAAAATACTCGTGCGAGCCGGCCAGGAAGTCAAACGAGGCGACGTCCTGGGCCGCATCGGCAGCACCGGCCGCTACTCCACCGGCCCCCACCTCCACTACCAGATAGCCGTAAACGACAAAGTCGTAAATCCCCTCCACTATATTCTCGATTAGCGCCCTCATATGCTGATCTGTCCTGGGATTGAGCACTTTACAAAGAATGCGACGACACGAGGTGTTCCCGCTTCGTGTTTCGTTCAAATAGGAGAATGGGGCCAAAGGCCTAGCCTCCAAATCCCTGCATAGGGCTTCTTTTTAAAGAGGTGGGTCTTCTTTTTTGTTGCCTTCTGCCATGGTTCGGTTTTAGGATAACCGTGCGGTTCTTGGCTTAGAGGGTCTACCGGAGTGTCCTGCCGAACAATGAAGGATCGTATGCTTCTCCGGAAAATCGGGAGGCGAGGAAACGGGTGGGATGGTCAGAGGTCTTTACTAGAGTACCCCATCTACGCTAATGTTGATTAACTGTACCGGAAATACAACGAGAAAGAGAGCGGATGAGCAGAGAGAACGCAGCCGATTTTCCGGGCACGCTGCCGATGAGCTGAGTACCTAACGTCATAAAAACGTCTCAAGAAGGGGGATCTACGATGAGCCTCGATTATGTCAAGTTTACACCAGGTTTTGGAAAGTTCATGCCTAAAGAATATCGGGATATGGTGGAGCATGGTCCATTTGGGAAAAAAACCTCAGTCTCTCAAGTGGGAACCTTTAAGGAGATTTTAGAAGAACACCCGATGTGTGCGGGATGTGCCATGACCCTCTTCATTCGGCTGGCTATCATTGCTTTTCCGAATCCGGAAGATACCATCACGGTCGGGACGGCGGGTTGTGGCCGGCTGGCGATCTCGCAAGCAGCCATCCCATTCGTGTACGGCAATTATGGGGACCAGAATGGGGTTGCCAGTGGATTGACCCGCGGCCTTCGTCTGCGGTTTGGTGATAAGCCCAAAGACGTCGTCGTGATGGCCGGAGACGGCGGCATGGCTGATATCGGGTTCGCCCAAACACTGCACTCGTGGTTCAGAAAAGAAAAATTTACGACCATTATGTTGGACAATGAAGTCTATGGGAACACCGGCGGCCAGGAAAGTGGGATGACGAACAAGAATCAGGTATTGAAAATGGCGCCGCTCGGGAAGAAGTTCGAGAAAATGGATATGTTGGGTATGGCAAAAGTTGCCGGTTGCGCGTACGTGGCGACGGTGGTTCCCAATAACCCACGGCGAGTTGAAAGTGTGATCAAAAAGGCCGTGCTGGTCGCGAGAGAAATCGGCCCCAGCTACATCCAAGCCTACACGTCCTGTAATATCGAATACGCGATCCCAACGGACAAGGTGATGGAAGACGCCAAAACCGTGGAGACCGACCGCTACAAATTCTCGGAATACATTACGGATGAAGCCAAGGAGTACTTGTCCCAGTTGTACGGGTACAAAGAATATCTCCCGAAACCCGCCGCCGCCGTGGAAAAGAAGTAAAGGCGGTCGATTGAGTGGCAAGGATTGGTGCATACGTGACGAGAGAGGAGGGGGAAGACAATGGCGATTCGTTATAACATTCGTATGGCAGGAGTCGGAGGACAAGGGGTCGTCACGGGCTCTCATATCTTCAGTACAGGGGTCATCAATGCCGGTGGAGAGAGCACCATCGTGCCTTTCTATGGTTCCGAAAAGCGAATGGCGCCGGTGGAAAGTTACGTGAGGGTCTCTGATGAGCCGATTTATGAAATCGGCGAAATCACGTTCCCCCATATTATCATGATCTTCCACCCGCAGGTGATTACCCATGGGAAAAGCTACACGAATCCATTTTACTTTGGATTGAAAAAGGACGGGATTGCCCTGATCAACCACGATGGGCCGATGAGACTCGAGCCTGACCAGGAGCGTGAACTCGCCGAACTAAATGCCAAACTGTTCTATCTGCCCGCCACGACACTTTCGCTTGACGTGGCCGGAATCGACTTGGCCACGAATATGGCCATGGTGGGCGCCATGGGCGCCATTACGAGTCTGACGAATATGGAGGCCCTGGCCCAAGCGGTGAAAGATCGATTCCTCGGAAAAGGGTTCGTGGTGTCCGGAGGAACGGCAGCCTTGGATAGTGTGGTCGAGAGGAAGTTCAAGAAGAAACAGGAATTGATCGAGAAGAATCTGGCGGTAGTCCAAGCGGCGTGGGAGTTTGCCGTCGCACATGATTGGGTTCAAGCGAAACGGACGTCCACGACGCCGGCCATGGCGTAATGCTTTAACCGACGAGAGAGGCCTGTATGTATTTAGTTGCGAATATCGATACCGAAATTTGTGCAGCCACGAGTTGCAAGTTGTGCACGCAATATTGTCCTGAGGCCAATACCATCTTGTATGACAATGCGGCCGGCGAGGACAAAGGGTTCAAATATGGAGCCGCCTACGTGGCCGTGGATCGCTGTAAGGGCTGTGCGCAGTGTGTCTGGGTGTGCGACAACATGGCCAAGCACAATGCCATAAAAATGGAAATGATTGATCAGATTGGTGACACGGCCCTGACTGAAAACGTGACCTATGGCGAAAAAACCAGCACTGCGATTTTGGCCAATCCCGTTCGCGGGCAAATGTAAGGGATTGCGTTCAGATCGCAAGGACGGTATTCGTCTCAACCCGGAAACAATGAGTGGAGGACATCAGTGGAAGCAACCAATTTAGAAAGAATCGTTGAACCGGGTCCGGCTGGATTTCATCCGCCATCTGCGGCCGAATTGGGTGTCCTCCCTCCGTTACCGGAGCATGGACTGACGTTTGGTCATGAAGTTCCGGAAGAACAGGTTATGGAAGAAATGGCCAGGGCCATGTTCACGAGAAAAAATGCGACGATTTTTCCCGGTCCCCTGGTGTTATGGAATTGGAATGACCACGCGGCCGAGAAGGCCAGAGCCGTCTTGGAACTCGCGGCCCAAATCCCGGAAGTGCTCATTATCCCGATGCCCGATTATCGTCCCAAGTACCCGAAGATCGAGCCCGAGGAAGTGATCAACCCCAACCATCCCAATCTCACCATTTGGGGCAATAAAATAGAGGCGTGTATTTTCATTGGCGTGCATTGCCATTACGCCAATCTGACGCTGAAAATGATTCGAGCCGGGACGAATTGCTGGACGTCGGCGATTTGCGCGGAACAGGGCCATGAAGATGCCATGTTCACGGTTCGGGATTCCGATGCAGCCAAGATTCGAAAAGCGACGCAGGTGTTCAAGCGCGTTCGTGAGGAAATGGGGATTGCGTTGCCGGACAATGGCGCGAGTGTGCGTTTCACGGGGTTGCAATCCCGCGTGCATGACGGCAAAACGCATACGAATCCATTGGACATTCCACTGGGAGAAGATGGGACGGCCAGTGCCGCGGCCTTCGGTCATAAAGCCGAAGATATGCAGCGTGAAGGCTAGGACTCTTATTTTCGATCACGCAACCCCAGAAGTTTGATCTGGGATTGTCGCCACCCTAGAGGGGGTAAGCCATGAGTGAAGCATTAGAAACGGAAGTCAAAACCAATCCGCAAGGCGACCCGATTACCAGTACGGCTCCGGCCCCTGCCAGTCAGGGCAAGAAACAGGATCCTCATGCGGAGGCCAAACGCCAACAGATTGTTTCCCCGGAGCATATGTTTTTCGAAGCACCGCGTGAGCGGGAATTCATTACGGGCAGTGAAGCCGCCAAAGAAGCCGTTCGCCGGTCCAACGTTGATCTCTCGATCGCCTATCCGATTACACCCCAAAGTGAAACCATGCAGTTGATCGGGGTGTTGTATGGAGAAGGGTACGTCAAGGAATATTATCGGGGCGAGGAAGAATACGGCGTCATGTCGGCCATTGCCGGCGGGTCCCGTGCCGGCGTGCGGTGTTTTACCGCGACGGCCGGACCGGGCACGTTGCGGGGGCTTGAACCGATTGCCTCGTGGCCAGGACATCGCCTTCCCGCCGTGGCCATGTTTACCTGCCGGGTGGTCAATGCTCCGTTGGCCATTCAGCCCGACAACATTGAAGTGTCGTACTTGTTGAATTGCGGCATGATCGTCTTTCACGCCGAGAATCAGCAAGACTTGTTTGACTACATCATGAAGGGGTTCATTATCAGTGAACGGAATGACGTCACCCTTCCGGTTGGAGTGTGCTGCGATGGCTTTTTCGTCACCCATGCACGTGGCTACTGCTCCATGCAGGATCGAAGCCTCAAATTGCCGCCACGAGATTCCTGGCGAGGTGCGGTTCCCGTCTTGGATGCGGAAAATCCTCCGGCCAGGTTGTCGCGGGATGCGCCCGTCCAAAAATCGAATTTCATGGCGTACAATATCCACGCCGTGTGGCAACAAGAGATATGGGCGGCGGTGGAACGGTCACGTAAATACATCGAACAATACATGGACGGCTTGATCGAGACGAAAGACGTTGAGGATGCCGACGTGCTGCTGATTGCGTCGGGAAGCGCCGCTGCGCAGTCACGCGAAGCCATCCGGATGTGCCAGGACAAAGGCATTCAGGCGGGGTTGATTAAAGTGAAGTCGCTTCGCCCGTTCCCCACCAGGGAATTGCGGAAACTGTGCGCGAAGGCCAAACTGATTGTGGTGCCGGAATTCAATTACGTCGGGTGGTTGGCCAAAGACGTGGCGACGGCCATTTATGGCTACTCGAAAGCCAAAATCGTGGCAGGACCTCACGTGTATGGCGGGATGTCCATGCCGGTGGAAATGATTTTCGATGAGATCGAATGTGGGCTGACGGGGAAAAAGTCAGCGACGGTTCCTTCTTCCGCCATCATGGGCGCTGTCGACCAGGAAGCCGTTACTCACTTTATGCAAAATATTTAAAGACGTTTGTCATACTGTCTGTTGCGATTTTCGAAAAAAGCCTGCCTCAATTCCGTTGAGGCAGGCTTTTTTATTGTACGTACGTCTCACGGTTCGGGATGAATATCTTAATTACCAATGACGACGGCGTCGAATCTTCCGGTCTCCGCACCCTTGCGAAACACCTGCAGAAACTCGGCAACGTGTGGGTTGTGGCTCCCGAACGACCACAGAACGCCATGGGGCGGGCCATTACCCTGCATAAGCCTCTCCGATTGAAGCAAATCGGTCGGCAAGTCTTTTCAGCGAACGGAACGCCGTCGGATTGCGTCATCTTAGCCGTGGGACAGGTACTTCGGGACCGGCCGATCCATTTGTTGGTGTCGGGGATCAACAAAGGGCTGAATCTTGGTGACGACGTGACCAATTCCGGAACCGTGGCCGCGGCTCTCGAAGGCGCGATTCGCGGTATTCCCTCGATGGCCGTGTCGCTGGATGGCCTGAAACGATTTCGATTCCCGGCGGCGGCCCGGGTCGCGGTCGAGGTGGCAACCCTGGTGCTGAAGGATGGGTTGCCGACCGATACGTTATTGAACGTCAACGTGCCCGACGTTCCGGCTGAAGCCCTGACGGGGATGCAGGTCACGTCGTTAAGCCGGCGACAGTATCGCAATTCCGTTATTGAAAACGTCGATCCACGGGGGAACGCGTACTATTGGATCGCAGGAGAACAGGTGACCTGGAACCGAAGAAAGAATTCCGACGTGGATGCCATTGCCGACAACAAGGTCTCCTTGACGCCGCTGCATTTCGATATGACGCAGTACCGCGCCATGAGAAAGTTGACGGCATGGGAATCCGCGTTGTCAAAGCGAACGAGGTCATCCTGAGGGGTGGCGACGGGACATCATGCTCCAGGCACTGTATCAGTGGATAGTTTCCTGGTCGGAATCGCCGTACGCGGACCCCGCGTTGTTTCTGCTGGCGTTTGCAGAGTCCTCCGTCTTTCCGATTCCCCCTGACGTCTTACTGATGGTGTTGACCCTGGGGAATCCATCGTGGGGTCTGTATTACGCGGCGATGACCACCGTCGGCTCCGTCTTGGGGGGCATGTTCGGCTATCTCATCGGGTGGTGGGGAGGGAAGCCGCTCCTGCTTCGGCTGATGGGGCAAGACCGCGTCTCCAAAGTCCATGACACGTTTCAACGGTATGAGGGCTGGGCGATCCTGATTGCAGGCCTGACCCCCGTTCCCTATAAAGTGTTTACAATCGGGGCCGGCGCGTTCTATGTTAATTTTCGAGTATTCGTCGTGGCGTCTCTGGTCAGCCGGGGCGTCCGGTTTTTTCTGGTAGCCGGTACGTTGCAACTGTTGGGTCCGTGGGCCAAAGAGGTCCTGGAGCAATACTTCAATCTGTTCACCGTCGTCTTGGTGACGTGCCTTGTTCTCGGATATTGGATTGTCAAACGGCAAACGAAAAAGGCCTTGACCCCTTCCGCTTCGCCGAACTCTGAATGAACGCTCCGTGAAGATTTTCAACACCCTGACGAATCAAAAAGAACCGTTCGTTCCCATCACGCCTCCCCGCGTGGGTATCTACGTCTGCGGTGTCACCGTGTACGATGAATGTCATGTAGGCCATGCTCGAAGTGCGATCGTCTTTGACGTGCTCCGGCGGTATCTCGTGTATCGAGGCTACGACGTGACCTACGTCAAAAACTTCACCGACGTGGATGACAAGATCATCAACCGGGCGGCGGAAGAAGGCATCCCCTGGGACGGCGTCGTCGAGAAATACATGCGGGCGTATGTCCGTGACATGAAACGGTTGGGCGTCGGTACGCCGGACGTTGAACCGCGGGCCACGGAACACATGCCGGAGATTCTGCAGATGATCGGCACGCTTCAGGAAAAAGACTTTGCCTACCAGGTCGATGGCGACGTCTATTATCGGGTGTCGGCTTTTGCGGAGTACGGGCGGTTGAGTCAACGTCACCTCGAGGACATGCAGGCCGGTGCGAGAGTCGAAGTGGATGAACGAAAACAGGACCCCATGGACTTTGCCCTATGGAAAGCGGCCAAACCCGGGGAGCCGACCTGGGAGAGTCCCTGGGGGCCGGGCCGGCCAGGCTGGCACATCGAGTGTTCAGCCATGTCCGTATGCCATTTGGGTGCAACCTTCGACATTCATGGAGGCGGCAAAGATTTGACCTTTCCTCACCATGAAAATGAAATTGCGCAGTCTCGTGCCGCAACGGAACAGGCATTCGCCCGATATTGGGTGCATAACGGGTTCGTCACCATTGACGAAGAAAAGATGTCAAAGTCGTTGGGGAATTTTTTTACCGTACAGGATATTTTCGATCAGTCGAATTGCCCGGAACCCGTGACGGCCGAGGCCATACGCTACTTTCTGCTCTCGACCCATTATCGTGGAGACGTAAATTTTTCCAACCTGGCCGTGGCAGAAGCCAAATCCGCATTGGATAACGTCTATGACCTCTTCAGCCGTCTCTCCGAGAAGCCTGGTCCCGGTCCTGACGCCAAGGCTTCTTTGGGAAATGCCATGACTCGATTTCAGGAGGCTTTTGAAGAAGCCATGGATGATGATCTGAATACACCCAAGGCGTTGGCGGAATGCCAGCAACTTCGGGCCGTGGCCAACCAAGTCCTTCAAGGAGGGCTGTCCGGGAAGGGCCGGCAGGAGATTCGCGAAATTTTTCGGCAATGTGGCGCGCCGCTGGGCTTGTTTCAACTCAACGAAAACGAGTGGGTGTTTCGTGAGTTGGATTTCGGCTTGGAGCAATGCCGGATGCGCGCTGAGCAGGAGTGCACCGATGAGTGGATTCAAGAACAGATTCAACAAAGGGCCGAAGCGCGGGAGCGAAAAGACTTCGCCGCCGCCGACCACATTCGAGAAGCCTTGGCGGCCAAAGGGATTCTCCTCGAGGACCGGCCGGACGGGGGCACCCGGTGGAAGCGATGAGGCCGGCGACTTCCTGTTTGGGATTCGGGCGGTCACGGAGGCGTTGCGATCCGGGTCTCGAACGTTTATAAAAATCTTCCTGTCGCACCGCCATCGTCAATTTTCCCCGATCATTCGTTTCGCCAAAGTCCAAGGGGTTCCCTTGCAGGTTCAACCGCGTGAACGACTCGATCGATTGGTCCTCTCCGGAAATCATCAAGGCGTGGTGGCTCTGGTGGCGGCGAAGTCCTATGCCTCGGAGGACGAGATCCTCGGGCTTGCCGCGCAACAAGGCGAGCCGGGGTTTTTCCTTGCGCTCGACGGGGTGGAGGATCCGCAAAATTTCGGGGCGGTCCTCAGAACGGCTGCCACGGCGGGCATTCATGGGGTGTTTATTCCTGACCGTCGAGCCGTAGGCTTGACGGCGAGTGTGGCAAAAGCATCCGCCGGCGCCGTCGAGCACGTTCGGGTGGCCCGGTGTGCCAATATCGGCAAACTGATCGAACGCTTGCAGGATCGTGGGGTGAGCGCCGTGGCGTTGGATCCCTGCTCTCCTCGACTCTATACCGAACTGGATTTCAAGGGACCGACCTTATTGGTCTTTGGAGGAGAGGGAAAGGGACTCCGATCGAGGATCGTCGAACAGTGTCATGCTCACACCCGCATTCCCATACGCGGGCAGGTGAACTCGCTCAACGTGTCGGCCAGTGTTGCCGTGGTCGCGTATGAAGTGGTTCGTCAGCGGATGGAAGGAGCGAAGGCGTTACCGAACTTGGATCAGCCCTTCTTGAATCGCCGCGTTTAAGAGTTGGGCGGCATTCGAGACCCGCACCTTTTTCATCATATTGGCGCGATGGGCTTCCACGGTCTTGACGCTGATCGCGAGACGTTCGGCGATTTCTTTATTCTTGAGGCCGGACCAAATCAGTTGAAGGATTTCCTGTTCCCGTTCGGTGAGTGCTTCCGGGCGTTTCTGCCTCATGGGAAGCAGGTCTTTCGTTTTGCTTACTTTTGTTTGGACGGCCATCGGCACCGAAATTTTTCTCAAGATGAATTATGTAGGTAATACTAGCAGGGTGTCCATTGAAAAGTAAAGTGGGGAAAAGACGTTTTAGGCGCAAAAGACGGGAGTTTTTGTGGAGTCACGACATATAGCATGATGGAGGAACTAGGCTCCTACATTTTGTTGTTTGTAGCGGGATTGGTCATAGGGAGTTTTCTGAACGTGTGTATTTTGAGACTCCCACACGGGCAGTCCGTCATTCGACCAGGGTCCAATTGCCCGCATTGCAAGACGTCGATTCGCTGGTTCGATAACGTTCCTCTCCTGAGTTTTTTCTGGTTGCGAGCACGGTGTCGGCGGTGTGGAGGAAAGATTTCATGGCGCTATCCCCTGGTGGAATGTCTGAATGGAGCGGGCTATCTCGGGATCGTCTACACGTTCGGCTGGAACCGCAGCGCCCTCGTGTATGCGCTGTTGGTGTCGTTGCTGTTGGTCGTGATGATGATCGACGTCGATCATCTTGTGATCCCGGACGTCATTTCTCTCCCGGGCATGGTCATCGGCTTTTTCGCGTCGGCATTCATTCTTCCCTTGGGTTGGGCCGGTTCCTTGCTGGGCATCGCGTTGGGGGGAGGAATCCTGTGGGTGCTCGCGGCCGTCAGTCCTTACCTGTTCGGAAAGGAAGGAATGGGCGGTGGAGACATTAAACTCCTGGCGATGATCGGCGCGTTTCTCGGCTGGCAACACGTGTGCATGACCTTGTTTCTCGCGTCCTGTGCGGGGACGGCGGTCGGAATTGCCCTTATGGCCTTCCGTGACATGGAGCGCGGGCAATACATCCCCTTTGGTCCGTTTCTGGCGTTGGGGGCGGTGGCGTCACTGGTTTTTTATCAGGAACTGTTCGGCATGTATGAGTCCATCGTTTTGTCATTGATATGAACATAACCTCAATCAGGCTGCCTCTCCTGTTCCCCTCCTTTGTAAGGAGGGGTGAGGGGAGGTAGAGCGTATGTCCCCAATGGAGGCAACGGTCAGATGGCGTGTGAGGGTCTCGGAGGCTTGGCTCTACCCCACCTGGCCTCCCCTTACAAAGGGGAGGAAACGCAAATCTATGAATATTTTCAATTCCCGCACTTTCATGTGTCCGACGGATGAGCCATGGGGGTATACGTTGACGGAATTAGTGATTGTCCTCGGTATCCTGGCGGTCGTCTTGGGGTTGAGCGGAACCTGGCTTGCCTCCCAACTGCCGCAGTACCGCCTGAATGGGGCGGTCCGGCAAATACGCGCGGACCTCCTGGCAGCCAGGGCGCAAGCCGTCAGGCAGGGAAATGAAGTCCGTATTTTTTTTACGGACCCACAGCAGTATGATATTTTGGATGACGACAACAATAATGGAAGGGTCGATCCCGGTGAGGCCGTCGAAGCCCGCTCGATCCTGGAAGATTTTCC
>JAHRAK010000021.1 GCA_020027535.1 Nitrospirales bacterium
GGCTGCCCGCACCCTGACGGGCACTCCGGAGGCGGGCCAGGCCGAGACCCCCTACACCTACACGGTGAGTGACGCGGACAGTAACGCCCAGGCGAGTGATACGGCCACGCTGACGTTTACGCTCACGGTCCTGCACACCGCGGCGCAGGCCGTCGACGTCGAGCAGGACGACGTCGCGGTGCACATTCCGGCGGGGGCCGTGAGCGAGGCCTTTGCGCTGGACATCCAGTGCGCAGAGGACAAGGCGGGGTGCACGTCCGCGCCTCCGCCGGGCGCCCTCAACGTGTGTGTCCGGATCACCCTCCGCGCCGCCAACGGCGCGGTGGTGTCGGCGTCCTTGCAGGAAGACGCGACGATCACGCTCACGATGAGCGCGGCCGAGGTCGAGAGCGAGTGGGGGGGGACGGCAGCAGGCGCAGCGCGCCGTGGCCCAAGATCGGGTGCAGGTATGGACGCGCCGCAGCGCCGAGGCCGCCTGGACCCCAGTCGAAGGGAAAGTGAGGGTGGTGATCCATCCCGATGGCGGGATGACGATCACCGTCCGGGTGGCCTCCTTCAGCGACTTTGCCGTGACCACGACGGCCAACGCGGCGCCCACGGTGCAAGGGACGCTCCCGGCGCAGACCCTGGGGCTCGACGGGGAGAAGGTCCGGGTGGACGTGGCACGGTTCTTTGCGGACCCGGACGATCCGGTGTTGACCTATACGGCCACCTCCTCGGCCGAGGAGATCGTGGCGGTGCAGGTGACGGGCAGCGAGCTCACCCTGACCGGGGTGGCAGAAGGCCAGGCGACCATTACGGTCACCGCCACTGATCCCGACGGGGCCCGGGCGGCGCAGACGCTTGCCGTGACCGTGCTCGCCATGACGCCAGCGGAAGCCCAGCAGCGGTTTGCACGCCTCAACCGGGAGATTCTCGCCTGGCAGGGGTTGACCCTCAGCGACCAGACGAGCCGGGCGCTCGCCCGGCGGCTCAGTACCCTGACCCCGGGGACACCGGAAATCGGGAGCTACACGCTCGGCGGGCACACCGGCTGGGCGCAGCTCCTGCAGGCCACCCTGGAACAGGGGGCCGCGGGCCGCGTCGCGCTCAAGCCGCTGCTGGGCCAGTCCGCCTTTGTGCTGCCGTTGCGTGACCACGGCACGGGCCTGGAGCGCTTGACCCTGTGGGGCAGCGGCCACTACACGCACGTGCAGCGGGACGGGACCCCAGGGCTGGCGTGGGACGGCGAGATGGTCGGTGCGCAGGTGGGCGCGGACCTGCAGGTGCGGCCAGACCTGCTGGCCGGCATGGCGGTGTCCTGGGCGGACGGCGGGTTTGCGTATCAGGATCGCGGGGCGCTGCGCCCCGCGCAGGGCACGTATGACACCTGGCTGGTCAGCGTGCAGCCGTATCTAGGCTGGCGGGCGCCCAATGGCTTAGGGCTGTGGGCCACGCTGGGCTATGGCTGGGGCGAGCTGGCGATTGAGGATCCGCACGAGCGGGTGGGGCAGCAGGCGAGTGCCCTGCGGCTCCGGACCGCGGCCCTCGGCGCCAAGGGCCCTCTGCTCTCCCGGCCCGGGGGCACCGGCACCACGACGCTGCAGCTCAAGAGCGACGCTGCGTTCGTGCAAGTGGCGGTGGCGGACGCCGACACGTTGCTGAAGGAGGAGCGCGTGGACGCGGGCCGGGTGCGGGTGCTGCTGGAAGGCCGCCACGAGCACGTGACCCCGAGCGGCAACCGAGTCGCCCCCTTCCTCGAAGCCGGGATGCGGTATGACCTGGGCGAGGGCCTGACCGGGGCTGGGGTGGAGGTCGGTGGGGGCATCCGGGTGGAGGTGCCGACGATCGGGGTGACCCTCGAAGGCCGGGGCCGAGGCATGATCGGGCACGCGGACTATACGGAATGGGGCGCGAGCGGGCTGGTGCGGGTGGATCCCGGCGCCAGCGGCCAGGGGCTAGCCGTGAGTCTAGCGCCGACGTATGGGCAGACGGCCAGCGGGCTGCAACGGTTGTGGGATCAGGGCATCCCGGGGTCGCGGGGCCGCCTGAACGGCCTGGGACCCCCCAACGGGCCGCAAGCGCCGGTGGGCCGCGTGCAGGTCGAGGTGGGCTATGGG
Source organism: Nitrospirales bacterium (assembly GCA_020027535.1). Classification (GTDB taxonomy): domain Bacteria; phylum Nitrospirota; class Nitrospiria; order Nitrospirales; family UBA8639; genus Bin75. The sequence goes on from JAHRAK010000021.1 coordinate 2,100, forward strand.
CTGCTGATCCAGGACGGCCGGGGCGTGTTCACGCCGTATGGGGCTGCGACGCTGAGTGAGACGGAGGCGCAACGCTATCGGCTGGGCGGGCGGGTGGCCTGGGCCTCCGGCTGGCACCTGAGCGTGGAAGGGGTGCGGCAGGAGCCGCGGGGGCCGCAGCCCGCTGCCCAGGGGGGCCGGGTGCAGATCGAGTGGCGCTTCTGAGCAGAGGCCGTGCCCGGCCTTCGCTGGCTGTCAGGCTGGGAAGACTGGCCAAAAAGTGTTCAGAGTAGCTAGCTCGGGCGGAGGCGTGAGCCACGCCCCCGCTCTCGGCCGCCTCCCGCGCGATACGCACACAGCCAGCCGCGCCCGCGAACCATCAATACCTCCGTCCACCGCTTCATTACTCACAGCGTCTCTCCTCAGCTCTGGTTGAAGCACGATCCCCTTGGCCCCTCCCTTGCCCAGCCGGACTCGGGGTCCCAGTCATAGTTTGGGCTCTGGGGAGCGACTGGCGTGCCGAGCCCGCTGAGCACCGGCCTCGCGGATCAAGGGGGCCTCGTCTGACGCGCCCCTTTCTGGTTCTCCCATCAGAACCCTCAAGATACACGGGTGACCACGCTTGACAAATCCTTCGCAAAACTCAGTGCGGGCTCAGGAGAGGATCTGCTTTTTGAGGCGTTCGGTTCTCCATCTGCAACTCACACCACACGGGCGTATGGTCAGAGGGTTTCTCCTTCCCGCGCGGGCCCTTGTCCACTCCGGAGGCGACGAGCCGGTCGGCCGCCTGGGGAGAGAGAAGCACGTGGTCGATCCGTAACCCCTGGTCCTTGTTCCAGCACCCGGCTTGATAATCCCAGAACGTGTAGACGCCCACCTGCGGATGTTGGGTTCGAATCGCATCGGTAAAGCCCAGGTAACACAAGGTCTGGAACCGGGCCCGGGTTTCGGGGTGACAGAGTGCGTCATTGGCAAACCCCTCGGGGTCGTACACGTCGTCATCCGTGGGACAAACGTTGTAATCGCCACCCAGCACCAACGACTCCTCATACGCCAGCAGGGTACGAGCGTGGGCAATCAGGCGATCCATCCACGCCAGCTTGTAGGAAAATTTTTCCGTATCGATCGGGTTGCCGTTGGGCAGATAGATCGAGGCGACGCGGACGGATCCAATGACGGCTTCGATGTAGCGGGCTTGCTCATCGGTCGAATCACCGGGCAGCGTCCGCTGTTCCACTTCGATGGGCTGCTTGGCGAGAAGCGCCACGCCATTGAAGGTTTTCTGTCCGACCAGCGCCATGTGGTAGCCGATGTCTTCAATCTCGGCGTGAGGGAACCGCTCCTCTGTGGATTTCAACTCCTGGAGCAACAGGACGTCCGGGTTCACCTCTCTCAGATACGCCGTGACGTGCGGCAGCCGCACGTTGATGGAGTTCACGTTCCACGTGGCAATTCTCATGCCACGAGATTCTAAAGAGTTCGGCTGATGCGTGGCAAACGGTGACGACAATCGCGTTTGTCTTGCATTGAGGATTCATGATGCGTATCCTGTTCGTATGGCCATGATGCTCTCCAAGACTTACGAGGCTCTCAAAGCGGCCGGGGCGCCTGATGACAAGGCCCGCGAGGCGGCCGAAGAGATTGCCGGGTTTGAGAACCGACTCATCAGCATTGACAATCGGCTCTCACGGTTGGAAGCCCAGTTCTCCATGCTGCAATGGATGGTGGGCATCACGATGGCTGCCACCCTCGCCGTTCTCTGGCGCGTGTTCGCGACCTGATCTTCACAACGGCCATGATCGGGCGGAGGAAGCAATCGTAGGCCGGATTAGCGGATCCCTTCGACTTCGCTCAGGCCAGGCGTAAGCCGAAAAACCAAATTGTCATTCCGGCGAAAGCAGGAAGCCAGTGTCTTTTTCTGCACGAACGAACGAAAAAGCAAAGAGGCTGGATCCCCGTCAAAGCCTGTCCTTGACGTTTGTAATCGAGGATCGGGGATGACCAAGCAGCAGGTGCCTCCGGGCGTGGCTGCGACCCAGGCCTGCAACCTGTTTGGCGGCGAGGACTGTCTGAGCGAAGCGAGTTCCGCAGCCCAAGCCATCGGGACTGGGGCAAAGGCACCCCTGGGGCCACGCCCGGGCGCCAATGGTTTTGGGTCCTTTTGCCGAAACAAAAGGACCTCGTCGTGCGGGGGCGAAACCCTGCGCTCTCAATGCGCGTCGCTCCACGAACGACCCTGGCCCACGTCCACTGTCAGCGGCACCGACAACTGAAGCGCGGGCAGGCACGCCGATTCCATGACGGTCTTCACCACTTCGGCCGTTTGCTCGACGATTGCGTCGTCGACTTCAAAGAGTAATTCATCGTGGACCGTCAACAGCATGCGGGCTCGTGTGTCGAGGTCATGCCGCGTCAGCGCCGGGGGTACGCGGATCATGGCGCGTTTCAGCACGTCTGCGGCGGAGCCTTGGATTGGGGCGTTGATCGCCGCGCGTTCGGCAAAATTGCGCCGGGCGGTGTTTTTGTCGTGGATGCCCGGTATGTGGCACCGGCGTCCGAACAGCGTTTCCACGTATCCATGTTCGCGACAGAATTGCTTGGTGCGTGTCATGTAGTCCTGGATGCCCGGGTATCGTTCGAAATAGGCTTTCATGTAGGCCGCGGCTTCTTCGTTGGAAATGCCCAATTGGCGGCTCAGCCCGAACGCGCTGATCCCGTAGATGATGCCGAAATTGATGGCCTTGGCTCGACGCCGCATCGCCGGGTCCATTGTGCCGGCGTCGCCCCCGAACATCTGGGCCGCGGTCAGGGCATGAATATCCAGGCCTTCGTGAAACGCGCGTTTCAACGCGTCGATCCCGGCCACGTGGGCGAGGAGCTGCAGTTCGATTTGAGAGTAGTCCAGCGACACTAGGACCCGGCCGGGTTCGGCTACGAACGCGTGCCGGATTTTTCGGCCGTCTTCGGTCCGGATGGGAATGTTTTGCAGGTTGGGGTTCGTGGAAGACAGGCGGCCGGTGGACGCGGCGGCCATGGCAAATGACGTATGGACGCGACCCGTTCGCGGGTTGATCTGTTCGACCAGGGCGTCGGTATACGTGCTCTTCAGTTTGTCGAGTTGTCGCCATTCCAACACCGTGGCCGGCAACTCGTGTCCTTCGGCGGCCAGTGATTCCAGCACATAGGCGCCGGTGGCATAGGCGCCGGATTTCCCCTTGTGCCCGCCCTCCAGGCCCAGTTCGTCGAACAGGACCTCGCCCAGTTGTTTGGGGGAGCCCACGTTGAATTCGTGCCCGGCGAGCCGGTAAATGTCCTGCTCCAATGCGCGTTGGCGTTCCGAGAATTCCCGGCTCAGTTGTTCCAGTTTCGCTCGATCCACGTGGATACCTTCGGTTTCCATGTCGGCTAGGACCAGCACCAGGGGCCGTTCCAGGGTTTCATAGGGCGTCATCATGCGTTCGGCCAGCAGGCGAGGCTTGAGGTACCCGTGAAGCTGCAAGGTCACATCCGCGTCTTCCGCGGCATAGGCCAGGGCCCGGTCCAGCGGAACCAGGTCGAAGGTGACTTGGGATTTGCCCGTGCCGGTGACGTCCTTGAACGCGATCGTCCGATGGTCCAAATGCAGCGCGGCCAATTCATCCATACCGTGGCCATGGCTGCCCCCATCCAAAACGTAGGACATCAGCATCGTATCGTCCAGCGGTGAAACAACGACGTCGTGTCGTCGAAGCACGACCATGTCGTATTTCAGGTTGTGACCGATTTTGAGGACCGAAGGATCGGCGAAAAGCGGACGAAGGAGATCGAGCGCCGCTGCGAGCGGGATCTGTTCGAGCGGTTCCCGTTGTGGAGAGGGAGGCTGTTCATCGGAGGGTTGCAAGACATCCGCTTCAGTTGCGGGCTCGGGAAGCCGATGTGCAAGGGGAACGTAGCACGCGTGGCCGGGTTGCACGCACAGGGAAATGCCGACCAGATCCGCGCGGCTTTCATCCAGCGACGTGGTTTCCGTATCGATCGCCACGGCGCCGGCGTAGCGCGCCCGGGTGACCCAGTCTTGCAGGACTTCAACGGATTGGACCAACTCATAGCGAGTGGCGGCCGGCTGAGCCTCGTCAGTCACGGGCACGGTTTCCCCGGATGCCGCCAGCCGGTGTTGAACCTTGGCGATGACCGACCTGAAGCCCTGTTCATCGAGAAACGTGAGTAACTGCGCGGGGTCAGGATTCTGGCGTCGCAATTCGGATACGGTCACGTCCGTGGGCACGTCGTCGCGCAAACGAACCAGTTTTCGGGAAAGCCTGGCTTGTTCGGCAAACTCGATGAGGCTTTGACGTCGCTTCGGTTGTTTGATTTCGGACGCCCGCGTGAGCAGGGAATCCAGGTCGCCGTAGGCCTGAATGAGTTGCGCCGCGGTTTTCACGCCGATGCCCGGGACTCCGGGGACGTTGTCCGTGGAATCACCGGCCAAGGCTTGCACGTCCACCACGCGCTCCGGACCGACGCCGAATTTTTCCTCGACTTCGGCCGGGCCGATCTTCCGGTTTTTGAGCGCATCGAACATGCTTACCCGGTCGGACACCAACTGCATCAGGTCCTTGTCCGAGGACACGATCATGACCTCGAACCCTTCCGACAAGGCCTGTCGCGCGTAGGTGGCAATCAGATCATCCGCTTCGAAGCCGGGCCGTTCGAGGCATTCCACGTTGAAGGCCCGCGTGGCGTCGCGCACCAACGGGAATTGAGGGATCAGTTCGTCGGGCGGGTCCGGGCGATTGGCCTTGTAATCGGGAAAAATCTCGTTCCGAAACGATTCCCGGGCCGAATCGAAAATCACGGCTACGTGCGTAGCCTGAAGATCGTCCAGCAGTTTGAGCAACATGTTGGTGAATCCCAGCACGGCATTCACGGGTGTCCCGTCCGGCCGGGTCAGCACCGGGAGCGCGTGGAACGCCCGGAACAGGAACCCGGACCCGTCCACCAGACACAGGCGTTGGTCAGGAGCGTTTCGGGGTTGCGGCGTCATCGTCGTAAACCTGCCTCTTCCTTGGTCCTCGCTTCGCCATTCTATCAATCCAATGAGGAGGAATGCAGCTAAAGTGCAGGATACGGGGAGCTTCTTTAGGAACCTCTGATTTATTGTGATAGCGGGATGCAGGGCAAGGCGTCCCGGAGCGAAACCCGAGGCTTATCATAGAGATAGGTGAGGGTTGAGCGAGGACACAACGCGGCCATGCGCCCGATAGTGCACTAAATCAGGGGTTCCTTTATTGACTGTTCGGGAAAACAGGTATATCATTTTCTTAAGAGCACCATTCTTGACGAAAGAGGCAGGTGATGGGGTAGCTTCCTGGAAAAAGACCTCCTGCGGCAAACAAGATCGAGGCAAAGCCCTTTGGACCGTGAAGGATCCAAAGGGCTTTTGTAGTTTTCGGCCCTGAACACGACACCGGACCCTGTCCGCACGTCAACGGTCGAGGGTCGTGCCCGAAGCCCGCAAGCACGATCTCTCGAACACGGTCGCGGTGCGGAGAGGGTGAGGAATCACGGGCTTTTTCATCAAGGAGGGATCATCATGACTGAACCTAAAACTGCTGCGATGTTTGGCTCCAAACCGGGAAACGGCCGCGTGTTGTTGATCGAGGATGATCCCGGTATTTGCCAAGAGCTGCGCACGACCCTGGAAGCGGCGGGGTTCGACGTGTTGGAGGCTGATACGGAAGATCGGGCAATCGACGTGGCCAAGGAAGGCGAGAATCCGTTGTTGCTTGACGTGGTAATTACGGATATCGACAAGAAGTTGGGTGTCGGATCCCTGAACTATTTTAAATCCCAATTTCCGCATATTCCCTTGATTGCCTTGACGGGTCTGGTCGATCATACGGCTTCAGGTTCTTCGGCCATTCGGATCGGCGTGGTGGGAGCCGGGAAAGGCGGGCGGGCGCTGCTCGACGTGTTTCTGCATCTCCCGGATGCCCAGGTGGTGGGGATCACGGACAAGGATCCCGAGGCCACCGGCTTACAGTTCGCGCGGGAATTTGAGATCCCGGTGGTCCCCGATCCGATGGATCTGATCGGCCGGGACGATGTGGATCTCATCATCGACGTCACCGGCGACCCGGCCATGGAGGCGCTGATTGCCGAGAACAAACATGAACGAGTCGAGGTGCTCAGTGGAGCCGCGTCAAAGCTCCTGTGGCTGCTGGTTCAACGGGAACGGGAAATCCAATCCTACGTGCTGCGGTCTGAAAAGTTGGCGGACATGATTCGTGACGGAGTGAAAGATTTTCTCATGAAACCGATCGGGAAGGATCGTTTGGTGAAAGCGGTTGCATCGGCCGTGGAGCAACACGAATTAAGTCGTTTGTAGGAGGATCCGATGGAACGAAACTTCGTTCAACCATCCTGGTCCCGGGCCGTGCCATGGCCCGGGATCCGGGCTACAGGATCGTCTTGATGGTTTGGCCGGTCGTGAGGACGTGAGATTGCTCTTTGATGGAAACCTGAATCGGGGCCGCGCGACCCGGGCGTGAGGCGAGTTGAAACGTGCCACGAGTCACGGACACGTCCAGGGAGTGCCCGCGATACCTCAGCAGGAGGTGGAGGGCTTCCACTGCCGACGGAAGACAGGGATTGAAACAGAGCGTGCCGTCTCTGGTTTCCCATCCTGTATAGGCGCGCTGCATCAGGTCCACCGTCCCGGCCATGGCACCCGTGTGGATGCCTTCCGCGGTGGTGCCGGCTTGCAGGTCAGACACGTCCACGCCCAACGCATCCTTGAACAGTTTCCAGGCAGCTTCCGGGTCTGACCTCGTCTTGGCCCAGGCATGCACCACCCGGCTGAGGGAAGACCCGTGGGCCGTTCGCGCCGAGTAATATTCGACGTTCCGGGAAATGGTGGTGGTTTCGAATCGATAGCCCACCCGGTCAAACAGGGAACGCAGTTCCTCCTCGGAAAACAAATAAAAGAGCATCAGCACATCGGCCTGTTTGGAGAGTTTGTAACGGTTCGTGGAATCCCCTTCGGCTTCGAGGATTCGGTCCAGCCGGTGGATGTCCCCGTATCGTTGCCGGTAGCCTTCCCAATCAAATTCCGCCAATGCCTCATACCCTTCGAATTGACTGATAATTCCCTCGTCGTGAAACGGCACGAACATCTTCCGGCTGATGTCTTCCCACAAGGCGATCTCGGTGGGGCTGACGTGCAGGAGGTCCCGCACTTCGGTTCGGCTTGACGCCGCGAGCCGGTCCAGGAGTTCCAAGGCCCGGCACAGGATCCACACCACCATGAGATTGGTATACGCGTTGTTGTTCAGGCCCGGGGTGTCGGAATCCGGATACTGATCGTGGTATTCATCGGGTCCCATCACCCGCAAAATCTCATAGCGTTCCTTATCGGGATTGTATGACGTGGCGCTGACCCAAAACCTGGCGATCTCCAGGAACATTTCCGCGCCCCGGGTGGAAAGAAACTCCCAGTCGTCGGTGGCTTCGGCGTACTGCCAGACGTTATAGGCAATGGCCGCATTCACGTGCCGTTGAAGCAGACTGTTATCCGGGATCCATCGCCCGGACTTGGGGTTCAGGTGCAGGATCTGGCTTTCTTCGCGGCCGTTGCTGCCGCTTTGCCAGGGATACAGCGCTCCGCTGAACCCGGCGTTTCCGGCGTTCCGCCTGGCCTGTTCGAGGCGACGATGCCGGTACAACAACAGCGCCTTGGTCAAGGCCGGGAATCGCAGGTTCAACACCGGAAAGATATAGAGTTCATCCCAGAAAATGTGGCCCCGATACGCCTCGCCGTGCCATCCCCGCGCGGGCATGCCCGCGTCCAATTCGATCGTATGCGAGGAGACCGTTTGCAGCAGGTGAAAGAGATGTAACCGGAGCGTGAGTTGAGAGCCTTCGCCGCCTTGGAGGCCCAGGTCGCACTGTTGCCAGATCTGATCCCAGCGCCGCGTATGCGACCGGAGCAGGTCCTCGAACCTGCCGGCATGCGTGAGGGCATCGCGGGCCTCTTCTCCGCATTCGGATATGCCGTGATCCCGGGAGGTGTACAACGTCACGATTTTTTCAATGGTCAGGGGCTGGCCTTCCGTCATGGGAATCGTACATTCCTGGCCGATGTAGTCCCGTTCCTGCACCGGGGTACTGGGCAGATCCGCCCAGGTCGCATCGGGAAAGAACCCGGTGCGCGCGGCTTGGGCGATGCGGACTTTCGATTGAGTCGTCTCCGTACACAGAAAGATCCCGTCGTGGCTGAACGCGGAGACTTCCAAAGGAGATAAGTGAAGGTTGTTCAGGGCCGCGTAGCGCGGCACGCCGGTGTTGCGAACCTGGCCGTCGAGGCCGGTATGAATCTCCAACGGGCCGGACCAATTGTCAGGGGTGATCACGACCTCCAGCCCGGCGAGATGCGGATCACCCAAATGGACGAACCGGCGGCTGTTGACCGTGGTTTTTCGCCCCCGGCGGTCCTGAAATTGATACGAACGATGCAGGACCCCGGCCTTCAGGTCCAGGGTCTGTTGGTACGAGAGCAAATCAACGGCCTGGATGTTGAACCACTCGTCGCCGGGGTGGCGGAAGGTGAGGACCAGCCAATTAGGCAGGTTCACGAGATCTTCATTCTCGATCGTTCGTCCTTCGATCTCGGTCTGCAACCGGTTATATCCGCCTGCCAGGTAGGTCCCCGGGTAGTGCGTGGAATCGGCGTTCGCTTCGGGAGCCGCCCCTCGGGTGGCAAAGTACCCGTTGCCCAGCGTACAGAGAGCTTCGCGCAGGCGCTCCCGGGCGGGATCGAATCCTTCGTAGATCAATTCCCAGTCGCTCATCGCGTGCGGCTTTCCAGGTGGCGACTCAACTGCATGAGAAATGTTTTCACCTCCTGGGTGTCCTGTAATGAATAGGAGGCTGAGGAAAAGCGGGAGCCGTGCTCCACCACGATCCCCATGCCACGATCGACCAACTCACGAAACGCATGTTCGTCCGTGAGATCGTCGCAGATATACACGGGTTGGTACCCGTGCTCCTTCCATTTCATGCCCTCCAACAACCACAACAGGGCTTTCCCTTTGTCCCAGTCGAGCTGCGGTTGCATTTCAAAGACCTTCTTGCCGGCCGAGCGCCGGAGATCGGGAGAATCGGCCATGACCCGGGTGACGGCTTCTTCAACCCGGGACACGTCGCCGGGATCGACCAGGCGATAGTGAACCGCGATGGAAAATTTTTTCCGCTCGATCAGGGCGCCGGCAATGGGTTGAAGGAGAGGCCGAAGCACGTCCTCCGCGTGATCGAGCGCCTCGGAAAATTGCGTCCCGACTTCATGGGACAGGGCGAAGTGTTCCGGCCCGGCGATGTCGAATCCATGGCTGCCGGCATAGATCAGCGAGTTCAGGTTGACGAGGTCCGTCACGTCTTTTCGGTCCCGGCCACTGATGATCCCGACCGGACAGTGACGACTCAACCCGTCCAGGACTTCTCGCACGTCTTGAGACAACACGGCCAACTCGGGCCGGTCCACAATCGGGGTCAGGGTGCCGTCGTAGTCGAGAAACACCACCACCGGTTGTTGACCAAAGCGTGCAAGCACGTCGTCGAATCGGTCGAGCGCGGACGGCAGGGCCGGGGTGCTGTGCCACGTGATCCCGGCTTCATCACGGATCTCGAGTTCTTCCAAATCCGAAACGACCACGTCTCCTCCATGAGCGTGAAGAGCTTCGGCCTGACCGACGCGGTCGAGACCCACGACCAATCCGAAGCCTCCGGCTCGCCCGGCTTCCACACCGGCCAAGGCATCTTCACACACGACGGCCCGTTCCGGGAGGACGTCCAGACACTCGGCGGCTCTCACGAAGGTATCGGGGTGCGGTTTGCCTCGCAGGCGAAGGGCGCGGGCATCCCGGCCATCCACCATGACCTCGAACAGATCCGTCACTCCCGCGGCTTGCACGATGGCCCGGCCGTTTTCACTGGCCGTGACCACGGCAATTTTCTTGCCCAGTGACTTGAGCAATTGCATGAGCGCGATGGTCGAGAGAAACACCTCCACCCCGTTCTCGTGAAGGGTCTTCATGAACTGGACGTTCTTGCGGTTTCCCAGCCCGCAGATGGTCTCGTGCTCCGGCGGGTCCGAGGGGCCTCCATGGGGCAGCGTGATGCCGCGGGAAGCCAGAAAACTGGTCACGCCGTCATACCTGGGCTTGCCATCGACGTATGCGCAATAGTCTTTGAGAGGGTCGAAGGCTTGAAATGGCTCCCCGGTTTGCCCGGCTTGCGTTCGGAGATATTCATCAAACAGGTGTTTCCACGCGGACGCATGAACGGCAGCGGTTTTGGTGATGACCCCGTCGAGGTCAAAAATCGCGGCGTCGAACCCGCTCAACTCCAGTATCCGTTGATTCATCATGTCGTGAAACCCATTCCTCTCCCGGCCACGTCCTGAAAGTGTACCGGGGTAGAGCTACAAAACAATGCTGAAAATGTGAACGCCGTGTGACGTCAAACTCCTGTGTATCGATACGAAATAAGGACGAACTGTCGGTTTACGCTACGCTAACCCGACCTACCTCCTCAAAGCTGTCATTCCCGCGCACGCGGGAATCCAGTGTCTTTATCCTTGCGAACGGAGGAGAAAGAAAAGACCCTGGATCCCCGATCAAGTCGGGGATGACAGGAGGAGGTTTTTGAAACGAAAATAACCCGGATCTGTCTTTCCGAGCAAAGCGAAGAAGGGAGATTACTCTATTTCCCCGGCCATTTCCAGTTTTGAATTTCAGGCAGGTCTTCGCTGTAGTTCTTGATGTATGCTTTGCGCTTGAGTCGACAGACGTCTCCGTTTTCTTGCAAAGATGGGTGTGTCTGCGTATGCTCAATCGTACGTCACGGTTTCTCAGGTCACGCGATGTCGGAACAACACCAAATAGAAGAGTCCCGTAAGGAAATTGATCGGCTGGACGATGAGATCCTGCGGCTCCTCAATGAGCGCTCTCGTCACGTCATCACAATCGGCGAGGCGAAGCGGAAAGCGGACCCTCATGCCCTGCTGCACACCGCCGGGCGGGAGGCCTTTGTGGTGGAACGTCTGGTGCGTCACAACGCCGGCCCCTTCCCCAACGAGGCGATTCGTCCGGTGTATCGGGAAATCATGTCCGCCTCCTTGTCGTTGGAAGGCGTGCAGACCGTGGCGTACCTGGGCCCCCCTGCCACGTTTACGCATTTGGCGGCCCTGGGAAAATTCGGAGCGTCCGCCCAATACGTGCCGGTCAGCGGGATTAAAGAAGTGTTTGATGAAGTGGAACGCGGGCGCGCGATCTATGGGGTCGTGCCGATCGAAAACTCGACCGAAGGCGTGGTGAATTACACCCTCGATTTGTTTATCGACTCCAACCTGATGATCTACGGGGAAGTCATGCAGGAGATCTCCCATCATCTCATGTCGAAGAGTAAGCGAATCGAAGACGTCGAGAAGGTGTATTCACATTCTCACGCCCTGGCGCAGTGCCGGAATTGGTTGGAAACCAATATGTCCGCGGTGCCGGTGGTGGAAACCCCCAGTACCTCGCATGCGGCCAACCGGTGTAAGGAGGAACCTCGTGCGGCGGCCATTGCCTCCGAACTTGCGGCTCAGATGTATGGCCTGCCCGTGTTGAAATCCAGAATTGAGGATAACATCAACAACTCCACGAGATTCCTGGTGTTGTGCAAGCATGGTGCCGAGCCGACGGGAAAAGATAAGACGTCCGTCATGCTGTCGGTGAAGGATAAGGCCGGTGCACTCTACGATCTGCTGCGGCCCTTTGCCTCCAGCGGCATCAGTATGACCAAAATCGAATCGAGACCCTCGCGTCGTAAGGCCTGGGAATATCTCTTTTTTGTCGATATTGAGGGGCATCTGCGGGAAGACCGGATCCGCCGGACCCTTGAGGAACTGAAGGGCCGGTGTTTGTTTTTGAAAATTCTCGGTTCGTATCCCATCCATTCCTGACACAAGGCGGGACGCCGCTCGTCTCGTGTGGAGAAAATGTTCACTCATTTCCTTCGACAGGCTCAGGACAGGCATTGACGGAATCAGGGGATAACCACACCATATCTGTCATTCCCGCGGAAGCGGGAATCCAGAGTCGTATCCTCCAGAACGGAGGGAAAAGAAAAGACACTGGATTCTTCCCTTGACTGGATCCCCGATTAAGAATGTCGGGGACAGGCGTCGGGAATGACAGAGAGGAGAAGTCGGGAATGAGAGATTCGGAGTGTCGTTGGCGATTTTGTATCAATTGTGAAACGAATGAGTAGGTCCATACTCAAACCACGCGCGACGAGCACGAACGCGTGAGTGACACATGCCTATCCGAGTTCACCCCGATATAGCCAAACTCGTTCCGTATTCCCCCGGGAAACCCCTTGACGAATTGGAGCGGGAGTTGGGCATTCACGGAGCCGTGAAGCTCGCGTCCAATGAAAATCCTCTTGGCCCTTCCCCCAAGGCGCTTGCGGCGTTGGATGAAGGAAAGGAGACCGTGCATCTCTACCCGGACGGCGGGGCGCATGACCTCACCCGCGCGCTGGCCGACCGGTGGAAAGTATCCGGCGATCACGTCGTCGTGGGCAACGGGTCCGATGAAATCATCAGCCTGTTGGTCAAGACGTTCGTGTCCCCCGGTGAGGAAGCCGTCATGGCGGACCACACCTTCGTCATGTATAAGCTCGCCGTGACCGGCGGGCACGGGGTCTGCGTGGAAGTTCCCTTGAACGACTGGCGTCACGATCTCCCGGCCATGGCGCGGGCCGTGACCGGTCGCACGCGGGTGGTGTTCGTCTGCAATCCCAACAATCCCACGGGCACCATGGTGACCCGCGATGAAGTCCGGGAGTTCATGGCTGCTGTCCCCGATGACGTGATCGTGGTGTTTGATGAAGCCTATTATGAATACGTCCGGGACCCGCACTATCCCGACACCCTCGACTATGTTCGACAAAACCGGCCGGTGGTGGTGTTGCGAACGTTTTCCAAGATTTACGGATTGGCGGGGTTACGTATCGGATACGGGATCACGACACCGGACATCGCCGGCTACCTGCATCGCGTGCGAAACCCGTTCAACGCCAATACCCTGGCGCAATTCGCGGCCCGTGCGGCGTTGGGCGACGAACGGCACGTGGCCGCCAGTCGAGCGCTCAATGAAGCGGAAATAACGGCGGTGGACAACGGGCTTCGCGCATTGGGGTTGGCGCCCCTTCCCAGTCAGGCCAATTTTCTCTTTTTCGATACGCACCGGAACGGCCGTGACGTGTTTGAGCGCCTTCTTCGTGAAGGGATCATCGTTCGGCATCTTGGCGGTTCGATGCTGCGCGTGACGATCGGGCGGCCGGAGGAGAACCGTCGATTTCTCAAGGCCCTGAGCCATGTGATGGAGAACCTTCCTCCTGCCGAGGAGAAGGAGGCCCGATGATTATCGTATTCAAGCCGACTGCCACGGAAGAGGACATCGATCACCTCACGGATCGACTCAGGGAACTGGGCCTGAAATCGCAAATGTCCCGTGGCGAGGAGCGCACCATCATCGGTGTGATCGGCGACGAACGTCTGTTGGAAAACCAACCGCTCAGTGTGTTCTCCGGCGTGGAGAGCGTGACGCCCATTTTGGCGCCGTGGAGGCTGGTGAGCCGGGAATTTCAAGCCCAGGACTTGGCGATCGCGGTGGATCGGGTGACGGTGGGCGGCAAACGATTGGTCGTGATGGCCGGCCCCTGTGCCGTCGAAAAATTGGAAGTGACGGTCGGGATTGCGCATGAAGTCAAAACCGCCGGAGGCGCGATCCTTCGGGGTGGCGCGTACAAACCGCGAACCTCTCCCTATTCGTTTCAAGGCTTGGGTCGTGAAGGGCTCGATTTTTTGGTTGAAGCGAAGAAGCAGACGGGGATGCCCGTGGTCAGCGAAATTTTGGATCCCCGCGACACGGACGTGTTCCTCGAAAAAGCCGACGTGATTCAGATCGGGGCGCGGAACATGCAGAACTTCGAATTGCTCAAGGAAGTCGGGGCCTATGATAAGCCGGTTCTCCTGAAACGCGGGCTGTCCGCCACGATCAAAGAATTTTTATTGTCGGCCGAATACATCGTCTCGCGCGGTAATCGAAACGTGATGTTGTGCGAACGCGGCATTCGCACCTTTGAAACCCAGTATCGCAATACGTTGGACCTGGCGGCGGTGCCCACGTTGAAAGAACTGTCGCATTTGCCGGTGATCGTGGACCCCAGTCATGCGACGGGCAAATGGAACCTGGTGGCTCCCATGGCCAAGGCGGCCATTGCGGCGGGTGCCGACGGGCTCCTGATCGAGGTCCATTCGAATCCGGAATGCGCTCTCTGCGACGGAGAGGAATCGCTCAAGCCGTATCGGTTCAAGGAATTAATGAACGACCTGAAAATCCTTGCGCAAGCAGTCGGAAGAGAATTGTAACCCTGGCCTTCGATCTTCCAGTGACGCACTGCCGTTTCTTCCACAGAGCATGACCGTCCATTTCAGACAAGTCACGATTGTTGGGGTCGGATTGATCGGGGGCTCCATGGGGATGATCCTGAAGCGTCAAGGTCTGGCCGATCGCGTGGTCGGCGTGGGCCGGAGTTTGGGCAATTTGGAATTAGCCGTGCAACATGGGGCCATCGATGCGTTTGAACGTGATCCCAAGGCGGCGATGAAGGGTGCGGAGTTGGTCATTCTCGCCACGCCCGTGGAAAGTTACGCCGGGCATCTCAAGGAGTGGGGACGTGTCCTGGAACCCGGCACGATCGTGAGCGACGTGGGAAGCGTCAAGGGCTCCCTGGTGGGACAGGTGGAAGTGTTGGTTCCGGCCGGTGTGCATTTCGTGGGCGCGCATCCCATCGCCGGAAAGGAAACGTCGGGGGTGATGGCCGCATCCACGGATTTGTTCACCGGCGCCCTGTGCATCATCACGCCGACGGCCAACACCGATTCTCAGGCCCTCCTCACCATGCAGCACGTCTGGGCAGCCATGGGCTCCGTCGTCCGGTCGATCGATCCCTTTGTGCACGATTGGATATTGGGGGCGGTCAGTCACCTTCCTCACGTCGCGGCCTTCGCCCTCATGAATGCCTTGACGGATCTTCAACAGCGAACCGAAGGCGGGGCGGAGTTGCTGGAATATGCCGGCGGCGGCTTGCGGGATACCACCCGCATTGCAGAAAGCTCTCTGGAAATGTGGCGCGATATTTTTCTCGGGAATCCTGAAAATCTTTCGGTCATGATTGAAGCCCTGGAAAAAGAATTGCAACGCTTCAAGACGTTGATCCAAGCGAAGGACGGCCCCGGCCTGGAGCATGAAATCGCCAGAGCGCGGGAAGCGCGGCAACGGCTGAAATGAGTGCGCTCACCATCACGCCACAAGGCCCCTTGCGTGGGACGATTCGGGTGCCCGGGGACAAATCCATCACCCATCGGGCCTTGCTGGCCGGCGCCCTGGCCGAAGGCTCCGCCACGATTACGGGATATTGTCGTGGAGAGGATTGCCTCGATACCCTCCGTGCCTTGCAAGCGTTGGGCGTCACCATCGAAGTCGAGACGGACCAGGTCCGGGTCTGGGGCAAAGGGTTGGGCGGTTTGACCGAGCCCGTTCTGCCTTTGGATTGCGGCAATTCCGGGACGGGCCTTCGTCTGTTGGCCGGGGTGCTGGCCGGCCAACCGTTTTTTTCGATCCTGACGGGCGACGACTCGCTTCGCCGCCGCCCCATGGGGCGGATCGTGAACCCCCTGCGCATGATGGGTGCGACCATCCAAGGCAGGAAAGGGGGCGAATTGGCGCCGTTGGCTATTCAGGGAGGGGCCTTACAGGGCATCGAATACCAATCGCCGGTGTCGAGTGCCCAGATCAAATCGGCGGTCCTCTTTGCCGGGCTCTTCGCCCAAGGGGAGACGCGGTTTTCCGAGCCCGCACAATCCCGGGATCACACCGAGCGGATGTTCCGGTATCTGGGCATTCCGCTCGAAACCGACGGGTGCCACGTCGTCCTGCCGGGCCGTCCCACTTATGCGGCCAAAGATGTGTCGGTGCCAGGCGACCTGTCTGCCGCGGCCTTTTTTATCGTCGGCGCCTCCCTGGTTCCCGGCTCTGAGGTACGGATCGTGAATATCGGCCTCAATCCGGCCAGGACGGGGATACTGGACATTCTTTGCGAAATGGGAGCCGATATCCGGATTGTCAACCAACGGGAAGAAGCCGGGGAACCGGTGGGTGATCTGCTGGTTCGCACGGCCCCGCTTCGCGGCGTGACCATCGAAACCTCACACGTTCCCAAAATGATTGACGAATTTCCCATTTTTTGCGTGGCCGCGGCGCTGGCCGAAGGCCGGACCGTCGTGACGGGAGCCGAAGAGTTACGAGTCAAGGAAACCGACCGGATTCATACCATGGCCACGGAACTGACCAAACTCAACGTCCCCATTCAGGAAACCCCGGACGGATTTATTCTGCACGGGGGCGCCGCCGTCACAGGCGGAACCTGCATGAGCCATGGCGACCATCGAGTGGCCATGGCATTGGCGATCGCCGCGTTGACCGGCGATGCGCCAACGACCATTCTCGACACCGGCTGCATTGCGACCTCCTTCCCGCATTTTCATGACAACCTGTTGGAATTATTGACAATTTCACGCTGAATTCTATGATAATGTCCTTTTCCGAGGACCGTGAAGACGTTTGCCCAAAGGCGAGGCTTGCTCATCACGATTGACGGCCCTGCCGGCGCGGGGAAAAGTACGACGGCTCGGGCCTTGGCGTCGCGGTTGGGGTACGCCTATTTTGATACGGGGGCCCTCTACCGCGCGGTGGCATGGATGGTCCGACGAACGGGGATTGATTGTGCCGATGTCGGGGCCATGGAGGCGTTGATGTCCTCGATCGATTTTCACGTGTCTCTCGAAGAAGGGGTGACGCGAACGTTTATCGACAACGAGGACATCACCGCGCAATTGCGTTCCCCGGAAATCAGCCGGTTGGCATCAACCGTAGCGGCGCTGCCGCACGTTCGCGACCGGCTGTTACCGATTCAGGCACGGTATCGCCGTGAGGGCGGGATCGTGACAGAAGGCCGTGACATGGGCACCAGGGTGTTTCCGGAAGCGGACGTGAAATTTTTTCTCGAGGCGGATCTTGAGACGCGGACGACTCGCCGGTATCAGGAAACGGTACGGGCCGGGCATCCCGAAACACAGCGTGACATCCGGCGGGCCATTCAGGAACGGGATGCCAACGATCGCTCGCGGGCAACCGCGCCGTTGAAACCGGCCGCCGATGCGGTGGTGATCGATTCCTCGTCCTTGACGGTTGACCAGGTGGTGGAAAACATGATGGAGTGGATTCCGGGTCACTCGTGAGCACCGTGGTGTATGGAATCCTGTGGGTCCTCTCTCGCGTGGTCGGCCGCGTGTTCCTGCACTATCGTACGCGCGGCGTTGAACACGTCCCGGCCACGGGCGGGGTGTTGTTGGCGGCGAATCACGCGAGTTATGCGGATATTCCATTATTGGGATGCGGGGTCCGGCGTCGCCTCTTTTATCTTGGGCGGGCCAATTTGTTCCCCTATCCCCTGTTGGGTCGCATCCTTCGCTCGCTGGGGTGGATTCCGTTAAAGACCGAGCGATGGGATCGAAAAGCGTTCGGGTCCGCGGTGGCGTTGCTCAAGGCGGGCAAGGCCGTGGTCATTTTTCCGGAAGGGACGCGAACGACGGACGGCATGCTGCAGCCGGGGAAACCGGGAATCGGGCGGCTGGTGGCCGAAGCCCAATGTCCCGTGGTGCCGGTCTATCTCAGGGGGACGTACCAGGTGCTTCCGATGGGTGCGTCATGGCTGAGGCGGCATCCGGTGGAAGTGTCGTTTGGCGAGTCCATGGATTTTCGTGAGGAATGTCGACACTATCAGGGAAAAGAATTATACCAACATATCAGTCAGACAATAATGGCTCGGATTGGCGAATTACGCGGCGTGGATCATTCGTCAATACCGACAACATGAACCCGAGAGATTGAGCCTCCACGCCGGTCACGGCTCGATCCCCGTCACAACGGTTGCCGGGAAGCGATCGTGTAGAGGCGGACCCCGGTGTCCGCCCGAGGAATGAGGAATCAGAAATGAGCACTATGTCACACGTTATTGAAGAAATGGACCGGGAGGCCTTGGAGGCCCTGTATGAAGAAACGTTCAAGAATTTTGAAGAAGGGACGATCACGGAAGGCCGGGTCGTGGTCATTCAAAAAGAGAGAGTGATCGTGGACATCGGCTATAAATCCGAAGGCATCATCTCGGCGAACCAGTTTATGCCGGACGAACTGACCGGGTTGGCGGTCGGTGACCGCATCCAGGTGTACATCGAGCAGCGTGAAGACGCGGAAGGGAACTTGCTCCTCTCCAAGGAAAAAGCGGACAAGATGAAAATTTGGGATGAGCTTGAGGTCGCGCATCAGGAGGAGAGGGAAGTCCACGGGAAAGTGGTGTCGCGCATTAAAGGCGGGATGATGGTGGATATCGGGGTCAAAGCCTTTTTGCCCGGTTCGCAAATCGATCTGACGCCCGTCCGCGATTTGGACTCCCTGGTCGGAAAAACCTTCCCGTTTAAAATCATTAAAATCAATCATCGGCGCGGCAACGTGGTCATTTCCCGTCGGGCCTTATTGGAAGAAACGCGGGACAAGCGGCGGCAAAGCACGTTATCGACCCTCGCCGAAGGACAACTGCTCGAAGGGACCGTGAAAAATATCACCGACTACGGCGCGTTTTTGGATTTGGGCGGCATTGACGGCCTGCTGCACATCACCGATATTTCCTGGGGACGGGTCGGCCATCCCTCCGATATGTTTGCCGTGGGGGACCGGTTGGAAGTGCTGGTGCTCAAGTACGACCGCGAGTCCGGGCGAATCTCCTTGGGGCTCAAACAAAAGACGGCCGACCCCTGGATGAACATTGCCGCCAAATACCCTGAAGGGTCGCGAGTGAGCGGCAAGGTCGTCAGCCTGACCGATTATGGCGCGTTCGTGGAACTGGAGCCGGGCGTTGAAGGGCTCGTCCACGTATCGGAAATGTCCTGGACGCATGAAGTGCGCCATCCTTCCCGCGTGGTGGCGCTGGGAGACGCCATCGACGCGCAAGTGCTGCACGTGGACCAGCAAGGTCGCAAGATTTCGCTCGGCATGAAACAGACCGCACCCAATCCGTGGGACGTCATTCAAGCCCGCTACCCGGTGGGCACGCAAATCGAGGGCAAAGTCAAAAGCGTCACGGACTTCGGGGCCTTCGTGGGGCTGGATGAAGGGATCGACGGGCTGATTCATATTTCGGACATGTCGTGGACCAGACACATCAAGCATCCCTCGGAATTGTTCAAGAAGGGGCAACGGGTGGCCGCGGTCATTTTGCGCATCGACAAAGAAAAAGAGCGGTTGTCGCTGGGCTACAAGCAGCTCACGGCGGACCCGTGGGAAGTGGACATTCCTTCACGGTACCACGTGGGCAGCGTGGCGACCGGGACGGTGTCCAAGATCGCGAATTTCGGAGTGTTCGTCGAACTGGACGGGGACGTGGAAGGGTTGATCCACGTCAGTGAAGTCGGGCCCGATGGGGCGAATAAGCTGGAAGAGAGTTTTGCGATAGGCCGGCACGTGACCGCGAAGATCGTCAAAGTCGATTGTGAAGAACGGAAAATCGCGTTGAGCGTGAAAGACTGTCCGCAGGAACCGGAGAGCCGGACACCCGAAGCGGTGAGCGATCCGGGCGACGCCGACCAAGAGCCCGGCGTAGAGGCGAACCTGCGTGTTCGCCCTGACCAGGAGCAGGAAGTCGCGGACTCGGAGGAAACGGCGTAGAGCATCATCGCCGGGCAGGCGTGTATGGACGACACATCTTCAGGAAAACCCCTTTCCAAGTGGCGACGGGTCATCTGGATCGTGGTGGTCGCGGTGGCGTTGACCGTGGTGGGGAATGCGCTGTTACCGGAACTCGCCACGGTCGGCAAGGAGCGCATCGCGCTCGTCAGGATCGAAGGTCCCATTCTGGATTCCCGATCGACCGTGAACGAGTTGGAAGCGTATGCCCAGGACCCGCTCGTCAAGGCCATTGTCCTTCGGATCGATTCTCCCGGCGGCGGGGTCGCGGCCTCTCAGGAGATTTACAATGCAGTCAAACGGGTGCGGGAAGACAAGCAGAAAACGGTCGTGACCTCCATGGGAACGGTGGCGGCGTCCGGCGGGTATTATATCGCAGTCGCCTCCGATCGCATCCTGGCCAACCCCGGAACGCTCACGGGCAGTATCGGCGTGATTATGCAGTTGGCCAATTTTGAAGAGCTCATGAACAAAATCGGCGTGAAGAACTTCGTGATAAAAAGCGGACGGTATAAAGACGTGGGGTCCCCGTTTCGCATGATGGGCGAAGAAGACCGGAACCTGTTGCAATCGGTCATGGATGATGCCCATCGTCAGTTCATCGAAGCCGTGGCCGAAGGCCGCGCGCTGGACGTCGCCGACGTGGAAACCTTGGCGGATGGGCGGGTGTTGACCGGGCAACAAGCCAAAGACGTGCTCCTGATCGATGACCTGGGAGATTTGACAGACGCCGTCAGAGTGGCGGCGGAGATGACCGGGATAAAAGGTTCTCCGCCGGTCGTCGAGACGACTCCGGAATTTTCATTCCGGGATTGGTTCGTCGGGTCCCTGTTCGGAAACACGCCCGCGTTGCCGCTTCAAACGGGAATGAACCTCATGTATTTCATGGCGTTGTAGGGAAACGGAACGGAGAATAGCCTTCCTCTTCCCCTCCTGTGTAAGGAGGGGTGAGGGGAGGGAGAGCCGGGCAGGGGTGGGCAAGCTGCGTGGGGTGGGCGTTGCCTGTGCTCCATGAACGGGCGGCTCTCTACCCCACCTACCCTCCCCTTACAAAGGGGAGGAAAAGACCACGGGCACTCTCCCCGGGGTGAGGGACCCGAACAAGGAACGGGAGCGAGCGCAAGGGTCTTCGAATCTTCGATCAAGGAGAGGAGTCATGACCAAGGCACACCTGATTGAGAAAGTGGTGGAGAAAGCCAAGACCCTCAGTCGCCGTGACGCGGAAAAGGTGGTGAATGGCATTTTCGATTCCATCCGTGACGCCTTGAAGCGGGGGGAGAAAACGGAGATCCGCGGGTTTGGAAGTTTCCGGTTGCGCATCAGACGCACCAAGGACGGGCGCAATCCCAAAACCGGAGAGACCGTGTCCGTGCCTGAAAAACGCATGCCGTTTTTTAAAGCGGGCAAAGAAATCAAGGAACTGCTGAATCAAGAAGGGCCGACGCATGAGTAATCCCGACCCCACGGTGACGACACCGACCTGGACCCCCGAGGCCCTGACGCGGCTTGAGCGCGCGCCCATCTTTTTACGAGGCATGGTCAGACGCCTGGCGGAAAAGAAAGCCCGCGAATTGGGGGAAACCGAGATTACCGGTGAATTGTTGGACCGGTTCAAGCGCCAAATGATGGGGAGCATGGGCGGAGAAGCCGGGATGGCCGAGGCGGCCGATCAAATGGCTCAAGGCAAAATGCCCTGGACCGCGGAAGCGAGTAAACGGTTGGAAAGCGTGCCGGAATTCATGCGAGCCATGATCAAGCAAATCACCGAAGAAGTGGCGCGGGAACGGGGTCATTTGGAAGTCAACGTGGAACTGTTCGAAAAAGTCGAAGCCATGGGGGAACAGAACGAAGCCCGGGTGACGCCAATCGAATGGACCGAGGGGGCGAAGGCGATGCTTCAGGAGAAAGTGAAGGATTCACCGCCCATCGCCCTGGAGTTCGTCACGGATATGCTGAAGCGGGACGCGGAAGACCTGGCTCGGGAATCAGGGGTGACCACGATTGATGAGCTGACGCTGTTCAAGGTCTGGGAAGCGCCGCAGGAAAACGTGGCGTGGACGGACGAAGCCTGGAAACGGTTGCTCACGTCCCCGGATTTTGTGCGTAGCGGGATCCGCAAAGCGGCGGAACGGCGGGCCAGAAAACTCGGGTTGCGGGAAATCGATTCCGAACACCTGACCACGTTTCGGAACGAAGCCATGATGAAAGCCGTCAAGCGGATCAGAAGTTTCGGATATCAAGAGTTGACCTTCGACGCCTTTGACGATGCGTTGGTGAAAGTCAAACGCCTGAAAGGAAACAGCCAGGCCGAGCAGCGCCTGGAAGAAATCCGGGAATTCATGACCAAAGAGAAACCGGAAGTCGGCGTGCTTGGAGAAGAACTCATGGACCGCTTCCGCAAATACCTCAAAGGCGAAGGCAAGCTCTAACCGGTTCCCTTCTTTGCCCTATAAAACATCTTATCGTCTCTGGAGGGTGAGATGAGCTCTTTCCTTCCCCTTCTTTTCCCCTCTTTTGTAAGGACGGGAACTTTTTCCGAAGAGGGAAAAGTTGGGAGGTAGAGGTATTTGAGGGTCCCATCTCACATGCTTCTCCGGATTTACAGAATCACAAGTTTCATTGCAGCCCTGTCATTGATCACGGCGTTATCCGGTTGTGGCGGTGGGGGCGGCGGGGGAGTTGGACCATCTGCTCCTCCCCCTGATCTGCCCCCGGCTCCTCCGCCCCCCCCACCCCCCCCACCCCCTGTCTCTATTCCGAGCCCTGGCCCGGCTCCGAACCCTGCCCGCGTGACGCCCCCGTCGCAGCCGCCCCCGCGACCGCAACCGCCGACCCCGCCACCCTGCATGGAGATTGACACGGTCTCTCATGGATGTATCTCGATGAATAGATTTATTGAACTCCGTAATGGATTCGCCGCCGATCGTCTCGCGGAACCTGAATTTCAAGAGAATACGAGTTCCACTCGTTATGTGGGCCAATGGGCTCTGGAAACGCTGAACGTGCATCAAGCGCATGCAGCCCTCGCCGTCATCGAAGGCGATATGGATGGCCAAAATGTCAAGCCGGGAGCCGGCGTGACTGTCGGGGTCATGGATTCGGGTGTGGATCTCACCCATCGCGAACTCGTTGGTGCGAGCATCACGGAAACGTTCCTCCAGAACCTGCCTGATGAAACAAGAGCGGATTACCAGACGAACGGCGGGTACTCGCACGGCACCGCGGTCACGAGTATCATGGCCGTGCAGCCCAACGATGCCGGGTTCCTCGGTATTGCCTGGGGCGCGAATTTCAAGATGTTTACCGCGCCCATCGGTTCCCACATTCCCGAGAATGACATTCGCCGGCGCACGTTCGACTGGGATGACGCCTATAGAGACGTGCTGGCGAGCGGCGTGGATATCGTGAACGCGAGTTACGGTTTTACCGGCACATTCGTGGAAAACTACACGGTGAACCAACTGCGTGCCGCCGGCAGACTCGGCTCTTCCTTCGAGGTGATCGCACAACGGGGCGTGGCGGACCCGTCGATCTTCGTGTGGATCGCGGGCAACGATCATGGGAACCCGTGCGATCGGGGTGACGAGAATTGCTTTGCGGATTCGAGCAGCACCACGGGATTCAGTTACCGGGCGACCTCGCCAGGCCCGGAGGCCGGGGCGGTGGCCAAACTGCCGGAACTGCAAGGGCATAACGTGGTCACCGTGGCAGTGGGTCGTGACGGCAGGATCGCCGATTTCTCCAACCGTTGCGGCATTGCCGGCCCGTGGTGCATCGCGGCGCCCGGTGTCGACGTCACGGCCGCCCTGTTCGATTCCGTGGCCCCCTCACCCGACGCCTTTCGTGTCCTGCTCAATAGCCAAGGCACCTCCGCTGCCGCGCCCATGGTGAGCGGCGGGCTCGCCCTGATGAAGCATTTCTTCCGCGGCCAACTCTCCAACAGGGAACTGCTCACGCGGCTCTTCGCCACCGCCAACAAGAATGGCATCTACGGCAGCTCCTCCATCTACGGGCAGGGGTTGATGGACCTCGGAGCCGCGGTATCGCCGGTGGACAACGCGCAGGTGATGACGAACAGCCGGGTCGGCACCAACGGGCAGGGCGGGCATAGCATCCAAACCACTCAACTCCGGCTGGGCCGCGCGTTTGGGAACAGTCTCTCGCATTCGCTGGCCGGCCGGGAAATCGCGGCGTTCGACGCGCTGGGCGCCCCGTTCTGGTTCGGCCTGTCGGGCTTGGCCGGCACTGCATACCAACCATCCTCTCTGGGGCGGCTCCACAGTCTCATGGCCCCGGGCAAACAAGCGGGCGGCCCGCCCGCGCGCGGTACGCGGATGACGCGCACGCCCTACGCGCTCGCCGTGCATCAAGGCGCCTGGCGCGTCGGCCTGTACGAGTCGCCGGCGACTGCCGAAAGCAGCTTGCTCAACCTGGCCGGGAACGCCGCGACTGTGACCTTCAAGGCCCAGAACGGGTTTGAAACCACGGCTTTTGCCACGTTTGATCCGGCCACATCGTTGACCAGAACTGACTTCCCACCTCGGCAACGGACGTCGGACGTGGGGGCCCTGCTCGCCTGGCGACCGCCGGATACGCCCGTTGGCGTGCGCGTCGGATGGCTCAGGGAAGGGAACTCCCTGCTGGGGTCCAGGGCGACCGGCGCGTTCGGTCGGCTCTCGGCCACAACGTGTTCACCGGGGTCGAGGCGGCCACCGAATTGGGGGGCTGGCGCTTGGCCTTCGACACCGAGGTCGGTCTGGTGGCCCCGAACGTGGGCGGCGGGCTCATCGACGGCATGTTGTGGTTGACCACGAGTGCGATGTCGCTCCGCGCCAACAGGCGCCTGAGCGCGCATGACGAGCTGACCATTTCGGTGTCGCAACCGCCGCGGATCGAGAACGGGGCGGCGACCTTCAGGATGCCGGTCGGCCGCACCAGGGACGGCGCGATCCTGCGCGAGTCGTTCTCGGCCGGTCTCGTCCCATCGGCCCGACAAGTTGATGTGGCGGCCCGTTGGCGCCGCATGGGCGTTTTCGGCGGCGAGTGGCGGGCGGAGGCAGTCGCGTCGCACAATCCGGGACACGTGGCCGCGAAGCCCATGTTCAGCCTGTTGGCGGGCTGGCAAACCGAATTCTGAAGCCGCATTACACTTCCTCTCTTTTGGAACAAACGATGCATCGAAAAGTCATGCTGATCGTGTTGTCGGGAGTGTTGCTCTGGAGTTGCGCGACTGCGAGCGTTCTGGAAAAGAACGTGGCCGGACCCGGCCCGGCCAACGTGGAGATCGTGGAACTGCCCGATGATCGCACATGCGTTGCCGCGCGACATCAGGCACTGATCGGCCGGCCCATAGATGAGATCGATACCGCCGCCCTGCCAAGGCCCCTGCGCGTGTATCCCGCCGGTAGCCGGGTCACCATGGATCACCGTCCGGAGCGGATGAACGTCGTCGTCGGCCGAAACGGGCGCGTGGTCAAGGTCCGGTGCGGGTAGGACCCGGCCGTCAGGACAACGTGGCAACATCCCGGATGAACCAAAACGCGTACACGTCAACCGCCCAATGGTCGCTGGTCGTCCATCGCGTCAGCCGGCACTCCGTGGAAGTGTGGGTTGGCACGCTGTTCCCCACCTTGAAAAAGCCCGAACGCGCACGCGTCCGCCTCATCACGAAAAACGGTAAGGTCAGAACACGAATCATCCGCAAGTGGCAACGGCCTTTTCCGGGGATGAAGCAGCGCTTTTTCGCCGTGGTGACGTTTCGAGGACTCGAAGCCGGGAACGACTATCGCCTTGAGTTCGAGCGCCGCATCGAGGCGGCTCCCCGGGCCGGAATCAGGCGTCGCTGGCAACGGCTTCGCTCCGGTACGTTTCGTACGCTGCCCTCGCGCGTCCCGGAGAAGGGCCGGGGCGCCTTCACGATCGGGCTCGGGAGTTGCTTCTACCACCATCGGGACGGCGGCCGGGCCGCGGCTTCCTACAAGGCGCTGTATGAGCGCGGGCGCAACACCATTCGCCCGGACGTGACCGTGCTGGCAGGGGACCAGGTCTATCTGGATATCGGCTTCGATTCCCTGTCGTTGACCGAACAAGAGATCCGCGAACGCATCGCCGCCGACTATGCCCTCCACTGGCAGGCGCTCGGCAGTCTGTTGAGCCGGGGCGGGACGTGGATGTTGCCCGACGATCACGAATACTGGAACGACTATCCCTTTACCGACTCCCTCCTCCCGACCCTGCTGGCCCTCAAACTGCCGCACGTGCACAACAGTTGGACGAAAGCGGCGTCCGACGGTGTCAAGAACGTCCAGCGTTCTCCCGTGGTCGAATCGTTGACGCTCGGCAATGACCTGTCCGTGTGCCTGGCCGACTTGCGCTCGCACCGGTCCGAGCACAAACTCCTTCCGGAGGCGCCGTTCAACACATTACTCGAGTGGGCGGCCCACCGTACCTGTCCGGGCGTGCTCGTCATCCCGCAGCCGTTGATCGTGGAACAGAACGAGGTCGAGCGGAACATCCGCAGTTACGGAACCCAGTATGCCCGGTTGCTGGAAGCGCTGGGCTCCGTGTCCCACGACGTGGTGGTCCTCAGCGGCGACGTCCACTTCGGGCGCATTGCCAGCGTCCCGATCGGCACCGGGCGCGCCCGCCTTGTGGAGATCATCTCATCGTCCATGTCCAATTTAACCGGTCTCAATGGACTGGCTACCGGCGTGGCCACGGACAGGCCCGACCGGTTCCCGCACGGCACGGCCGCCGAGGCCCTGGGGTGGCAGCCCCAAAAGGTGAACTATTACAAGAACGGAGGAAGTAGAAGTCGTTTCTTTGTCCAATCCCGGAAGGGACGGTTGCTGTCGGCGTACCCCAGGGACCGGACACGAGAACACATCATGACGGTGAGTTTTTGCCGCGGGGCCGAAGGCATCGAGGTGGCGGCCCAGGCCTGGCTGCTGCGTCAGAGAACAAAGGCCGGCAACATGCCCGTTCCGAGCTTCACGAAACCTTTCCGGACCATCCTAAAGTAGGAACTGTTTCTTTCTGTCATCCCCGACCTGATCGGGGATCCAGTTCTTATTGTCTTCACAGACGAAGAAAAAAGAAAAACTCTGGATCCTCGATTAAAAATGTCGAGGATGACAGAAAGAGGTACAACGATTGCTTAAGAGTCTTACGTTTCTTCCAATATGTTATTTTTGACAATCCGTGATATTTTGTACAATTTATCAAGTTTTGTACAAATATTACAGAATTTGTACAAATATTACGAAACGTACAATTTGTACATTTCAGTTCAATTTTTACAATTCGTCGAAAAGTTCAAACTTCTTGATCATTTCCCGGTGCGGAGCGGGCGGCTTCTCTCGCCAGTTGATCCACCAACTCGTTATATTCTTCGCCGGAGTGGGCTTGCACTTTGTGCCACGTAAGGCTCATCCCCAAAGCCCGGACGCTTTCCGCGTACGCCCGGGTAAAGGACGTCCTGGTCTTCCACGTGCCTTCCACCCAACTGGCTAATCCCTGGTAGTCGAAATAGATCGTGGCTGCCGTAATGCCGCGTTCCCGGCACCACTCCAGCGCATGCAGGACCGCCTGAATTTCTCCGGCCACGCTTCGATGCCGGCGCGCCTCGGCCGGCACGTCGTGCCCACTCGCCCGGTGGAGTTCCCGTTCGTTGTCGAGGATCACGTAGGCCCACCCGAAGGTCAGGCGGCCATTGCTGTTCGGCAGACAGGACCCATCGACCCAAATGTGTATGGCATCGGTTGTCGGAAGGGCGTCGGCCGTCCGCGAGGCATCGGCTGGGGCACGGCCGGTGACATTGGGAAGAGATTCTCCCGCAAACGCCAGAGCTTGAGCTTTCGTGGGAAAAGCTTTGTAGCTGGCTCCGGGAAACCCCTTGACTTGCTCTTCACACGCGGGCCAGGTGGTATAGATCCCGGGTTGGCGTCCTTTGCGCACGGCGTAGAATTTCACGGCGCTTATTCACCCTTCAGCCGTTTCACGCGTTCCAGGACGAACATAATGCGTTTGGCTTCGCTGGGAATCCCTTCGACTAGGGCGAGATAGGTCTCGTATTCTTCGATCGCCCGGCGGGTGTCGGTCCGTTCCAGACTTTGCGCCAAATTGAATCGTGCTTCGGCATAGTTCGGGCGCAGGATGATCGCCCGTTCAAAAAGTTCAATGGCGCGCGACGGCTGTTGTTGTTCGGCCAGGACCCGTCCGAGATTGCTGATGATCGCCGGCGCGTTGGGGCGCAGCGCGAGCGCCTGCTCAAGTTCGCGTTGCGCGTCGGCCGGTTGGCCTTGGTCCCGCA
>JAHRAK010000022.1 GCA_020027535.1 Nitrospirales bacterium
ATACGACGGCACGTCAATGCCCCATTTCGGGTCTTCCAACATCAATACTTTTTTCCATGTTGCTGCATCCCATTTCTGACCCTCAATCGTAGAAACATAATTGCCTTTCCCTGCAATAATAATGTGGCTAAAACCTAACTGATGCAGTCGGTCTCTGAGCTCTTGAGACACATATCCAGAGTCGAGAGTCAGACACCCCCCGCAGAGCGGGTGGCTTGATGAGCCGTGCCGCCTCAAAGGCGGCTAAGTGCCATTACCCGAGTCGAGCAGCCTAAAACTGCCCTTGATCATCAGTGGCTTCCTGGTCACGGATGTAAGCCTTGACTTGTTCCAGCTCAAGGCCGACCGTCGAGACCGCATAGCCACGAGCCCAGAAGTGCTCGCCCGAAAAGTTGCGATCGCGACCGCCAAACTGCCGGGCAATGGCAATCGCACTTTTGCCCTTGAGGAAACCGATGACCGTAGCCACCGAGTGCTTGGGTGGAATCTCGATGCACATATGAATATGATCCGGCATCACATGGCCCTCGATGATCCGACACTCTTTCTGACGGGCCAGCTCATGGAAGATGGCCCCCAGTTTGCGACGAATGTCCCCATACAACTTTTTACGGCGTCGTTTGGGGACAAACACGACATGGTACTTGCAATTCCAACGTGAATGCGACAGGCTTTGATACAGCTCTGACATAAAGTCCTCCTTCGGCTTGGGCTCATCAAGCCAACAAGGGGGACTTTACTCCCGGAACGCTCAAAGCTGTTCAAGTCGCACTGGTCGAACCAGTGGCTTACCTCGAAGATTCAGTTAAAGGAAGCCGAGTAATATCAACTCCTTCACGATGAAATTCAGTTTTGAGTTGTTTCAACATGAAAATGAGCAAGTCTGCTTTTTTCGTATGATACCGACCTTGTTTTGGACAGAACAGCAGATGTATAGGTAATGCTATACTATTGATTGTGAGTACAATACCGAGTAAATCTTGTCCTCGAATCACTTTATGATAGCGACCACTATACCAGCTATAGGCACAGCGAATCAGTTTGCCGAAGCGATCCATCACACTGTTATCGATCGAGAGAGTTGTCCCAGCTCTTGAGCGTGTTGAGGCACTCTTGCTCAGAACCGGTTTCAGCTCCTCAGCGGCTTTCTTGACCATAAAGCGACGGAGCATTTTTTTCACATGATAGAGACTCCAACCGGCTAACTCGCTATAGAACTGTTGATGAGAGACAGCGAGAAAGTCAGCCACTTGTTTGGGGTTATAGAACCCGAACAAGTGAGCGACCGCTAAGACCATGAGCACCTCGAAGGCGATCGCATTGTTTTTTCGAAACTCTTGATGAAAGATCGCAAAAAACCAGGTAAATTCTTGCTGCCACATGGGATGCCCTCCGATGATCGTTCATTCGCATTTTCATCGAGGGTAATCCCTAAGGCCTCAAAAATCAAAGTCCTTATAAATTACCGAATTATCAGGTAATGGCCCCGTCCAGGCTCGCGCTTCTTGCGACGTACTCGTGGCTTGCGGCCCAACGATTTCGTCCCGCCCGTCTTAGCCTGTCCCTGGTGTCCCGCCGTATGATAGAGGTCATCAGCTTCAACTGTTCCTTCTAACTGGCGACCGATCTCATAGGACAGGGCCGCATTGCGCAGCCACCAACACCAGCGATAGCCCGTGCGCACATGAACCCCCAACTCGTTGGCAATGCGACGAGATGAACACGACAGGCACAACAGAAACGTGGCGAGAATCCAGTGCATCAAAGAGCGCTGGCTGCCGTCCAATAGCGTGCCGGTGAGGTCATTGAAGGTGCGCGTGCAGCCCTTCGCTTTACAGCGGTAGCGTTTCAGTCCGAGCTGGGCGTGGTACGTGCCCCAGGGTCCGACGTTGAGGCTCTGACAGCGAGGACATTGTAGGGGCCGATCTTTCCACCGCAATGTATGAATATAGGATTGACACGTTTCGGCATTGAATAGGTGATGTAGATGCGACACAATCGACATGGCTGAGCGTCTCCTCTGATCACGGGTTCCATTTGAAACCGGATCGGAGATTCTCAGCTTACGATTGAGTTTTTAGGCCACTACAAACCGCGAGAAATTGAGCGACACGATTGAGGTTTTACGCTGCTACAAAGCCCGAGAAATTGAGCGAGCCGGGTTACCCAGGAACACAATATTTATCCATCCTCCTGTCTTAGGAAGACACGAACTCGG
>JAHRAK010000046.1 GCA_020027535.1 Nitrospirales bacterium
ACTCAGGATGCCTCAGTTCCCCGCCTTGGTAAGACAACCCCCTCAATCCCCCTTATCAGGGGGACTGCAGAGCCCTTTCTACCCCCCTGATAAGGGGGGCCAGGGGGGTTCAGCTCTGACGCCACCCTCCCCCCGCCGAACGACCGCGTCGGCAGCAGGAACACGCTGGCCCTTCGTTCCGAGTTCCCTTCTTGTGGCCAGCCCTTCATTCCCAGCAGAGCAGGCAGGACGACACCGAACGTTATTAGGCAAGCCGCGTCTTGAACAAGGCATTCACTTTTTGGGGATTGGCTTTGCCCCCGGAGTTTTTCATGACCTGGCCGACCAGGAACCCGATCACCGTCTCTTTTCCCTCTCGATATTGGGCCACCTGCGCAGGGTGCCGCTCGATGACGGCGTCGACCAAGGCCAACAACTCCCCTTCATCAGACAGTTGCCGGAGCCCCTTTTCCTCTACGAGTTGCGCGGCCGATTTGTCTCCGGCGTAGAGTTCGGGAAAAATCTCCTTGGCGACTTTCAAACTGATGGTTTCATCATGCACGAGTGTCAATAATCCCACCAACCGTTCCGGAGACACGGGGGAAGCCTCAACGGTCGTCCCGGTTTGATGCAACTCCCGCAATAATTCACTCATCATGAAGTTGCTGATGGTTTTGGGTTCGGCAAACAACGTCGCGCAGGCTTCAAAGTAATCGGCCAAGGCACGAGAGCTCGTGAGCACACCGGCATCGTAGTCCGGCAATCCGTAGTCCTTCAGAAATCGCTGATGGCGATCCCGGGGTAATTCCTGAATCGTGGATCGCAATTCCTCAACCCACTCGTCGGGAATCACAAGCGGAACAAGATCGGGATCGGGAAAATAGCGATAATCATGGGCTTCTTCCTTGCTTCTCATGACCACGGTCTGGCTACGCTCAATATCCCACAATCGGGTTTCCTGATAGACCGTTCCTCCCTCCGTGAGGACTTTGGTTTGCCGTTTGATTTCATACTCGATGGCGTCTTTTACGAACTTGAACGAGTTGATATTCTTGGGTTCCACCTTGGTGCCCAATGCGTCGGATCCCGCAGGCCTCAGCGAAAGGTTGGGTTCACAGCGAAGACTGCCTTGTTCCATGTTGCCGTCACACACGTCGATATACATCAACACGTCCCGCAAGGACTTCAAATACGAGACGACTTCCTCTGCCGAGCGCATATCGGGCTCGGTCACAATTTCTATCAACGGTGTTCCCGCTCGATTCAGATCGACGAAACTGCCGGCACCTTCACTCGCGTGAATATTTTTCCCCGCGTCTTCTTCCAAATGCGCTCGACGGATTCTCACCCTTCCGGACGTCCCGTTTGCCTTGAACTCAAGCCAGCCATTCTCGCAAATGGGCCGGTCATACTGGGAGATTTGATAGCCCTTCGGCAAATCCGGGTAAAAATAATTCTTTCGGGCAAATTGGTTCGTTGTCCGAACCGTACAATTCAAAGCCAATCCCGTCCGAATCGCCATTTCCACCGCACGCTTATTCACGACCGGCAACGCACCCGGCAATCCCAGGCAGACGGGACAGGTCCGAGTGTTGGCCGGCGCCCCGAACTCCGTTGCACAGCCGCAAAACATTTTCGACTGCGTTTGGAGTTGGGCATGCACCTCCAACCCAATGATGGTTTCGAACGTCACCGTAACGGATCGGATTCTTCTGAAGAAGGACGCCGCATTTGCTGCACCGACTCCCGTCCCGCATCCACCGCATCCTTGACGACCGTCCCGGCTTCATTCAGAAACTCCCGGCTTTTGTTCATCACGTCGTCCCAGGTATCCGTGGCTTTTTCCGAAAAATCTCGAACGTCATCGCCCGCCTGTCGCACCGTACGGAACAAGGTCTCCCGCGATTCCCGTCCGGCTTGCGGAGCCAATAACAAGGCGGCGACGGCGCCGAACGCCATCCCGCTCAAAAAAGCCACCATCACGCTACTGGCTGACGCGCCAGAATTCTTGTTTCCCATTTATCCGCCCTCCTTTTTTTGTGCACGATTTTTTAAAGTGAGTGCCACGGCCCTCATGCCCACCAGCACGCTGACCAGATTCTTCATGAGCGTCGTCCCTTGTCCACGAAGAACTCCATGGACTTGATTGACCGTCTCACCCACGTCGCCAATGGCATTCATCAACACCGCCGCCCTCCCTACTCCTTCCCTGGCTTGCGTGGACATGGCTCGGACGTTCTCATTCGTCTGCTTGATCTCTGTCAGGATCTTCGGCAATTCGGAATTAATCTGCGACAGGAGTCGTTCGGCTTGAGTCACGGTCTTCCGCACCTGAATCACGGTCGGAATGACGTAGCCCACAAGCGCCACGAAGGCTACGGCAATTACCACTGCGGCAACCTCAATCATACGTCACCTTCCTTATCGAATAAGTGGTCGTTTTTTGTGCCAGTCCGTGGCCAACTCATACGCACGTGCGGCCCGAAGAACGACGTCTTCTTCAAAGGGACGACCCAAAATTTGCATGCCGATCGGCAACTTCTTCCGGCTTAACCCGCAAGGCAAGGAAATCGCCGGAATCCCGGCTAAACTTGCGGAAATGGTATACAGATCCGACAAATACATTTGCAGGGGATCTTCGATTTTTTCACCGAGTTGAAACGCC
This sequence comes from Nitrospirales bacterium, assembly GCA_020027535.1. Taxonomy (GTDB): domain Bacteria; phylum Nitrospirota; class Nitrospiria; order Nitrospirales; family UBA8639; genus Bin75. The sequence continues at coordinate 2,645 of JAHRAK010000046.1, forward strand.
GGGGTCGGCATCACAGGAGTCACGAGCAGATCGACGTCCTGAAAGGCCCGATCAAAATTCTGTCGAATAAGGGTCCGCACCGCTTGAGCTTTGGCATAATAGGCATCATAGTAGCCGCTACTCAAGGCATAGGTGCCCAGCATAATCCGTCGTTTCACCTCCGGACCAAACCCTTCTTGCCTGGTGCTCCGATACATCTCCAGAAGATCAGAGTTTTCTTTGGCCCGGAATCCATATTTGACGCCATCATAGCGGGCCAGGTTGGAACTCGCCTCCGCCGTTGCCACGATGTAATAGGTCGCCACTGCCACCCCCGTGTGCGGGAGCGAGACCTCTTCAATCGTCCCGCCCAAATCTTCCAGCACGGCGAGGGCTTCGCCCACGGCGTCGTAGACTTCCGGATCCAGCCCTTCCGCAAAAAATTCAAGCGGGACCCCGATTTTCAGTTTTTTGACGTCTTTCTTTTTGAAAGCCCGCGTAAAATCGGGAACCGGGTTGTCCGCCGAGGTCGAATCCCGGGGATCATGCCCGGCAAGCACGTTCAACATCAACGCGGCATCCATGACGTCCTTGGTAATGGGCCCGATTTGATCCAGGGAAGAGGCAAACGCAATAAGTCCATAACGGGACACGCGTCCATACGTCGGTTTCAGGCCGACGACCCCACAACACGCGGCCGGTTGGCGGATAGACCCTCCCGTATCCGTCCCCAGCGCCGCCACGCATTCATCGGCAGCCACGGCCGCAGCCGAGCCGCCGCTCGAGCCACCGGGCACAGAGGAGAGCTTCCAGGGATTTCGACTCGGGCCAAAAGCCGAATATTCGGTCGAAGACCCCATCCCGAATTCATCCAGATTGGTTTTTCCGATAAGAAGACACTGCTGCGCCTGCAACGCATTCACCACGGTGGCGGAATACGGCGGGGTGAAACCCCCGAGAATGCGGGACCCACACGTCGTGGGAAGGCCTTCCGTGCAAATATTATCCTTGATGGCAATCGGCATCGCCATCAGGGGCTCGGTTTTTCTCCAGGCGCTCAACGACTCATCCAGCTCCCGGGCCTGAGACAAAATGGTCTCTTTGTCGTTCAGCGTAATATAGGCTTTGACCTTCGACTCCACGACGCTGATCCGCAGAAAGTAGGCACGGGCAATCTCCACGGCACTGACGTCTCCGCGCGTAAAGCGATCCTGAAGCTCTTTCAGGGTACATTTAACAAGTGACATGGCTATGAAACGGGCTTACGAGTGAAGGAAGAAGCGACGATCAGAAGCCGCCGCCGGCATCAGGAGCAATTGGCGATTCGATTGTCGTCGTCTACTTGAATGATTCGAGGGCAATGGTGCTTTGCTTCGTCGTCATTGTAATATTCATAACAAAAAATGATGACCCGATCCCCAGTCACCCCTTTTCTGGCCGTGGGTCCATTGAGCACGACTTCGCCTGATCCCCGTTTTCCATTGATGGCATAGGTCGTGAACCGCTCCCCATTATTCAAATTCGAGACCATTACGAGTTCATAGGGCAAAATTCCGGCTGCATCCAACAAATCTTCATCCACTGTCAGGCTGCCCTCATATTCCAGACAGGCATCCGTGACCAACGCTCGGTGGATTTTCGCCCGTAACATGTGCCGTAACATCGCTTCCTCGACTTCCTCGGATTCACCGATCACTGATAATTTGCGGAACCTGAAACAAACCATCCACCGCTTCCGGTGCGTTGCTCAACGCGTGCACTTGCGACAGGGAGGGTTGTCTCTCATCTTCACGCAACACGTTGGCGTCACCCACGACCACCGACGTCGTCCCTGGAATACCCGTCGTATCAACGGCGTTCAACTCTTCCATAGAGGTCAAAATACGACTCAGTTGGCGACTGAACCGCTCCAGTTCCTCCCGGCTCAGTTGAAGCCGTGCAAGATCCGCCACGTGTTCCACTTGACTTATCTCGATGCTCATCGACGAAGGCCTGCTCCTCTTCGGGTTGGGCTTTCCTGCCGCTCCGGGAAAGGATTATATCATTAGGGCCGAAAGACTACAAAGAGTTTGCTATTTTATCATGACGGGCGTTGGAAAGCTACGGAAGACCGTCACCATACGACGGACTTTCGGTGCGAACGGTGTTTCGTCAACGCAGGTATTTACTCGACAACGCGGCCACCGGCGGCGACATCCACCCTTCATCGGCAAAAGAGACATAGCGTCCGTCACCAATGATGACGTGGTCAAGAACTTGTACGCCGAGAATGTCACCGGCTTCCTGCAGGCGTGCCGTCAACGCCCGGTCTTCTTTACTCGGCTTGGGGTCCCCGCTCGGGTGATTATGCAGAAAGATCACGGCTGCTGCCGACTCGCGGACGGCTTCATTGAACACTTCCCTCGGATGCACCAGGCTGCTCGTCAAACTCCCTTCGGAGACGGTTTTTTCCCTGATGACCGCATGCTTGGCATCGAGGAGGATCACCTTAAAGAGTTCGCGCCGTAAGTCCCGCAACAGCGGATAGTAATGATCAAAAACCGTTCGACTTTGGGTAATCACCGTCCCGGTCGTCAGCGGAGCAGACAACACCCGTTTGCCCAGTTCAATGGCCGCCTTGATCTGGGCCACCTTGGTCGGGCCGATACCCGGCACGGCACAGAGTTCCTGGACGCCTCGATTGGCTAATCCCTGTAAGCCTCCCAAATGCTTCAGAAGATCCATGCCGACCTGGACAGCCGACGTCTTATGCCGGCCCACCCGAAGCACAATGGCCAGCAGTTGCGCATCGGTCAGAGACTCCGGACCTTCTTCCAACAGTCGTTCACGCGGCCGTTCACTTTTTGGCCAATGCAGGATCGCTTTAGAAGGTTTTTCGTCCATCCTCTTCTCGTCTCTTACCGGAAACGCTCGACGACCATTGCCGCGAGGGTAAAACATTCGGCCGCAACTTCACGCCCTACCAAAGCGGAGACTCCTTCTGATGGGCTTATCTTGCCGCTCACGAACCAGTATGCTACTTTTTCTCGTCTGAAAGGAGCAAGCGGTGCGAGTCGTTGCTGGCAGCCAAAAAGGGCGTCGTCTCAAAGAGCCAGAAGGGCAGGACCTTCGTCCGACCTCGGCCCGAGTCCGCGAGGCCTTATTGTCGATCCTGGCCCATCGCACACAAGGCGCACGCGTCTTGGATCTCTATGCCGGAACCGGGGCATTGGGTCTCGAGTCTTTGAGTCGTGGGGCCCACCAGGTCGTCTTTGTGGAGAACCACGTCGCCTCGGCACGAATCCTTCGGGAAAACGTCACCCGGTGCGGCCACGACGAACGATGCGTCGTCATGACGCAAGACGCCGAGACGTTTTTAACCGCACCCCCATCGTGTGGCGAACCGCCTGCGTTCGATATTGTCTTTGCTGATCCGCCCTATCACACCACCGACCTGACCCGGTTGCTCGAACGCTTGAGCCGGAGTGGAATAATCGCTTCCCAAGGGATGGTCATTCTTGAACATTTCTTCAAGCATCCCGTACCGAGCCGAATCGGAGCACTCACGCAAACGCGCCAGTCGCGGTATGGCAACACCATGCTCACTTTCTATCAACGTTCCACGGAGGAGACATGCGACTAGCCGTCTATCCGGGCACCTTCGATCCCATTACCCGTGGGCACACGGATATTGTCAGCCGCAGCCTCAGCATCTTCGACCGGCTGATCGTAGCCATCGCTCCCAATCCACGAAAAGGAGCGCTTCTGTCTATCGAGGAACGAGTCAAACTGGCGAAAATCGCCACGAAGGAATTCCCCAACGTGGAAGTAGAATCGTTCAACGGCCTGTTAGTGGAATACGTTCAACAGCGGGGAGCCCATGCCATTATTCGAGGATTACGAGCGGTTTCCGACTTTGAACACGAGTTTCAAATGGCGTTACTCAATCGCAAGCTCGATGAACAGTTGGAAACGGTTTTTCTGATGCCAAGCGAAGAATATTCGTATCTGACTTCCAGCATCGTCAAAGAACTCGCCCTGTTCGGAGGCGAGTTGGAGGCCTTTCTCATCCCTGAGGTCGCCAAACACCTTCGTGAAAAGTATGGGCATCACTCACCATGAGACTGGCCACCCGTACCACTCGCATCGTCCCCTCCCCGACCTTGAACATTTCGGCAACGGCCAAGTCCATGGCGGCCCAAGGCGTGGACGTTATTGATTTTTCCGCAGGGGAACCGGCATGTGACACACCTGAGGTGGTGAAAGCGGCCGCGAAGTCGGCCATCACGGACGGATTTACCAAATACACGCCGGCCTCGGGCACCGATGAACTCAAGCAGGCCATCGTTGAGAAATTTTCACGAGACCAGGGGATCCACTACGAGAAATCGCAAATCCTGGTGTCCTGCGGGGCCAAGCACACCTTGTATAACGTCGCGCAAGCCCTTTTGGATCCCGGGGACGAAGTCATGATCCCCGCTCCGTATTGGGTGTCCTACCCGGATATCGTGCGACTGGCCGATGGACAACCCGTTATTCTGGAAACAAAGGAAAGCCAAGGATATGCCATTGATCCGAAACAATTGGAAGCCGGCGTCACCCCCCGCACCAGGGCAGTGATCCTGAACAGCCCGTGTAACCCGACGGGGACGCTGTATACACGGGAGACGCTTGAAGCGGTGGCCGACGTGGCCAAACGTCATGGCTTTCTCGTGATCTCGGACGAAATTTATGAACAACTCGTCTATGGAGAAACCCCATTCTTGAGTATCGTGTCCGCCGCACCCGAGATTGCCGATCAGACTCTTGTCGTGAATGGCGTTTCCAAAGCGTTTTCCATGACGGGATGGCGTATCGGCTACGCAGGGGGACCGAAAGCGTTAATCGCCGCGATGGCGATGATTCAAAGCCAAAGCACGTCCAATCCCACGTCGATTTCGCAAAAAGCCGCGGTGGCCGCCCTCCGGGACGGGACCCCATTTTTCGAGGAGTTGCTTGCGGATCTCAGTCCCAAACGTCGTCTCATGATTGACGCGTTGAACGCGATCCCCGGCATGACCTGTCCAACCCCTGCCGGAGCCTTTTACGCATTTCCCAACGTTTCGGGAGTGTTGGGAAAACGGCATGCCAATGGAACCATTGCGACCTCGGCGGACTTGGCCACCTACTTATTGGATGAAGCTCACGTTGCCTGTGTGCCCGGTGAACCATTCGGTAGCCCGCACCATCTGCGATTGACCTATACCCCGACGCTCGACTCGATCGAACGAGGACTCAAAAGGGTCGAAAGGGCCATTCAAGCCCTCCATTGATCCCTAAAGATCCTTGACTTGACCGATAACAATCTTATTGAAAATGGAAAGACCGTGAAACGAGAGGATAACGATGCCACTATACGAATATCTATGTGAGACCTGTCACCATCAATTCGAAGTCCGGCAAAAAATTTCCGACCCGGTGATCGACAAATGCATACAATGCGGGCACGGGGTCCGAAAACTCATATCGGCGCCCGGCATCATGTTCAAAGGGACCGGCTGGTACGTGACGGATTACTCAAATAAGCTGAAAGATCCCAGCCAAGCGAAACACAGTGAGAGCCAGGCCAAGGACGGAGCAGGCAGTGGACCGGAAAAGACCCCCGCAAAAAGCGAATCCGGCTCCACCCCTGATACGTCGTCATCCTCGCCCGCGTCTCCTCCGTCAAGTCCGGCACCTTCAAACTCAGGTTCGTCTTCGGACTCCACGACCTGATTCCTCTCAGCCAACGGCACCGCAGGCGACAAATCTTCAAGGATCTCGCTAACAACAGCGTATTACGGCAACCCCGGGCAGGCGCCGAAACGATCCGCGAATAATTCGTTCCATACCAACCGGGCAAACGTCCGATAACCCGCGGCATTGAGATGCAGGCCATCACTGGAAAAGTGCGAGGCCAGGAGAAAAGAGGGGCCTTCCGAAGTCGCCTGAAACAAATCCACACATGGCATGTGATGACGTTCACATCGTTCGGCAATCAGGCGATTCAATTCCAACCGAGAGTGAAGATGTGAGTGAAGCCAGTCAGGCAGCGGGCCGGCGCTTGGATCCTCGGCCCTGATCGAAGGGACCGTCACTCCAACGGGTTGCACGCCCGCGGCCAACGCCAAGGTATAGAAACGCTCCAGGTGTGTGATAATCGTGGAAGGGGCAACGCCCCATCCCAAATCGTTCGTTCCGCCTAAAATCACGGTAGAAGCAGGAAGTACGTCAACAACGTCGCGAGGGAATCGCGTCACCATGTCGGACGTGGTTTCGCCGCAAATGCCTTTAACGGAGACCCGCCCTCGTGCGCCTAACCATTCCTGGAGAAATCCGCCGTAGGGAGTATCCGGCAGAGGCATCCCCGTCTCAGCCTGAACGTGATACCCCGCGGTGAGACTATCGCCGAAACAGACGAGTAGCGGAGAAGAATCAGCGTGCGACTTGACACTTAGAGACATTGCCGAACACCCTCCTCTTGACATCGCCCCGTCTCAATGAATAGCCTTATAAAGTCAAAGATAGACCGATCGAGGCAATTCGTCTCCATAACAACACGTGTTTTCCGTTACCGATCATCACTCACTGTCTGTTTTGAGGAAGGAGTTCTGTCTTATGCAAGGACGTCATCAGCACACTTCACATAAACGCGGCAACGTGATCCTCTCCCTGCTCGGATGGTTCATGATCCTAAGCCTGTTTTGTAGCCTCCCCTACGCCTTTGCAGAGGAATCGTTTCAAATAGCCATCATTGATCCTCAAGCGGTCCTGGAAAATTCCAACGCGGGGCAAAAGGCGCTGGCGACCTTAAAAGAACACGTGATGGTTCGTCAAAAACTGTTGGAAACGGATGAAGAAGAAATACAGAAACTCGAACAACAGCTTCAAGGCGGTACGGGTCGCAGTGAAACCGAAACGCAAGTCTTGCGGGAAGAGTTACAAGGCAAAATCCAGGATTACCAACGGCGGCGCCAAACGTTCCAGCAAGAAGTGCAGGAAAAGCAAAAGACTCTGATGGTGGATTACATGAAGAAAATCGAAGGTGCGACCAAGATTGTCGCCGAACGGCGTGGCTTTTCGTTGGTCATCGATAAGGGCAATGAGGCCATCATGCAAATTGTGATCTACTCCGCCAAGGGCATGGATATTACCGATGAGGTCGTGAAGGAGTTTAATCAAACCCACAAATAAATGGCTCAGCCTTCAGACGAAGGAAGAGTGACGGGACGTTTGCATTCTAGTCTCGAGCATCAGGGCCTGGCTCCAGAGGATACCCCGCCTGTCGCCATGCCTTGATGCCTCCTGCCATGGACAAAACCTGCGTATAGCCCATCTCTTGCAAGTTGGCAGCCGACAAGACCGATCGATATCCTCCACCGCAGTAGAGAATAATTTCCGCGTTTTTATCAGGAATCATTTCCTCGATATCACGTTCCAGAATCCCCCGGCCTTTGTGAATAGCCCCCCGGGCATGACCTTGAGCCACTTCACGATCTTCCCGAACATCGATAAAATGAAAGACTTTACCACGTTCGAGGCGAGCCATGACCTCATCCGGTCGGCACTCATGAATTTGGCTTTTTCTTATCTCAACCAGCCGCTCGAATCCGGGATTATGCCCCATCAGGACTTTCCCCTTTTGTAAAACGCATCCTTCTCCCTGAAAACACTGAAACGCCGACAGCCTCAAAAACCAAGCTCAGGACCGTGAGTTCTTTCAGCAGAGTGGTGCGCCCGGCAGGGGTCGAACCTGCGACCCTCGGCTTAGAAGGCCGATGCTCTGTCCACTGAGCTACGGGCGCTCGGCCTTATTCTTCGATAAGTGAGGCAAGGTGACAAGTTGGAATACTGGTCGGGGCGAGAGGATTTGAACCTCCGACATCCTGCTCCCAAAGCAGGCGCGCTACCGGGCTGCGCTACGCCCCGACGTCTCTCCAAAGTTTGCGTTTCAACACGTCTTTGGCTTTAGCCAACGCTTGTCCACGATGACTGATTCGGTTCTTCTGGTCAAGCGTCAACTCCGCCAGAGTTTTTCCCAGTTCCGGGACAAGAAAGACCGGATCATAGCCAAACCCGTGAACTCCGGAGCAGTGGTCCGCGATCCGTCCCCGCAACACACCCTCTACGAACTCGACGGAAGAAACAGGATCGGCAATGGCCACCACCGTCAGAAAACGAGCCCCCCGTTGCTCCGCCGGAATACCCGTGAGTTCGTCCAACAATTTTCGACAATTGTCTGCATACGTGGCATGGGCTCCGGCATATCGAGCGGCAAACACCCCAGGCCGCCCTCCTAAGGCGTCGACTTCCAAGCCGGTATCATCGGCGAGGGTCAGCGCGCCGGTGAACTGTGCAATCTCCCTGGCCTTTTTGCCGGCATTCTCCTGGCACGTCTCGCCATCCTCAGCCACGACCGGAGCGGCGGGAAACTCATCCAGCGTCCGAATGGTCAAGCCAAGGTCCTGCAGGAGCGCCTTCATCTCCTGTTGTTTATCCCGATTCCCCGTCGCTAACACAAGCTCCATGATGTTCTACACGAGATTACCGATACAGTCTTTTTGCAGCTTGATCAATTGCTGGATACCGTTCCACCCCAACGACAGGAATTGATCCAACTCCTCTTTGCCAAACGAACCGCGTTCGGCTGTCCCTTGCACCTCGACCAGGCGCCCCTTGCCGGTCATCACGAGATTCATATCCACCTCGGCCATGGAATCTTCTTCGTAGCACAGGTCCGCCAAGGCGACCCCTCCGACTCGTCCGACACTGATGGCGGCAAGATAATCCACCAGCGGCGGCGTCTTCAGCATTTTCTTCTCTTTCAATGCGGCAAACGCATCGGCGAGCGCGATAAAGGCTCCGGTAATCGAGGCCGTGCGCGTGCCGCCGTCGGCTTGAATGACGTCACAATCGATCCAAACCGTGCGCTCCCCCATCGCAGGCAAATCCGTCACCGCGCGTAACGCTCGACCCACAAGCCGTTGAATTTCCAGGGTCCGGCCGCTTTGCTTCCCTCGCGAGGCTTCGCGGGGCATGCGATCATGCGTGGCCCGTGGCAACATGGCATATTCAGCCGTCACCCAGCCTTGCCCTTTATCCCGTAAAAACGGCGGGAGCTTTTCTTCAACCGACGCCGTGCAAATGACTTTGGTTTCGCCCATTTCCAGCAGGACGGACCCATCCGCATACTTGATAAACGGTCGAGTCACCTTGACGAGACGGATTTCATCGGGTCGGCGGCCATCCGGTCGTTGCACTCGTAACATGTCATTCATAAGCCTATCTTCCTTTTCTTCTCTGTTTTTTAGCAACGACCGCTCGCACGAGCAAAAGCCCGAGAATCATGAAGACCACACCCCCGACAAACAGATCTTCGTACGGAAACAGATACGGCATAGACTCAGAGTAGGAGAAACCTCACGCTACCGCAAGTATAACGCCTCGTCGCCTCTTCGTTGACTGCCTCAGAGAGGCATGCTAACTTTCATCCATATTTTCAACAAGTTGGGATTTTCTCCATGTATGATCTTCGATCGCTCAGAGAACAGTTACCTGCCATTCGCGACCAACTCGGGCCCCGTGGAGCAGACGTGGCATGGGAAGAAGTCGAAAAGCTCCTACAGGACCGCCGCGACCAGTTCTCCCAAGTCGAAGCCCTCCGGCATCAACTCAAAAAAGGCTCCGAGGACGTTGCTCGATTAAAGCGCGCGAACCAACCGGCAGAAGAAGCCATGGCCGCCATGCGGGCACTGGGCGACAACATCGCCATTCATGAAGAGCATTTGCGGACGATTGAGACCCGACTCGAAGAACACGCGCTGGGCATTCCCAACGTCCCGCATGACACGGTCCCACAAGGAGTCGATGCGTCGCAGAACGTCGAAATTCGTCGATGGGGTGAGCCGCTCTCCTTTGCCTCTCCACCGAAACCGCATTGGGAAGTAGGAGAATCTCTGGGCATTTTGGACTTTAAACGAGCCGGCAAAATCGCGGGAGCGCACTTTTCCATGGCATTGGGCACGGGCGCCCAACTCGAACGCGCGTTAACCACGTTGATGCTCGATATCCATACCCGGACGCATGGCTATACCGAAGTACTCCCTCCCTATCTCGTCAATCGAGAGGCCATGATCGGCACGGGGCAGTTGCCGAAATTCGAAAGCGACCTGTTTCACCTCCGCGACGATAAATACCTCTTAATCCCGACGGCGGAGGTACCGGTCACCAACATGTACCGGGATGAAATTCTTCCGGATACCGCCTTGCCGATCCGGCACGTGGCGTCGACACCCTGCTTCCGTCGAGAAGCCGGTTCCTATGGACAAGACACACGAGGCCTGATTCGCCTACACCAGTTTCACAAGGTCGAACTCGTGGCCTTCACCACCCCGGAGGAATCGTATGTCGAACTTGAGCGCCTCACCAACGCGGCCGAGGCGATTCTGCAGGCGCTCGAATTGCCTTACCGGGTCGTCAGCCTGTGCAGCGGGGATCTGGGGTTCGCCACTGCCAAAACCTATGATCTCGAAGTCTGGGTCCCCTCGCAACACGCGTACAGGGAAATTTCATCGTGCAGCAATTTCGAAGCCTTTCAAGCGCGGAGAGCCAATATTCGATTTCGGCCCAAGGGCGGCAAGCCGGCCTATCTTCATACGCTCAATGGATCCGGCGTGGCCGTGGGCCGGACGATCGTCGCCATTCTGGAAAACTATCAACAGGAAGATGGCTCGGTCATCATTCCCAAGGCGTTGCGTCCGTATATGAACGGTGTCGAACAACTCACCGCAACCCCGGCATTTTGACGTTGCCGACTGAAATTTTGGCGGGTACAAGGCCCTGCCTTGCGACCATATCTGCCTAACAAGGAGGTCTGTTGTGAAGATTGGGAACCTGATCAGACTATCGGCCTGTACGCTGGCCTTATTGGGAATCACAGCGTGCGGGATGAACCAAGTGCAAACCTCGTGGTCGAAACCAGGTGCCGCGCCCGGTGAGTTTGAACGCGTGAGCGCCGAGTGTGACAACGACCCGGGCATGGCCGGGCTCAAAGGTTACGCAAGTTATCAGGTCTGCATGAAAAAGCACGGCTGGTTTCTCATCGAAGAGTCCATGTAACGAGGGGCACAACCCGGAGGGGTGCTGGAGTGGACGAACAGGCCGGTCTTGAAAACCGGAGTCCTTCACGGGACCGTGGGTTCGAATCCCACCCCCTCCGCCACACCACAAAAGCCATACCCCTGCGCATGGAGGTACCATATCAGTTCATTGCCATCTATGCTGGTGAGGTTCGAACAGGGGTTGTGGATAGACGTTCAGCCCTCAACCATTTAACTTTCTATTTGCATTTGGATTCGCGATCTTCTTGCTGTTTTTTCATATCCAATTTTTGATCTTTGGGTTTTTTTCAATCTTTTTGCTACTTTTTGTTCTTTCTTTCTTACCCAATAAAAGACAAGGAGAACGAGGCATGTCGTCCAGAAACCTGTTGCTCACCGTCTTGATTATCTGTGTATTGGCGTCCGGAACGTCAGCACAGCAACCCGATCCCGAGGAGGCACCGACCAGGCTTGAGGAAATCATCGTGATCGGCAGCAGGATCGAGGGCAGAAGCATCACGGATTCCCCCGTACCGGGGGACCTCATCAAACAGGAAGACATGCGTAACACGGGGCAACTCGAAGTGGGCCGGGCCATCCAGCGATTGATCCCCTCGTTCAATTTCTCAAGCTCGTCGATCAGCGACGGCACGGACGCCATACGCCCTGCGACGTTGAGAGGAATGGGACCGGACCAGGTGCTCGTGCTCTTGAACGGGAAACGTCGTCACGGCAGCGCACTTATCCACATCAACAGATCAGTGGGCCGTGGTACTGCAGGAACTGACATGAACGCGATACCCATGGGCGCCATCAAGCGGATCGAAGTCCTGCGGGACGGGGCCTCCGCACAGTACGGGTCTGACGCCATCGCCGGTGTCATCAACGTCATCCTCAAAGACGACTACGAGGGAGGGTTCCGGACAAACTATGGAACGACCTACAAGGGAGACGGCGATCAGTTCGTCGCCAGCCTGGACAAAGGCTTCCAAGTCGGAGAAGACGGCACGCTGCACGCGACGTTCGAGTATCGAAACCGGCAACGGACCAACCGGGCGGGGCTGTTCGGAATCCCCAATTACCCCGGCACGACCTGTACCCTGAGTGCGAGCGACTGTGCGCCCGGGGTATCATGGAAGCAAGCGGCATTGGATACATACGGAGGAGACGCCAAAGTCATTACGAATGACCCCGGCGACAGAGAGAGGAATTTCAACCGTCGCAACTTCCGCGTCGGGGATTCCGACTCGGAACAATTCAGCGGCGCCCTGAACTTCGACAAATCACTCGGGAAGGGACTCGAATTCTATTCCTTTGCCGACGTGTCGAGGCGCGCGAACGAAAGCGGCGGTTTTTGGAGACAGGGAAATTCCGACAAAGACAACCCTCCTTTCGGCAACCCGCCCGTCCGTGTCTATCCCGACGGATTTCTCCCGCTGATTAATTCGACGATCTGGGACTATTCCTTCGGCGCGGGTGTCGTCAAAGAGTTCGACAACGGCCTCAGGGCGGACCTGGGAGTGGTGCACGGAGGCAACACGTTCAATTTCAACATTTCCAACTCCCATAATGCCTCATGGGTTGCGACCAATCAGCAGCCCGGGGCAACGTCCGCGGATGCCGGAACCCTGGAACCCTACCTCACCACCGTGAACCTGGATTTCTCCTTGCCGATACCCGACAAGAACATGAACTTGGCCTGGGGAGCGGCATACAGGAGGGACAACTACCAGATCCAAGCCGGAGAAGAATACTCGTACGCAGACTATGATGGGCCGGGAGGGGGCGACGCAGGCATTGAGGTTTTCACGGGATTCAAACCTGAAAACGAAGTCAACGAGTCACGACACGCAATTTCCTTCTACACGGACGCGGAGATGTTCGTAGACAACCTCGGTGTCTTATCAGGTCATGGTCAGCCCCGCGGTACGTTACGAGCACTACAGCGACTTCGGCCATACCATCAACGGCAAAACTCGCCACGAAACTGGATTTCTCCAGGGCACTGGCCGTCAGAGGCTCCATGAGCAGCGGATTCCGTGCGCCGTCCATGCAGCAACTGTACTTCAACAACATCAGCACACAATTTGTCACCGGGCAGGCGGAGTCTATACAGGTAGGGACATTCAGAAACGACAGCGCCGTCGCAAAGGCGATCGGCATCCCCGAACTCAAGCAGGAAATCGCCACCAACCTGAGCGTCGGCTTGGTGTACCAACCCACGTCCTCGTTCACTCTCACCGCGGATGTCTACCGTATCGAAGTGAAGGACAGGATCATCCTGAGCGGATTTCTTAAGCCAACGGACCGGCGCTTTCAGACAGCGTCATTGCGGCGTTGAATAATGCGGGAGCCGGCAGCGCTCAGTTCTTCATGAATGCGGCGGATACCGAGACCCGAGGCGGAGAAATCCTTGCCTCATGGAACGTACCGTTCATCGACCGCGGAAACCTGGATCTGAATTTCCTGGGAGCCCTCATGCAAACCCAAATCAGAGACGTGAAACTTCCCGCCGGTCTTCCTTCTTCGCTGTTCGATGACCGGGAGCGCTCCATCATAGAAGAATGGCAGCCCAGGAGCCGCTTTACGTTGTCCGGCTTGTATCAATTGGATCAATTGTCGGCCTCGGTCATGGTACACCGCTACGGCTCGTACACGGTGAGTGGCGACGGGAATAATCCCCCGAAACAGAAATTCGACCCCCAATACGTGACCGACGTTCAGCTCAGCTACAACTTCGGACCATTCGGGATCCTCAAGCTGGGAGCCAACAACTTGTTCGACGTCACGCCGGACGAAGACAGGATTGATGGGGCTAGAGGTGGCACAATCATCGACAACCAGGGCAATCTCATCGTGGACTCCCCGGACGTGTTCACGTATTCGCGCCGTTCCGCGCCCTTCGGCTTCAACGGCGGGTTCTACTACGCCGCGTTTGAATACCGGTTTTAGGAGCCTCTAACGACACCCTCACCCCGGCCCTCTCCCATAATAGGGAGAGGGAGTGCGATTAAATCTCGCTCCGCGGTACGCAGGCTACTTGCGGACGTAGAGCAACTCACAGGCTTCGCAATAGCCATCCACCCGACCCCGGCGAAACGCCGCGGCCAATTGCCGTCTGACCCACTCCTCGCCTTCATGGCCACCGCGGCCATCGACGCCTTGAGACAACAGCATGTGTAAGGCCACGTCAAGCAACCGTTCTTTTCGCTCTTCCATCTCAGGGGTCACGATTTCACCGATCACGTGTTTGGCATGCATCTTCACGATGTCTTCATGAAATTTGTCATAGCCTAACTTGGCGACCGTGGCTTTGCGAATGTTTGCCAGTTCCTGTTTCACCAGGGGAAGGTCTTGCATCAATTTCCGAAAAATTTCCAATCGCCCTTCCTCCCACAACTTTTTCTCCATGGCCTCGAGGACAACCCCCGGATCGATCGTTTCGGTGGGCTCCGCAGCGGCAAAATCAGATTTCCGGCCATAGCCCCCAAACCGAAGCCGTTCGTAGGATTTCCGGGTTTCAGGATCACCGAGCACTTCATACGCGGCATTGATTTCTCGAATTTTGTCTTCAGCGTTCTTGTTTCCCTGATTGCGATCAGGATGATATTTGAGCGCAAGTTTGCGATAGGATCGCTTAATCTCTTCATCCGACGCCTCTGGAGTGACCCCCAGGGTGGTATAGTAATCAAGATGGATTTGTGCCATCAGTTCTCGTCGACTCCTTATGCCTTGATCATAGCGGGGGGCGGAGTTGCAGAACAAGCGACGACTGCTCCCGCGTCATGCACGAGGAATCCGTCATCCATCTACTCTACTCTCACGCATTGGAGCATCTGCCGTTGTGTCACACGTTCTTCTTTCGAAATTGATCTCAGGCGGTCAAACAGGAGTTGATCGGGCAGCCCTCGACGCCGGCGTGGCCATGGGTCTGGAGATTGGAGGCTGGTGTCCGAGAGGGCGTCAGGCCGAAGATGGCATGATCCCGATGACGTATCCGTTGCAGGAAACGCCTTCGCCGCATTATTCCCAACGAACACGGTGGAACGTCCGCGACGCGGATGGAACCTTAATCCTGACCCGCAACGACCCCACTGGCGGCACAGCCCTGACGATCCACATAGCCCGGCGCTTTCACAAGCCCTATCGCGTCATCGACTTGACAACAAAACCGGACCCCCATGATGTCGCCTCGTGGATTTCCCATACGGGTATGACCGTTCTGAACGTGGCCGGACCCCGGGAAAGTACCTGCCCGGGCATTTATCATGAAGCGTTCGACTGGTTACAAGAAATGTTGGGAAACCACGCCTGACGAAGAATTGCCCGCCTGCCATCACGACAATTTCTTGCAGAAAAGACGGAAGGCGCATACCTGACAGGCAGAAGAACGTAGCTCGGAAAGCCCGATCTCTCCCTCAGGCCTGACGGGATTGTCTGATGAGAGGCGGACGCCCCGGCCCGCCGGGATGCCAGGGACGACTGCCCTTACGCACCCGCATCAATGTCCGCCGTTTTTTCAAGTGCATAGCACAAAACCACTGGCTGACGGCTTTTCTGGGACAATAAATGCACAGGCCTGCTTCCTTGTGACGCCGCTGATACCGTTGTTGCCGTGTCATAAACAATCTACCGACGTTGTGTTGTTTATATTGAGGGAAAAACCGGAATCCCCGCCTTTGGTTTATACCGCTTATTTGCATCAGTCAGTCTAGCATCTATCATCTGTCTCTTAATTAGTCTATACCGCCAACCCGATCCTCTTCAAGATATCCCGGTCTTGCTCGGGAGAAGAATACATGAGACAGTACGTCGAATCCGTGAAGGTCACGTAAAGTATGTGTATCCTCTGGTTGGGGCTCATCGTATCAGGTCTGTCAGGACAGTTGCTCCCCAGCCATTTGCCCTCTCCATGCTTTTCGCAACCCATTGAAAACACAAAGTTTATTGAAATTGTCACCATTCCACAACTGCTTCAGACTCCAAGCCAATACCATCAAAGACTGATTCGAATCCGAGGAACCGTCACACGCCTGGAACTTCACCTCGACGACTCGAAACATTTCATCAATTTTGTGTTCCACCTCAAAAAAGGACCCGACCGCGTGCTGGTTTTCGGACGACATGATCGCACCTTGGGCGACATCCAGATGACCACCGGTCGAACCGTCGAGGTTCAGGGCATCTTCTGGCAAGAACGAGAGGCCAATGGCTACAGGTTGTTTAACAATATCGAAGCCAATCTGGTCACGTTCCATCCTCCGCTCACCCCGGATCAAGCCGCCCTTTCTCTTCTCCTTACAAGCTTTTGACGCGAGAAAAACGATCGTCACCACGCTTCAGCCCGAAAACTGAGCGGAGCCAATTGCGCCTGCTCCAGCCCCAGGACGAGTTGATCCCTTGCCAGCGGATTTCCACAAAACCGAACGTGACATTGCTGCAGATTTGGCTCCAACGCTATGAGCGGTGCAAGGTTCACGCACTCTTCCTGTCCTCCGTTCGTCCGGACTTGTATGATGCGCCCCTTCCCATGAGACCAATCCTCCGGCCATTCCCGGGTCAACACGGGATGATACGAAAAGTGTTGCGGAAACTCCTGGGCCAGATCCAGCAATGCCTGATGCTCCATCAACTGACGAGGCGTTTTGACACTCAGGATAAGGCTAACATGTCCCCCTATTGCTCCGTCCAGGGTTCCGAACGCTCTGGCCTTCATATACTGCAGATACGACAAAAACGGCGTAATGCCCGTCGAAAGCGCCAATGCCACGATCCGCATGGAACGCCATTCGTGATCGACTTCCAAGATCAAGGTCGTCGGGTCAACCGTCTCGCTGTTCTGATACACCACCAGTTCAGAACGGGTTTCATCATAGTTCACGCACACGTCGATCGATTCACCCGTACGGCAACGCTGCACGAGATCATCGGTCTGCCACCAGGGAGAGGTATCGGCTTTTTCCTTATGAGTATCATTGATAATCGTTTCCAGCACGCGCGGGCTTTCATCCGAACAATTGGTGCGCGTATACATTCTGCGGCGATACTTTTGCGTCCGGACACCAAACGGTTTCACCAAAAACGCCGAACCGGGACGCATGCGATCACGAACCGGAACGGGCCGTCCATCGACCTCGTAAGTCTCCGGCAACGTGAAGGCGACCTTTCTCACCTCACCCGAGTCATAGGTATACACGTTGGTGATTTTCGCAGGAATAAAGAGCTCACGTGGTCGGTTCATCCACCTCTCCTTTTCCCTTCTCCGGCATCCGGGTTTCTGAGAGCACCATTGCCATCTGTCCGTCCCTCTGTCACACACAGTATAGGAAGCTGAAGAGAATTCGCCAACTGCAATCAACAACATTCGCCGACACCGGCCGCCTCACCATAGCCTCGACCGATAATCTCCGGTCCAATTCCTGCGTCAACAGGAATCCGAGGGCCAAAGCCTGGCCCAGAGGCTTGTCCCCACGGGTTTTCGTGGGGATCTATCGGGAGGGAGGATTCATCGGGGGAGTGCCGGCCTTCTATGTTCTCTTGCGAGGAATCTTCATTTTCGCTAAGCTATGTAGGCAATTGTACGAACGTTATCCATTTCTTTCGGCACCTGGGAGCCCTTCGCATTTCTCAGGAAGGTCTTTTTTATGCAAGAACCTCTCAACAATCGATACGTCATTGAAATCGAAGAACTGGTGACCCCTCGGCAGATCAAGGAACAACTGCCAGTCTCCGTGGCCGCGGAGACCACGGTCCTGCAAACCCGTCAGGCCATCAGGGATATCCTCTATGGACGAGACCAGCATCGGCTCCTCGTGGTCATCGGGCCATGCTCCATCCATGACTCTGAGGCGGCTCATGCCTACGCGTCCGCGCTCAAAAAAGTCGGTGAGGCCACCAAAGAACACCTGCTGATCGTCATGCGGACCTACTTTGAAAAACCGCGAACGACGGTCGGGTGGAAAGGGCTGATCAATGATCCTCATTTGGACGGTAGCTGTGACATTGCCGAAGGATTGAGACAGGCCCGAACCCTTCTCCTGAACTTGAATAATCTTGGTGTGCCCTGCGCCACCGAATCGCTCGACCCGGTGACTCCCCAATATCTTTCCGACCTCATCAGTTGGTCAGCCATCGGCGCACGCACCACCGAGAGCCAGACCCATCGGGAAATGGCGAGTGGATTATCCATGCCGGTCGGCTTCAAAAACGGAACGGATGGCAGTCTGCAAGTCGCCCTCAATGCCATGGTGGCAGCGAGACAGCCTCACAGGTTCGTCGGGATTAATCTCGATGGTGTCACCTCCATTATCAAGACCAATGGGAACCCCGACCGACATATCGTGTTACGCGGCGGCGGCGGAAAGACAAATTACAGCCGGGAACACATTCTTCAAGCCCGGGACGGGTTGGTGGATGAAGAAATTGCGAGACCCATCATGGTCGATTGCTCACATGGGAATTCCGACAAAGATCACACGCGCCAGATTCCGGTTGCCCACTCCGTCGTGAAACAATATTGCGAGGGGCAACGATACATCTTGGGGCTTTTGTTGGAAAGCAATCTGAAACCAGGCAAGCAATCCTGGGTAAACGGCAAAACGTTGGAATATGGCGTCTCGATCACCGATGCCTGCATCGGTTGGGAGGATACGGAGACCTTGTTATATGAACTGGCGGATACGTTGGCGAAACAATCACCCACGCACGCAAGCACCACGTAAACCCCATTCCGCTCTCTTGCTCTCTTTTCAACTTCTTCATTGACGATGCGGGCGAGATGCAAACCGCACGGAGTAGCTCATGACTGTTGCTCTTCCCTTTCGTGAACCACGTTTGGGACAGGATTATTGGATCGAAGATACTATTCTTCCCAATGCCCTTGAAGTGGCGCAACGGTGCATTGCACACAGTACCTGGACGTTGGGCTCACCCTGGCGTCCGGAACCCTGGCCCGGCATGAGGGCTCCCCATGCCCTGCTGCCCGAGGAATTGCGCCGTATTGAAGAATGCGTGACGCGACGACTCGGCATCCCTGCCCTGCAACCGCAAAGCGATTCGGACATGGGGATTTCCGGCCATAATCACATCCAACTGTGTGGCGGAGCCGAGGGCGTAGCGCGTCCTCACGTCGATTCCGCAGCCATTTGCGATTACGCGGCGATCCTGTACCTCCACCCCAATCCTCCGACCCCTCATGCGGGGACGTCGTTTTACCGGTTCCACGTGCCGGGGGAAGAACCCGGCGGCAACGTCTGCCCACGGGAATATGAAAGTTTGCGGGACGTTCCCGGGATGCCTCAAGAAATGGACCCTACGCTCTTTGAGGAAATTTTGGAGGTACCGTACGTGTTCAATCGACTCTTGGCCTACAAATCCGACCTAATTCATTCTGCCACTTCATATTTTGGGTGGGGCACCGAACTCGCTTCAAAACGGATGGCCGTGGTGTTTTTCTGGAAAGTCCGGTAAGGAAGGGGAGGAGGGATGTCATTCCCGCAAATTTCTAGCGGGAATCCAGTGTCGTTATCTCCGCGAACGGAAGAAAAAAAAGCCCTGGATCCTCGATGACAAACGTCGAGGATGACAGAACGGGGCGAAATGCCTGCCCGGTGAGGATTCAGTTTGTGGCGTTGAGCATTTCTCCGGCCGCTTTCCGGACTGTTTGCGTGATCGTTGTTCCTCCCAACATTCGCGCAATTTCTTCTTCACGATCTTCGGCAGGAAGACGTGTAACCGACGCAACGGTTCGCTTGTTCACGCTTTCTTTTTTCACCAGATAATGATGGTGGGCTTGGGCTGCAATTTGCGGCAGATGGGTGATGCACATCACCTGGTGTGTGTGCCCCAATGCCTTGAGACGTTGCCCCATGGTCGCGGCCACGTTGCCTCCGATTCCCGCATCCACTTCATCGAAAATCAACACCGGCACTTGATCCACACCTGCCAGCACCGTTTTCATCGCCAACATCAGCCGGGAGAGCTCTCCGCCTGATGCGACACGCGCTAACGGTTGCAGACTTTCTCCGGGATTGGCACAAAATGCGAACTCGATCTCATCGATGCCGTTTGGTCCGATGTGTTCTGCTTGAGAGGCCGCAGTGATCTCAATGTGGAATCGTGATTTTTCCATCTTTAATTGGGCCAACTCGGTCGCGATTCGTTTTTCAAGCTTTTTTGCTACGGCCTGGCGAGATTCGGATAGCTTTTGCCCCAAGGCCCATAGGTCGTGATAGGCTTGTGAGACTTTTTGCTGAAGCTGCTGCATGTGTTCTTCGAGGTTCTCGAATTCCTCCAATTCGGATTGAATCCGGGTCTGACGAGCGAGTAAGCCTTCCAGCGACTCACGGTATTTCTTTTTCAACCGTTGCAGTAACGCTAAGCGTTCGTCGATCTGCGCGAGTCTTGCCGGGTCGTGCTCAAAACCATCTTTATAACTTCTGGCGGCCAAAACCAGTTCTTCAACCTGGGCGATGCCGCCATCGGTCAACTCACTCCAATGACGAGTCGTCTCATCGATTGTCCCCAGCTCATGCACCAGTTTCTTGACTTCCGTCAATTGGGACAGGATCGACTCTTGATCGTGATACAACAGGGTATAAGCCTGATTGACGATTTCCAAAAGCCGGCTACTATTCTGCAATTTGCGGTGTTCTCGTATGAGGGCTTCATCTTCTCCGGGAGTTAATTGGGCCTTGCCTAACTCCTCGCATTGAAAACGCAAAAACTCCTCGCGTTCCTGCCGCTCCTTGGACCGCCGGGTGGCGTCCTCCATGGACCGGACCAATTCTTGCCATTGATGATAGTGGGTGGTGCATTCATCACGTAACGCCGGCAGGCATCCAAATGCATCAAGGACACGCATTTGCACTTTTGATGAAAGAAGCGATTGCTGCTCATGTTGCCCATGAATATCGACCAACCAGCCGCCCAATTCCACCATTTGGTGCAACGGAACCAGCGTCCCGTTCACGTACATTCGGCTCCGCCCTTCCCGGGACAGAACCCGGCGAAGCAGAAGCTCCTGCGTCCCATCCGGCAGCAGATCCCATTCTTTCAATTTCGTGAGAATCGGCGGGTGTTCTGATAAAGAGAACACCGCTTCCAACGTGGCTTCTTTGGCCCCGCTTCGAATATGCTCGCCGGACGCACGCCCGCCCAGCAGCAGGATCAAGGCGTCAACCAGGAGCGATTTTCCGGCTCCGGTCTCTCCCGTCAACACCTGGAAGCCAGGCGAGAACTCAAGTTCGAGGTAGTCGATAAGAGCAAAATGGGAAATGCGCAGCTCAGTGAGCATAATCACGGCGCATACTCATCACCCTAGGCAGGAGCGGAGTGCTGTGCGAGCAGCGAATCGATGACTTGTTTGAATTGGGGTTTGGGCCTTGCCCCCACTATTTTTTCAACCGGTTGTCCGTTCTTGAAAAAGAGAATCGTGGGAATGCTCATGATTTGAAACTTGCCGGCAATCTCGGGAGCTTCATCGGTGTTGAGTTTCATGACCTTTAATTTTCCTTCGTATTCTTTGGCCAGTTCTTCGACGATCGGAGCCACCATCTGACAAGGTCCACACCAAACGGCCCAAAAATCAACCATCACCAATCCATCGATTTGACCCACCTCAACTTCCCAATTGTCAACCGTTGCTTGCGCCACGAGTTCGGACACGGCATCCCCCTTTTTTCAAATATGACGACACGATCTCTTTCTTCACATAGTGGAAAGAATCCTAAACAGGCTATTGAAAGGGTGTCAACTTTATCAAAACCTTCTTCCTTTGTGCCCTCGCCCCAGCCCTCTCCCTATTTCCCGCTTAATGCGGGAAATGGGAGAGGGTGCTTTGTTCCCCTCCTTTGTAAGGAGGGGCCAGGGGAGGTAGAGTTCATTCGAGTGCTATCACCTTCCCGTTGTTATTGTTCAGGCACCCCGGACTCTTGAGCCTTCCTCCGCTATTCTAAGTACTTCTCTATGCCGGGTGCCTAATGGAATCCCTCACCTTCCCATTGCCACTGTTCAGGCACCCCGGCCCACCAATTTTCAGGGTGTGTCTTTTCCCAGGCTCTGACTTCCAACCATAATTCATCGGCGCGAGCGCGGTCGAGCCGGTTGGCCATGCCGGCCACCACGTCATATTGCTGCCGGATCCCCTCATGCAGTATTTCTTTGGCCATCCTGGCCAACATGTCCGGGGGATCGACCAGATCCATGGTCCCGCGGTTGACCATGGACAGCGACAACTGTCCCACCTTGACCCACTCATCACGTTTGGACAACGACTCCAAATACCCGTCCAGCGCATGATACACGTAAATGAGGTACACGTAACTTTCAACGGATGGGGATTGATCGATGTTCATCTGGCAGGCCTCGACCGCACGACGGTAATCCCCGGCAGCCAGATACACTTTGGCCCGCGCCAAGGGATGCTCGGCACGCGGGCCGTCCCCTATGTCCGCAACCGACACACTGGTTCCTGTCAGACACCATCCGAGACACAACACCAGAAGACTCAGATGAATCGTTCGAGACTGATCCGGCACGTTCATCACACCCTCCCATGGTTGACGGTTCACGATGCGGTCAAAACCAGAATACCACGTCTTGATCCATGCGTGCATGCAGCTTAACTTCTTCACGGCGATGTGGTAAAAATCGATCGACCCTCGCGTGCCCTACAGCCCGGGACTCAACGATGTATGCTTTGATACTGATTTTAGGAATGGTCTTGGCGTCTTCCCCCGTGCAAGCGGAGACGGAATCATGGAAGACACTCAATACCGCCGGCATGTTGGCCTACAAAGAACGTAATTTTGCCATGGCACAAGAGATGTTTCACCGGGCCTTACACCTCCTCGGAGGAGCGACCGAACTCGATCCGCGCATCGCCACGACCCTGAACAATCTGGGCGCGACCCACGAAGCGTTGGGAGAGTACGAACAAGCCGAACTCCGGTATCGTCATGCTCTCACAATGATCGAAACGATCCAGGGCCCCGATCATCCTGACATCGTGGTCGGGTTAAACAATCTGGCGTCTTTGTATTTTTCACAAAAAGCGTTCGACAAGGCAGAGCCGCTTTGGCAAAGAGGGCTCTCCATCAGTGAAGGTTTTTTAGGAGACGCGCACCCCCATCTTATTCAAACCCTGCTCACCTTAGGACTCGTCGCGCAGGCACAAAACAAGTTCGATCAAGCGGAGCCCTACTATCTTCGCGCCATTGCAATCGGCAAACGTTCCCTGGGTGACGACCATCCCAGCCTGATTCCTCTCTATGAACGCTATGCGTCATTACTGCGCCAAACAAATCGAGAAGAGGAAGCACAAGTTGTCGATCGCCAGGTGGAGGCTATTCGAGCGACGAATCAACTTTCCTTTCCTCAGAGTAAACCGGCAGGCGATTGATTTGGGTGAGAACGATGGGTTCACACAACACCCTGTGGCGGGTGGCACGGAGCCTGAATTTTTCTCATCTTGACCACCGGATTCACCACGGGTAAGATCCGGCCATGGCACGAATTCCGTTTGATCCTCGCTCCTTGGGTTCCATGCGCAGACGCCCCCAACCCGGTCCTTCTCAGGCTGATCCCAGCGCCCAATTTCGTTCGCTGAATGCCACCCTCTTGTTTTGTCCGAATTGCAAAGAGGCGACACCGGCACGGGAACGGCTTTTGCTCGTCCTGCCGTCAGGCAACAAATACGAATACGTGTGCTCCTACTGCGGAACCTCGACCGGCGAAAAGATCGATCAGGACCACCAGGCCCCCACGTTAATCATTCCCTGACTTCTTTGAAAATCGTCTCACGGCCCGGACGTTGTTTCGGGAACCGGCAAGCCTTCCATGGCCATGATGCGAAGCGCATTGGTGATGGGACAAGGCCCGGGACGGAGCCGATAGTCGAACGTCAATTCCTTGTCACCGACCGTTTCCTGAAAATGAACGTTGACGAGACTTGCCAATTCTTTTTCCAGGTTGGCCAACTCCAGGTCGTGCGTCGTAACAAGGCCCAATCCCCGTCCGGCAGTCAGTTCGCGAATAAACGCTTCACTTCCCAATAATCGTTCCCGGTTGTTCGTTCCTTTGAAAATTTCATCGATGAGAAACAACACCGGAGGTTCACGATGATCGCTCATCGCTACCAGCAGGTTTTTCAGGCGTTTGACTTCAACGTAAAAATACGACAACCCCTCTTCGAGGGTATCCCCAACCCTGATACAGGACTGCATCCGCAGCCATGACCATTCCCAGGATTCGGCACACACCGGTCCCCCGGCCTGCGCCAGACACACGTTGATCCCAACCGTTCGTAAGAACGTGCTCTTTCCGGACATGTTGGAACCGGTCACCAGGAAGACCCGGCCCAAACCTCCGAGTATCAAATCATTGTTGATCCGTTGTTGATGGGCAATCAGGGGATGCCCGATAGCCGTCCCGGAAAGGCCGATGCCGGCAGCGTTCCCCTCCGGCCGCCGGTGGGGCCACGCGTAGGATGGATTCAAGTAGGCAAACGTGGCAAGGGCCATCGCCGCGTCAATGGTCGCCAGTCGCTCGATCCAATCCGGCAGAACGGGTCGCAGCCGGCCGCAGACCTTCTGCAAATACCACGTCCACGCCAGATCCCAGGGGACCACGACGTGCATCGCAATATGCAAGAACGGATGCGCTTTCAGACTGAGTCCGCTGCAGATTCTCGCCAGTTGTTTGATAGCCGCCGAAGGTTGCCTGGCCCAGGCTCTCAACGGTTCGGTCACGGCTTGAATCGCGGGAAAAGGTCGAAACGACCGCTTCTCGAAAATGCCGATAACCGCGACGAGTTTGTCCAACTCCAGGTGCAGATCGAGAGTCCGTTCAAACACGTGGCTCAAGCGCCCGCCGGTGACGAGCATCAACAACGCGTAGCACAGAAAGGAAACGATCCAATATCCGGGCCCTCCTTCGACGACCCAGAAACCAAACAGGACAAGATTGAGTCCGGCCAGAGCACTTGCCACCAGCAACAGCGGACCCAATTGAGCCACGGACAGGGGATGCTCTAACAGGCTCCACAGGCGATCGGCATCGATCGGTTTGGGACTCATGCATTTCGCCACGAGTCGAATCCGATTCCGTAATCCCGGTAACAAGGTCAGGGCTTGAACGAGTTTCCGGCGACTTTCCCATTGGTCGAAAGAAAGCGAGGGATCATGTTGATACGCCACCCAGGCCATCAGCCGTGCCTGCCCTTCTCGTGATATTGTCGTGTCCAACAAACGGAACAAAGAATACCTCCCGACAAGATCAAGATCCGCACCGTACGGGTGATCGGAGGGTAAACTCATCGTTGTTTCCGGGATGCTTTTCCAATCCACACGAAGACGAGCCAGGTTTTTTTCCTGGATCTCAATCCACACTCCAAGGCGATGCAGCCGGCTTTCCAATCGGTTATGAACGTGAACCACCCCCAGAAAGCAAAGAAGAAACCCCATAAGCGCCCAATTTCCCGTGACGAACCATCCAAGTTCGTACAACGCGGCGCAAACCAGAATCCCGAGAAGTACGAGTCCCATTCGGCCCCGGCTCATCGCCAAACTGACGCGTTGGCCTTTCCGGAGAAGGCGGGTTCCTCGTTCACTCCCGCGGTTGATCATGCAGTCGCGTTTGTGCCGTTTGTCATCCATGATGCTGACCAATGACGATCCGCGTGGAAAGATGCGTCACCACACATGAGTACCTTTTCAGTGTACTATTCGCCTCTGTGGATACGAGTGAGGAAAGAACAGGCAGGTTAATCGGAAGACAATTGCAGGTTCTCGGGCAGGCTTTCCAAATACTCCATCAAGGCTCGATACGTCAGTTCGCGGACTCTGGCTTTCGTCGCCGGCTCTCCATCCAAACTGCGTTTCAGCCAGACCGTATCCTGCACTTGAGCGTTCGCCTGATTGCACAGGGTCCACATGTGATGAAGAAACTCTACCGATAATCCAACCTGAACCCCTTCCGATTCAATGCGATCATCCAGGATAGCCAAAAGGTCTGAAATGGCCTGATCGGCCCGATACGGCTTGGACGCATACCCGAATGCTTCCGTGGTGGCTTCGTCTTGTTTGGCCTGTTCGACCAAATCATGCATATACTCTTTCAAGAGTCCGATTTGTCGTCCTGAGAGCCGCATAGCCATTTCGATCCCAATCTCGATTGCACTCCAGCAGGAAGATGCGCCTTACCTTATCTCAACTTCTCGAGATCGGCAAGCACCCGCATGACAAGAGCAAGCCGCACACTTTCTGAACCTATTGGTAAAAATGCATTGACGGGCACCCAGATTTTTGGTTTTATTCGCCTGTCCACCTCGCCCTTGAACGTATTCAACCCCTACCTGCGAAACAACAAGGATGAACATATGGGGACAAGAGACACGGGTAAATTTTCGCCGTTCCGGCTTCGGGTGGCAGGCTGGGGCATACGCGGCGGTGACGGCCTTACTGACGTCGGCCGTCGCACCACCTTCCCCATCCATCGCTGCGGAACTGCCCTACAACGAGAGCGGCATCACGGGATATTTCGACACCACCGTCTCGATCGGTACGGCGATACGGACCCAGGAGCGGGACAAAGCCATCATCGCCATCGCCAACGGCGGCTACGCGCCTTCCTTCAACGAAGATGACGGCAATCTCAACTACAACACAGGCGATTTCGTCTCCGCCAACGTCAAGGTCTCGCACGAGTTGCAGATCGACGTGGGCGAACTGAGTTTCTTTAGCCGTACGTTCTATTTTTACGATCACGCTGCCACGGCCAACGACACCCGCCGCACGTCTCTGTCGGGCAAAGCCCAGCAGTATGCCGGACACGACATCCAACTTCTGGATGCGTATGTCAGCACCGATATCGACGTGGGCGAATTCCTGCTTGCAATTCGAATCGGCAATCAAGTGCTCAACTGGGGCGAAAGCGTCTTCATCCGCAACGGCCTCAACTCGATCAACCCGATTGACGTTTCCAAGGTCCGCATCGCCGGCGCGGAGGTGCGCGACGTCGTGACTCCGATCCCGGCGGTCAATCTCAAAGTCGGCCTGACCGACAACCTGTCCTTGGAAGGCTTCTACCAGTTCCGGTGGCTTCATACCCGGCTCGAACCGGCCGGCACGTTCTTCTCGACCACCGACGCCGCAAGCCCTGGCGGAGACATCATCCATTTCGGATTCGGCGATCCGCTCAGGGGCAACGACGAAGACGGCACGGCGGATCCATATTGCTACACGGGCCTTTGCTCGCGGTTGCCACGTGTCAGCGACCGGGATGCCAGGCACCAGGGCCAGTTCGGTCTGGCAGTGCGCTATTTCGCGCCGGAGCTGAACGACGCCGAACTGGGTCTCTATTATGCGCGCATCCACAGCCGCCTGCCACTGGTTTCGGCCCGAGCGGGGAACCCCCAAGCGCTGACGGACCCCAAAGGCTATGCCGGCTCCGTCCAATATTTTCGGGAATTTCCCGAAGATATCGACATCATGGGCGCAAGCTTCAACACCGAGATCGGCACCAGCGGGTTCGCGATCCAGGGCGAGGTGTCCTATCGCCGGAACCAGCCGCTCCAGATCGACGCCGTCGAAGTGATCCTTTCCACCTTGTCGCCGCTCCGGTTCGTGCACGTGCCCCAGACCCTGTTGCCACTGCTGCAAAATCCGGCTGCTTGCGCACAGAATTTAGCGATTTGCCGACAGGCGCAAGGACTCGCACAGTTACAAGGGGCGGGAAGGTTGTTCAGCCGGAGCCAGACCGGTCCTCTCGCTCCCGGGGAAGAGGTCATCGGCTTTCGCCGCAAGGACGTGCTGCAGGCGCAGTTCGCCATCTCAAAGGTATCGGGTCCCATGTTCGGCGCCGATCAATCCCTGTTCCTGGTCGAGACCGGGTTCACCTATGTCCGGGACATGGAGGACAAATCGGCACTTCGCTACGATGGACCGGGCACGTGGACGAGCGGCAACCCGATCTTTACGCCCATCATTCAGCCGGTGACCCAGAACGGTGGCTTTGCCGATCCGTTCTCCTGGGGTTACCGGATGGTCGCGCGGACAACCTACAACAACGCCATCGGCTCCGTGAACCTGTCGCCGCAGATCTCGTTCGCGCACGACGTGAGCGGCACGACGCCGGCACCGATCAGCAATTTCGTCGAGGATCGTAAATCCTTCACGCTGTCGATCGAGGCGAGCTACCTGATTTCATGGCAGGCCATTTTGTCCTACACCAACTCGTTCGACGGCGGCGCGTTCAATCTCTTGAACGATCGCGACTTCGTGGCCAGCACGGTGAACTATTCCTTCTGAACCGGAGGGACAGATGATAAGCCGTCCACCGGAAATATTGCTGAGATTTGAGCGGAGAATGCGAAGTCACTCTGAAGCAGAACGTTCCATGATGACTGTTGGAGGAAGACTCATGAACGCACGAGGGATCATTTGGACAACGGTGCTGGTGGCACTGACCACGAGCACACCGGTGGCGGCGAAGGTCACAGCCGCCGAGGCGGCGAGGCTGGGTAAGGAGCTGACGCCGCTGGGTGCCACAATGGCCGGGAACAAATCCGGTTCCATCCCGGAGTGGCGGGGCGGAATCACCAAGCCGCCGGCCAACTACCAACCGGGCGCGCGCCCTCCGGACCCGTTCGCGGACGACAAACCGCTGTTCACCATCACCGCCGACAATTTCCGGCGCTACGAAACACATCTTTCCCCGGGCCAGGCCGCGCTCTTTGAACGCTACCCACACACCTTCCGGATGCCGGTCTATCCCAGCCGGCGCTCCGCGTCCCTGCCGCAGCATATCTATGACCGGACAATCGCCAACGCGATGACCGCAACGCTGACCGAGCACGGCAACGGAGTGAGGAACGCCGCCGAAGGCATCCCCTTTCCAATCCCGAACAACGGACTCGAAGCGATCTGGAACCACCTGATGCGCTACCGCGGCCACACATCGAGCGCGACGAACGGGCAAGCATCGCCAACGGCCGATGGCAACTACGTCATGGTCGTCCTCAAGGAGGACGTGCTGTGGGAGTATTATCAGCCCGGTGCCACGACCGAGACAATCGACAACATTCTCGCCTATTTCCTGCAGGAGATCCTGTCTCCGCCGAGGCTCGCCGGGCAATTTCTGCTGGTCCACGAGACGCTCAACCAAGCGGCCGAGCCACGCAAGGCATGGACCTACAATCCGGGCCGGCGGCGAGTGCGCCGGGCGCCCAATATTGCCTATGACAACCCCGGTATCGCATCAGACGGCCAGCGCACCAACGATCAGCACGACATGTTCAACGGGGCACCGGACCGTTACAACTGGACGCTGGCAGGCAAACAGGAACTCTATATTCCCTATAACAGCTACAAGCTGCACAGCGACCACCCCATCGACGACGTCCTGATGCCCGGCCACATGAATCCGGATCTGACGCGCTACGAGTTGCACCGGGTCTGGGTCGTCGATGCACGGCTGAAAGAAGGAACCAGACACATCTACGCCCGGCGCACCTTCTATATCGACGAGGATAGCTGGCAAGTCGCCATCGTGGACCACTATGACGGACGCGATCAGATCTGGCGAGTGAGCGAGGGGCACGTGATCAATTTCTACCAGGTCCCGTTGGTCTGGACCTCGACGGTAGCGGCATACGACGTGCAGAACGGACGCTATATCGTCAACGGGCTCACCGTCGAGAATACGATCGTTGAGTTCGACGTGCCGATGAAGCACCAGGGGTTCACCCCACAAGCTTTGCGCAAACTCGGCCGCCGCTAAACAGGACAGACCGTTCGGGGAAAGAAAGCGTAAGCCCTTACCCGAAAGATGCTTATGAACCTGCCCTTCTCTCGATCCCTGGCGCTTGGGTTGTTCCTGGTTGCGGCCTCGACCGCTCCATCCCTGCTCTGCGCCGAATCGCTTGACGAGGCGGCGGCGATGGTGGTCTGTCCGGAGTGCGGCCTGATCACCGCTGCCATCGCGATTCCAGGCGGCTTCGTCGCGGTCGGCGAGCGTGGTCTGATCGTTCACGGTACGGCTGGCAACTGGCAGCAGGCTCCGGCACCGTCCCGGCGCATGCTGACCGCCGTAACCGGAACCGGTGGCGGAAATCTCGTCGCCATTGGGCACGACGCCCTGATTCTGGCGAGCCGCGAACCCGGAGCAGCCTGGACCGTCGTTCGGGCGAGCCCGGAACTGGACGCCCCGCTACTCGACATATGGATCGCCGGAAACGGCAGGGGACTCGCAGTCGGCGCCTACGGGATGGCTCTGGCCACTGAGAACCACGGCCTCGACTGGTCGCCCCGCGAGATCGATCCGGACGAACCACACTTCTACGCCATCCGCGAGGCTGCGGATGGAACACTCTTCATCGCCGGCGAATTCGGGACGGTACTCCGGTCCAGGAACGACGGCACAACCTGGACCAAGCTGGATGCCGGTTGGGACGGCACG
>JAHRAK010000067.1 GCA_020027535.1 Nitrospirales bacterium
GCCCCGAAAACCTCACAAGTCTTACGGAATCAACACAATTTGCTCACAACGCCTCTGCTAACATCGGAGATTCAAATTTCAGGGAGGTCTCCAGTTCACTCGACAAGAGGACCGGCATGGAGCAGCGAAAGAAACCCTTTGGCCGAATCGTCGAACCCCCATGGCAGACGGATCAGGATGACAGCCTTGGTGGGGGAAGCGGCCCACCGAGAGGAGGCGTGCCGAGCTCGAACTGCCGAGTGCGGATGCAAACGATCCGGCGCAGGGTTACATGGACGGCCCGTCAAGTTAAATGGATACATCCCCTTTTATAGTGACTTGTGATGCGCTGTGTTCTTGGCCATGAGCATCCTCCTGACCCGGTGACAAACTGCACCAGTGAACGCCGGGGCCTCACGTTTCATTGTCCCACGTTTCCGTGTAAAAGCGACAGGAACCGGCCTCACGTGCTGTGGGTCACCACCACGGAGGAGGAGGCCAGGAAGAATTATTTTCGACCCTGTGTGAAGTGTTTTGGGCTGTAGGTGGCAGTGAGCGAGATGTGGATTTGATACCTCTGCATCAAACGTAATGCGGGTGCTAATTTTTCCTCGTCTGGTTCCAATTTTTCCCTCCTGTTCGTGGCATCGAAGCTTGATAAGTCCCGGACAATAACGCGGTCGCCCCACCGCTCACGCTGACCTCGCTATCGACGAATGACCATGGAAAACAGGTCTTGTGCTTTAAAACGAGATGCCCAAATTGAGAAAGCCCACGTATTCGGTGTCGGACGACCCTATCTCCTGCCGCGCCGACACCTCCCGATTTTAAGTATGAGGGGTAGGCGAAACCCCACCCCTTGGAAGGCCTGACTTATTCAAACCGCTCCGTGGCCCCGTAAAAGGCCCTGGTTAAGATTGCACGGGTTCCTCCGGCTGTCTCAAGGAAACCCGTATTCGTGACCGCCTCGTCCCGGCTTCCTTTACTGCCGACTCGCCCCAAACGCCCCGATGAGGTTGTTGCGCTCGAAGATCCCCGCCCACCTCTTCGTGCCCAGGGCCGTAAAACGCCCCATTCTGTACAGGAATGTTGTTCCAGGTGATGTCGGCATAGGCTTCGTTGTTGTCCGAGCGGATCCCCGTGAAGGCCACGTCGATGTCATTCCGGGCAAAGTCAAAGGTGAGACGCGAATCTCCGAGAACGAGAGAGCCTGGTTTTTCAACCTCAACAGGGTCGCTCAACCGACCGATCATGGCCCCGGTCCAAATCGCCGAGCCGGAGACGGGATTCGAGCCAGATTCGACGCCTACCGACGCCCCATTCCAGAGTTGTCAGCCTGTTCCGTCAAGTTCCCACAGATTGACCATAAAGAAATTGTAGTCCATCCAGCCGCCGAGCGTCCGGTAATCGACGGAGGCGGGCCGTTGAAGGCCCCCAAATTCCAGCACGGCATTCGAGGTTCCGGAATATTCCACTAACGGGACGCCTTGCCGGCTGCCGCGGCTCCGTATCGCTGCATCACGCGGGATCGCACCGAGGTTCTCCGGGGTAAAGATGAGGCAAATTCATCGGTCGCTGGCGTACACTTGGCGGCTTGGAAGCAATCCACACTGAGCGCGATCATGCCATAGAGTAAATTCCGCATAGTGCACCTCTTATGGAATGTGAAAGATGGGAAAAGCCACCCGACCACAAATAGTCGGCCCTCCCGTCTCCAAAACTGACCTGACGACGGGTTGCCTGTGGAGATGGAAGAGAAATCCTCGCGGAGGGCGAGGGCCAAATCTATCCCCTGAGACGGAGCGCTTGTTCCAAGAAGACGAAGGTGATGAACCGATTTCAAATTAGGACACTACCCAGTCGATATACCCCGTTGAACCCGAACAGCAGGCTGTTGTCCGTCCCCCTCACTTCATAAATCAGACAACAACACGTGCAACAGTAGGTAGCGGGCTCTCAGAAGACAAACGGAAAGTTCTTGGGATCAGCTAAAATTTAGTGGCATGGGAGACATCGGCGCGGTCGGCGATGGCGCCCGCCCACGCCCGTCCCACGGCACACAGGGACAAATGCATGAGGCCTGTGAACAAATATTTTTAGCTTGAATGACGGGCGTCAGGCTGGCTATTCTTTCGAGGAGATTGTGTGCGTGACGGCTCGCGGAGGACTTCGACCGAAGCGTTCCCATGCGTGGATTGGCAGCCGGGCTCCAAGGGCCCTCAGGCCTTCTCGCGGCCGTCATCTGCCCCTACCCCCCAGCGGGGTGAAGGCGGTCTGTCTCTCAACCCCCGCCCCCACCCCATTCTGTAAACCAGGATGGTGGGCTGGGGGACCACAGGTCACATTTTTGATCGGCTATACAGTGTATGCGGTCGCTTCCCCCCCTTGACTGTCTTCGCTTCTTTGAGGCGGCCGCCCGCCACGAAAGTTTCACCAAGGCTGCCGAGGAACTTTGCTACACGCAGTCTGCCGTGGCTTATCGCGTGAAGATGCTGGAAGCCTATCTCGGCTATCCGTTGTTTACGCGCCAATCGCGCGGCGTACGCCTCACCTCGGACGGGCGCGCGTACCTGACGCATATCCAGCGCATCTTCGCCGATATCTACCATGTCACCCAACACGACCGGAGCCGCCACGGGCACACGCTCCTGAAGGTGGTCGCAGTTGAGGTCGTGGCGGAGCAATGGCTCATGCCGCGGCTCGCGCATTTCAATACAGGCCACTCCGAGATCGCCATCGAATTGGAAACCGATCATCGCAAGGTTGACCCCCACCGACGGGACTTCGACGTTTGGATCGCGTTCACCGAGACGGTCGCGGACGGCTTGGACGCTGAGACGCTGTTCGCCGAGACGCTGTTGCCCGTTTGCAGTCCCGCCCTCCGGGCGGCGCGGGACGGCTGACCAAACCGGGCAACCTGCGCCGTTGGCCGCTGCTCTACGACCTCGAATGGAGCGCCTACTGGGGCCACTGGTTCGCCAGTCACGGCGAGCCGCCACCGGATCTGTCGACAGCGTCGGGCTTCCGGCTTTACAGCATGATGATTCAAGCCGCCATCAATGGCATGGGCGTGGCCCTGGGACATGCAGCGATGATCGCGCGCGAACTCGAACGGGGACAACTGGTGGCCCTGTCCCAGACGTCTATCGCCGCGCCCGCCCGGTATTTCCTGGTGACGGCGCCGGGCGCCCGGAGTCGGCCTGAGGTGCAGGTTTTCCGGAACTGGATCATGGATCAGGTCGCCCAACAACGGTCACTGGCGTAACGCCGCCGGGCGGGCCGTTGCGGACCTGGGTGGGTGGGTGGACAAAAGGTAATTAGGAGGTTTTATCTTTTCATGAACACCTTGACCGAGAGAATTCGTGCTGCCCGGGAAGAGGCGGGCTTCTCTCAACCGGACGTCGCCAGGGCGCTCCGCATCTCGGCTTCTGCTGTCAATCAGTGGGAACACGGCTTCAGCAAAAACATTAAATTGCCGACTTTCTTCGCCCTCTCCCGTGTGCGAGGGACCGCGGCGATGCCGCCGGCCCCCGACTTTCCCGCCCCCACCGGCGAGGAACGAGCGCTGCTGCACGATGTTCGCCAACTGCCCACCACCCTACGAAGAGTGTTGCTGCAGTTCGTGCGCGGGCTGTGCGATGTCTATGTTTCGTTTGATAAAGACGGCCGATGAGGGTGGTTCGTGCTTGGGGTTGGTCCGCGTCCGGGCCGGCCGGTTGATTTGGGGGGTGGTGCGTGCCTGTTGCCTGTTCTTGGTGCGCGCCTGAGCCGGTCGGTTGGTTAGGGTGAGGGGAGCCCTCTCACCCTAACCCCCGGATCAAGTCCGGGGCATGCCTCATGCCCCCTCGCCCTTCCCTCTCCCTGAGGGAGAGGGAAAAAACAGCAAAAGACAAAGATGCTGGATCCCTTCCTTGACTGGATCCCCGATTAAGAACGTCAGGGACAAGCGTCGGGGATTGTAAAGGTTCAGTCATTCGTTGCCCATTTCCCCTCACCCCTCCTTACGAAAGAGGGACATCAGACGGGAGTCACGGCTTATGGCATTTGCCTTGTTCAAAACCTGACAAAATTGTCGGCTTCGGACAAAGATGTCGTGACTCCGACAAAGATGCGCGGTGTTCATTTCGTTAAACTTCAACGATATTCAATAGTTGATTATCTAACAGAAGGTGGCATCGTTTTTGCTTATCTTTTTTATTTTTATAGAGACGGTAGGGTACGGTTAGAAGTCCCGTAGCATGACATAGACGTCAGAATAGTTCTGGCAATGACGCCAGGCCTGAGAGTTTTGCAGAACTCTTGGCCTGGCGTTTTTTTTTGCGTTTTCGTGGTCAGGGGAAAAACACAGTCAACACATTCACATTTTTGCACTCTCAGGAGGAGCCATGGCACACACCATTCATCATACTGAAAACTTTGGATCCCCGATTAAAAATGTCGGGGATGACAGCAATCGAGAGGAAACCCTGACTTCTGAGGAGTACCTCTCCAAGACACTCGAAGTCGCCGTGACGAAGGCCGTGCTGCAGGCAAGCGGTCCGAATCGACGACAACTGCTTGCCGGTGTCGGCAGCGCGGCGTTAATCGGCCTGATCAGCGAGTTTCTTCCTCTTTCCCAATTGCAGGCATTGGCCGCGGATCCCGTAGGCAAACCGGAAAAAACGGATCTCGGGATCGGGTTTATTCCCATTACCTGTGCCACGCCGATTATCATGGCCGAGCCCATGGGGTTCTACAGCAAGCATGGCTTGAACGCCAAAGTCAAACGGGCGGCGGGGTGGGCCATGGTCCGGGATTGGGCGATCAACAAGGACGTGGACGCCGCGCATATGCTCTCGCCTATGCCCTTGGCCATCACCCTGGGCGCGGGATCGCCGCAGGTCCCGTTCTATATGCCCGCCGTGGAAAATATCAATGGGCAAGCCATTACCCTGCACAACAAACATCAAGGCGTGAAAACGGCCGCGGATATGAAGGGGTTTCGCTTTTGCGTGCCCTTTGATTATTCCATGCACAATTACCTGTTGCGCTACTTCCTGGCCGACGGCGGCGTGCATCCTGACAAGGACGTCCAGATCCGCGTGGTGCCGCCCCCGGAAATGGTCGCCAACCTCAAGGCCGGAAACGTCGACGGTTATCTGGCCCCTGATCCCTTTAATCAACGCGCGGTGTATGAGAACGTCGGTTTTATCTACAAACTCTCGAAGGACATTTGGGACAAACATCCGTGCTGCGCGTTTGCGATCTCACAGGAATTCGCGACGACGCATCCGAATACGTTCCTCGCGTTGTTCAAGGCGATTGTCGATGCCACCCATTACGCATCGAACCCGGCCAACCGGAAGGAAATCGCCAAGGCCATCGCCCCGGCGAATTACCTGAACCAGCCGAGAATCGTCCTGGAACAGGTGCTGACCGGAACGTTCGCCGATGGGTTGGGCGGGATTCAGAAGGTGCCGAGTCGCATCGATTTCGATCCGTATCCCTGGCATTCCATGGCCGTCTGGATCCTGACGCAAATGCGGCGCTGGGGCCATTTGAAAGAGGACGTGAATTATCAAAAGGTCGCGGAACAGGTCTATCTCGCGGCGGAGTGCGACAAGGTGGCCAAGAGCCTGGGCTATCCCACGCATGCCAAGACCATGACGCCGCACGTCATTATGGGCAAGACGTTCGATCCCATGAAGCCGGAAGCCTATGTGAAGAGTTTTCCCATTCACAGCATGGCGTAGCCGGAAGCCCCCTCACCCCAGCCCTCTCCGTCCCGGGGGAGAGGGTGTTGGGCTCAATGAACACAGATTGGAATAACAATGGGCATCAAGTCTACACAGCATCCGTTTTTCATCTCCATTTTTTTCCTCGGGATTTTTCTGTTCGCGTGGCACGTCGCCACGATCAGTCCCCCGTTCGATCCCACGGGCAAGACGGACGAGGAATTGCTGGTCATGGAGTTCAACGGCGATATCATGCAAACCGACGACGGCCAATACGTCTGGAATCCGGAAAAGGAAAAAGTCAAAGGTGTGCCGGGTCCCATGACGGTGATGGAGAAAGCCTGGGTCGAATTGAACGAGGCCTTTGTGATTAAAGGGACCAATGATCACGGGATCGCGTTTTTGGTGGGCTATACGGTTTCGCGATTTTCCGTGGGGTTCCTGACCGCCTCCGTGGTGGCGATTCTGGTGGGGATTATTTTGGGATTGAACCAGATGTTGTTTCGCGCGCTGAACCCGTTCATTCAAATCCTGAAGCCCATCTCGCCTCTAGCCTGGATGCCCTTGCTCCTGTACACGGTCAAGGATCCGAAATGGACGGCGATCCTGGTGGTGTTCATGGCCGCGGTCTGGCCGACCCTGGCCACCACCGCCTTCGGCGTGAACTCCCTTCGGAAGGAATATTTGCAGGTGGCCGACATTCTTCAGTTGTCGTGGTTCAAGCGGCTTTACAAGGTGATTCTTCCCGGAGCCGCGCCGACCATCGTGAACGGCCTCCGCATTTCGTTCGGGAGTGCGCTGGTCGCCGTGGTGCCGGCGGAGATGTTGCTCGGGGAACTGGGCGTGGGCTACCTGAGTTGGATTGAATGGAACAACCTGGATATTGCCGGCGTCATCTTCGCCATCCTGGTGGTGGGGACCGTCGGTGTGGTCTTGGATTCGGGATTTAATAAATTGGCCGGTTTGGTCACCTATCGGGAGTAACCTTATGTCTTTTCTCTCTATCGATCATATGAGCAAGTATTTCCCGAGTCATTCCGGGGATGGCGACGTCTGCATCTTCGAAGACGTCACGGTCAAAGTGCACAAAGGTGAATTCGTCACCGTGATCGGGCATTCCGGGTGCGGAAAGAGTACGCTACTCAATATCATCGCCGGGTTGGAAACGCCAACCGAAGGCGGAGCCATTCTGAACGGACAGGAAGTCACGGGTCCGGGATTGGATCGGATGGTGGTGTTTCAAAATTTCGCGTTGATGCCATGGATGACGGTCTATCAGAACATCGCCCTCGCCGTCCGTTCGGCCTATCCCACCTGGAGTTCGCAAGAGATCAAAGCGCACGTCCAGAAATACATCACGTTGGTCGGCCTGCAAGGGGCCGAAACCAAAAAGCCCACGGCCTTGTCCGGAGGAATGAAACAACGGGTCGGGCTGGCTCGCGCGTTTTCCATTGAACCGAAGGTCCTCTTGCTGGACGAACCGTTTGCGCAAATCGACGCGTTGACCAGGGGCGTGATTCAAGAGGAACTGGTGCAGATGTGGAATGCCACCCGCAACACGGTCTTCATGGTGACGCATGACGTGGATGAGGCCATCCTGCTCTCCGATCGCATCATGCTTATGACCAACGGCCCCTCGGCACGGATTGCGGAAATCGTGGACGTGACCATCCCCCGGCCGCGGTCACGGGAAACGATTATCGAAGACGAACATTATTACAAGATCAGAAACCACATCATTCATTTTCTCGTCCGCCACGCCTCGCACGGCCAAGAGGGTGAGAGCGGGGATGCAGCGGAACGGTCCGGCCCCGTCGAGATTAATTTCCGTGATCAGGCGACAAAAGAGTATGAAACCACAGCATCACACTAGAAAGGAGCGATCATCATGGACGATGCGAAAGCTGCCATAAAGGCCAAACGTCTGAAGAAAAACATTAAGATTGCCGACGTCGCGAAAGCGGTAAAAAAGAGTCCGACCTTCGTGGCCGCCGCCTTAACCGGCAATCATCGGTTGACGCCGAAGGAAGCGGCGACCGTCGGAAAACTGTTGGGCCTGGATCAGGAATCCACCGCCAGCTTGAGCCGGTTTCCGGTGCGGGATGATTTTCCCAACATGAGTGATCCGTTCAAATATCGACTGCTCGAGGTCATCGGCGTCTATGGCGATGCCTTGCGGGATATGGCCAATGAGATGTTCGGAGACGGCATCATGAGCGCCATTGATTTCTCACTCGATATGGAAAAGGTCAAGGGAAGTCAGGGAGAAGATCGTTGCAAGATTACCCTCAACGGCAAGTGGCTCGAGTATAAAACCTTCTAGTATGATGCCACCTGCCCGGCAGGCGCCCTCTTTCATTCCTCCTCCTTGTTAAGGGGGCGCGCCTGCTTCCCTTCTTGTCTTTACAGCCGCGCGATCTCCGCTATAGGTCGGGGACATGCCCTCCCCCTGTCATCCTTGCATGTGTTCACTCATTCCCTTCGACTGCGCTCAGGACAGGCGTTGAGACTTTTCACCGTCTCCTTTCTGTCATCCTCGACACTTGTCCCCGACATCCTTAATCGGGGATCCAGTTCTTTTTTATCGGGAATGACAGAAGAGAGTTGTTTTTTCTTTGTCGTACGGAGCATGATGAGGTCTCCAGTCACTTTCAAAGGAGTTGTACCCATGACCCAGCGTGTGAGACCGACCGCCTTCCTGCCTCTCGCCACCCTCAGCCTGGTGAGCCTGCTGGCTTTGGCTACCTCACTTCAGGCCGCCCCGCTTCAGGGCGTCGGGACGTTGCAATTCGGCATGACCCCCGCCGAAGTCGGGGCCTTGGCGGATTGCTCGAGTCAGACCGAATGCCTGTATGACCTCTTGGGAAAAAATCGCTACTTCACCTTAGGCTATGGGCCCGTCCGGAATGGCCAGGACGCGCCCGCCGGGGCCCCGCCGGCCACCCTGA
Source organism: Nitrospirales bacterium (assembly GCA_020027535.1). Lineage (GTDB taxonomy): Bacteria > Nitrospirota > Nitrospiria > Nitrospirales > UBA8639 > Bin75. The sequence goes on from JAHRAK010000067.1 coordinate 8,642, forward strand.
GTCACATCGATATTGAAATGGGCACCTATACGCAGGAATGGTTCCTGGAATTATTTGAGGTATTGGCCTCGCAATACCCCATTCAGCACGACCCCACCAACCAGGAACAGGCGGACTTTCAAGAGGGGCACGCCCAAGAGTTGGTGATTGGGTTTGCGGAGGGCTTTGTGCTGTTGAAGGTCGTGCGGCGCCCGTTCGGCAATATCATCATTCGCGTGGTGTACCAGGATGCCGCCCACGCTCAAGCCCAGCGAGACAACTGGAACGCTACCGCCGCCCCTTAGCCGGACAGAAGAACCATGACGAACCCTGACCACGGGTCTCCCGTCATCGAACGAACACACGTCAATCCTTTTGCCGTTCTGACCGGAGCCTCACGAGGGATCGGGGCTGAATATGCCCGCCTCCTCGCAAACCGGGGCTATGACCTGTTGCTGGTCTCCCGTGACGAAACGCGGCTCACACACCTTTCCCGTGAACTCGAGACGAACCACCGCATTCAAGCCCACGTGTTCATCGCCGATCTGGCCCAACCCGATGCCGCGCATCAATTATTCGTGGAAAGCCGGCAATACCGGCAGACCCCGGATATGCTGATCAATAACGCCGGCTTCGGATTGTACGGGGAATTCGTCTCTCACTCACTGCCGCGCATCCGGGAGATGCTTCATTTGCACGTTCAAACCGTGGTGGAAAGTATCCGGTTGTTTCTGCCGGGGATGATCGAGCGCGGCTCCGGGACCATTATCAACGTGGCCTCCATCGTCGGGCTGCTCCCCATTCCGTATTTCGCGGAATATGCCGCCACCAAGGCGTTTTTGGTGTCGTTTTCGGAAGCGTTGGCCGAGGAAGTGCGCGAGACCGGCGTGCTTATCCAAGCCTGTTGCCCCGGACAAACGGAGACCGATTTTCATGAATCTTCCGGCTTTCGTCCCCCTGGCCGTCTTCCCATGCAAACGGCTGACCAGGTTGCGCACGTGTCCCTGGCCGCGTTACGGAACAAGCATCCCGTGGTCACCATCGGCTGGCAAGGCCGGCTGACGGCGTTGGTGATAAAATGGTTGCCACGGCGTTTCCTCATCAGAACTGCAGGGCGATTTATCCGGACGGCAGCGCGGTCAAGTCCCACTTCTTGACGGTTCGTCCAGAGCTTCGAGGCACCGCGCGTCATCCACTCGTGGATCATTGACCCGCCTGCCGACCGGAACCGCGATCATGGCGTCTGCGGGGTAAGGCGTCAGGAACGGGACAAGACGAGTCGTATCCTGCAACCCGGAATCGAGCCACGGCTCATACACCCCGGGATGGACAATGACCGGCATCCGGTCATGAATCGAGGCCAGACGTTCGTTGGGCGTGGTGGTGAGGATCGCGCACGATTCTATGGTCTTCCCATCTTCACCATTCCACCGACTCCACAGCCCGGCAAACGCAAACGGGCGCCCATTTTTCAACCGAATATAGTAGGGCTGCTTTCTTGCGCCTTCCCGTTTCCATTCATAGTAGCCGTCCGCCGGCACCAGACAGCGACGTTCTCGAAACGACTTTTGAAACGATGGCTTTTCCGCTACGGTTTCCGCCCTGGCATTGATGAGCTTCATCCCCATGGCGGGATCCCTGGCCCACGAGGGGATTAAGCCCCACCGCAGCATGATCGCTTCGCGTTGCCGTTCCCGGAACCCCGCTCTCACGCAGGCGACCCATTGGGAGGGCGCCACGTTATAGCGAGGCTCGAAGTCCGGGATTTCTTCGAGCCGAAACTCCTCGACGACGACGTCCGGCCTGCACGTTAAGGTATACCGTCCGCACATCCTGCTTGCACTCCGTGTGCATGGAAAAAAAGATCTCTCTCATATCGCGGGAGATTTGTCACGGCATGGAAATAACCCGAATCTGTCATTCCCGACGTTAGTAATCGGGAATCCAGTGTCTTTTGTCTTTACGAACGAAGAAAAAAGAAAAGCCCTGGATCCTCTACTTGACTGGATCCCCGATCAAGTCGGGGACGAGCGTCGAGGATGACAGTTTGGATAGAGGGCTACTTCTCTTGCGTTCTGAAGTGCAGTCTGACCGTCAATTCTCCATCAATGGGATCGTCCCCGTTCATTTGGGGATCGAACGTCCATTGTTTGAGCGCTTGTACTCCGGCCAGATTGATTCGGCGATTTTTCGCGGGCACCAAAACCACGAGCGTGGTTTCCGCCGTTTTGCTGACGAGAATGCGGGCTTTCATCCAGTCATCGACAGCCTCTCCTTGTAACTCCGGCGGCATGGTGGGCCACGGGGTGTACTTGGGAACCGGACCGAGCTGTTGATCTTTGTTCAGCCTGAGTCCATGCACGTGCACGGTTTCCAGGACCTCCACCTGTTCGTCCTCCAAATGATCCAACTTATGGGTGGGATCGTCGACATGGCCATGGGTGGAATCACCGACTTGGCTCCATACAAACGGGGGGCTCATGACCAACAAGGCACCGGCCATCACGAGAACCATCCGGACGTGCTTCATCTTGCAAACCTCCTTCACCCTTCTCCATTCACGCGGAAACGGGAATCCAGTAATTTATGATCCTGTATCATTTCTCCCGGCTCTACCTCCCCTTGCCCCTCCTTACAAAGGAGGGGAACTTAACGGCAGGCTCTACTTCCCCCTCACCCCAGCTCTCTCTCGGGGAGAGGGAGGAAGAACACGCATTACACGCGCAGAAGATGGCCGCGGAGTGCTCGAGACTGACTGCGGCTTACTCGTATTTGTTGCGTATTCGTCAAGGTCACAACATAGGATCCTCCCGGCATGGGAGTGATCTTCCTGATGGCCTCGACGTTGACCAAGGCTCCGCGACCGACTCGAAGAAACCGCTTGGGGTCCAGCTTGGCTTCCAATGTTTTCAAGCGATAGTTCATCGTATAGCGTTCCTTGCCAAGCGTGGTCACGTGCATCAACTCCCCTTCCGAGACCACCGAGGCAATATGGTGAACGGGTAACAGATAAATATCGTCCTGTTTTCGAATGGGAAACCGGTCGATATACTGCCCCGCAAGCGCCGGCATTGGACGATCCGCCGGTCCGGGCTGCTTGTCACGCCTGCCCTGCCTGTCCTGAGCGAAGTCGAAGGAAGCAGAGTCGAAGGGTTCCTGCTCTGCCAAGGCATCCCGTTCGAGTCGTTCATGGGCACGATCGATCGTTTTGCGGAGGCGGTCTCGATCAACGGGTTTGAGAAGGTAATCCAACGCTTCAATTTCAAAGGCACTTACGGCGTACTCATCAAACGCCGTGACAAAGGCCACCAGCGGGATTCGCCCGTGGCGCAAGGATCGGACGATGGACAGCCCATCCATCTCCGGCATTTGCAAATCGAGTAAGGCCAGATCGGGTTGCGTGTGTTCAATCAATCGAATGGCCTCTGTGCCGGTTTGGGCTTCCCCCACAATATCGACATCGTCAAATGATCGCAGCATGGTCACAAGAAATTGCCTCGCCGGACGTTCATCATCAGCCACGATCACACGTAACGTCATGCTCATGCCAGTCGCTCTCCATGTCCCTGGTGAAGCGATGAGGCGCGCGTCGCCTCATGACCGTCAAGTGGAAGCAGGAGGTTCACGACCGTTCCATGCTCCGGGCTACTGTTGATGTCTACCGTTGCGCGTTCGTCATAGTGCAGCGACAACCGTTGTTTGATATTGGACAGCCCCAGCCCGGTTCCCCGGTCATTCCCATTGCGGACTGGCCCCGCTCCGCCCCCCGTATCCCATACCTGAAGGTGCAGCAGCGGGGAGGGACGCCGTTCCCGGCCATCGCCCGCTTCCTCAATCCAGGCCGTAATCCGGACCTGTCCCCCGCCGGCCGAGGGCTGAACGCCGTGCTTGACGGCGTTCTCGACCAAGGGTTGTACGATCAACACGGGGATCGGCACTTCACGTACCGACTCCGGAATCTCGATATGGACCGTCAACCGATCTTCGAAACGCATCTGCTCAATATCCAAATAGGCCTGTATTAAATCCATTTCGTGCCCTACGGTCGTAAATTCTTTGTCCAACCGCATTAACACGCTTCGCAAGAGGTCGGTCAATCGCATGAGCGTGTCAACGGCCTTTGCCGGAGACGTCTCTATCAAATAGCCGATCGTGGTGAGGGCATTGAAGAGGAAATGGGGATGCAATTGCGCGCGCAAAGCCCGCAATTCCGATTCGGTCGCCAACTTCTGTACTTCCTGTTCCCTAAAGGCTTGCGCACAGCGTTCATGTGTGACCCTCACCGTCGTAATACGTCGGGAAAGCAGATTCGCCAGTAATTCCAGGTGATACAAGTCATCCGATAAGAGCCTCCGCCCATGCAGGAGCGGCCCGATCCTGATGAAATATTGGGGAGGATCGACTGTCGGGATATCCACGATGACGTCGGAGGCTTCACGTGTCGCGATCGGCTCTCTCGACGAGACCAGGGAACGATACGGTGGCCCTTCGCGCTTCCATTCCTGCGGCCCCACGGAAGACCATTCGATCTCCTCCGTGAAAAGCACATGTTTCAGCATCGCACAACATCGCTCCAGAATGGCTTCCGGCGTGTCTCTTCGCATAATTTCCTGCGCCACGTCTTGTCGGAATTTTTCGTAATCCGGTCGTCGTAAGACCACCGTATCGACGACCCATGACACCCCTCGAGATAAATAGGGATAGAGCAACGCCGTCCCGATCCACAACCCGATCAGGGTTCCGTCCATGAACGGGCTCGGCTGCTCCGAACGAGACGCGAAGTACCCTCCCCCCAGCCCCACGTAAAGCCCCGTCGCCATGCCGACCAAGCCAATGAGCGAGAGCGCGCGCTTCAAAAAGATGTCTCCGAAGGCAAAACGGAAGTCCTGATACAAAATGGCTAAGGCCAAAGGCAATGAAGCGTGGTGCCCGATCAACTCCACCCACCACACATATTCGCCGGATTGATGGTGGCTGAACGGTATCGCAGCCGCGGCAATCGCGGCCAGCGTCACAACCCCGGCGTGGTGATCCCACCCTTGCCGCCGGACGGTATCGGCCAGCACGACCACAAGCAGCAGGACAAAGCCCATGGCCAACAGAATCACCGCCTCGACCGCAACGACGGTTGTCCCCGGTATGACGGCCAGAGCATTGAACACTCCTGCTCCGGCGCTTAACGCATACGCCCCCGCGAGCAGGATGTGCCGGTTCCACCTGCCGCCTTGACGCATGCCGGATTGCAGAAAGGAATGCACCACCACGGCCGGGAGAAACCCCAGGGCGGACAGCGCCGTCACTTGCAGAACGTGTTTCAGCCAATCGGGCGCCACGGCCGGAAGAAGAAACGAAGCCAGCCCGCCCACGTTCCATAGCAACCCCAATATGGCGGTCCACAGCGACAAGCGCCTTAACGGCGTCACCCGCCCCCCTTCCACGTTTCGCGAGACGGATGTCCGGGGCGTCTGCAACACCAGGACCAGAATCATGGCGTAGAGAATCGCGCCCGTGATAAAACCTATGGGGTGCGCAATCAGGCTTACGGCAGTGTCCGTCATGTTCTTCGGCTTCCAAACACAAGGTTTGGGCCAGTATAGGGGACGTGCGAATTCACGGCAACGGATTCCACATGAACGGGGTTTTTATTCAGATAAGCGGTCGGTTCGTGCGCATCAAGAGTCACACGACTCCTCCGGCACGCAACACAATACGCAATCGGAGAAGTGGAAAGGCTCCCGCGCCTAGAGCGGATTCGTCATAACGCGTTCAGGGTTCCAGGCAGGCGGCGATCTTCGCGGCCAGCGTAGCGCCTTCGTCGAGAGACTTGACGTTCCACCCTATGCCCAAGCCTGATCCATCATCTTCTTTCGGGATGATGTGGAAGTGCACGTGCCCCACTGCCTGGTGAGCCGGGGCGCCATTATTTTGCAGGACGTTAAAATGCCTGGTCCCCGTGGCCTTCCGCACCGCACGGCACAGCCGCGGCAACACTCGACCGACGGCGGCGGCGGATTCATCCGACAGTTGATCCAACGTTTCAGCCGGCTCTTTCGGGATGACCAGGGTATGGCCGTAAGATAAGGGATAGATATCCAGGAAGGCCAGCACGTGCTCGTCTTCGTAGACTTTATGACACGGTATCTCGCCGTTCAGTATTTTTTGAAAGATCGTCATCGCGCGCAGAATAAGCCAAACCCCTGAACCGAGGCAAGAGTCCTTGTGCCCTGCCGGAACATCGCGCTATAGTGAAAAACTGACTATCCGTGGTGCCATCCCATGCCGAAGCAACAGAGTTCGTCAAAAACTCTTGATACCTTTCGTCTTTCTCTCCCCACCCCTGCCGGCGACCTCCAAGCCGAGATTTCCGTGCCGACAAGTTTCATTCCGGTGTCGGATATTGTTCCCTTGATGCGTTCCTTGGGAGAACAAGCCCTCAAACTCGAAGAAGAGAACCGCCAACGGGCAGGGCAAACGGTTTCCTGTAAAAAAGGGTGTGGCGCTTGTTGCCGCGTGCTGGTCCCGGTTTCTCCCCCGGAAGCCTTTACTCTCAAGAAACGGGTCGAGCAATTGCCCGCACCCCAACGAGACCGCTATCTTCATCGTCTTTCCAAGGTTAAGGACACTTTAGACGAGGCAGGCCTCCTTGGCCGGCTCGTGCAATTATCCGAAACCCGCACACAGTTGTCCGACGAGGATATGGAGCCCGTCAACCAAGCCTATTACGCCCAACGCCTGCCATGTGTCTTTCTCGAAGATGAATCGTGCAGCATTTACGAGTTTCGGCCCGCAGCATGCCGGGAATACCTTGTGACGTCCCCGGCTGAGTTCTGCCAGGACATGACGCAACCTGCCGTCAAACCTGTCTCCGTGCCGTTTCGCATCGCCACGGTCTTAAGTCTGATGTGGGCGAAGCTTACCGGAGGCCCGGCACGATTGATTCCCCTCCCTGTTGCCCTGGATTGGGCGGACCGGCATGCCGAAGAAAACAAGTCGTATGAAACCGGGGGAACCTTGCTTGAAATGGGGCTGGAAAAAATTTTGGGATTTCTGCGTCAACGTTCCTAACCCGCCTTCCATCCTGATCCATCTTGACAAGCAAACGCGCGCTTATGATAGAAAGATATGTTTATCCACACACTTGACCGATACGAGGCTGATCACGCATGCGACTCTTTATTTACGCCGAGAACCTTCATCCGACCCAGTTGAAAAGACGAGCCCCGGAACACAAGTTTTTATTCAAGGCTTATCTTCCGGACCATACCATTCACTTCCCGCGCTTTTCCTCACAATGGCGATGCGGCTTGGCCAGCATCACCCCGTCACCGGGAGAACGCGTGTGGGGGGCGGTCTTTGAACTCACCGACGAAGATTTGAAGATCGTGGATGCCTTTGACGGGGAAGTCCCGGAAGGGGCGTTCCGGCACCTGGAAGCGACGGTGATGACGGAAGACGATCAGAAAGAATTGGTGACCACCCATGCGGCCAATCCTATCGGCAAATTCCGCGTCAAGGATGACTACCTGGATTTCGTCAGGAAAGGAGTCACGCACTGGGGCTTGCCGGAAGAATGTCTCGACCTGTGGGAACTGTTTCGACCCCGGAAATAGCCCCTCGTACCATCAATGACCTCACTCACGCTGTTCAGTTCGTCATATAAAGAGGAACAAGGAAGAGAAAGACACTGGATTCCCGATTACTACTGTCGGGAATGACAGAAGGAGGTTATTTTCGTATCACTCTATCGAAAGGAGTCGTCATGCCCAAACCGAAATATCATATTGTCGTGTGCACCAACACCAGGCCGCCGGGTCACCCGAAACCTTCGTGTGGCGCGGCAGGCTCTCAAAATATCCTGATGAATCTCAACATGGGTCTGATGGAACGGGGATTTCAACCGGGGGAAGTGCTCGTGACCGGAAGTACCTGCCTCGGTCCCTGTGAGCAAGGCCCCACCGTGGTCGTGTACCCGGACGGCGTCTGGTACTCCCAGGTCAAAGAAGAACACGTGCCCTTGATCCTCGATGAACACATCAAAAAAGGAACACCCGTGGCTCAATGCAATCCCGATTCCATTTGGACCTAGCCCGGATTTCTCACCAGGCTAGGGTTGCGTCAACCCTGCTCTACCCATCATGTCTGCCCATCACCGCCCTCACGTGCACGAACCCGGACAGCAGCCTCCCCCTGACGAACACAAGGCCCGAGGGCCCGTTTCCATTGAGTGCGGCATCATTACGTGCAGCGATACCCGGACACCGGAAACCGATAAAAGCGGGCAGCTCATTCAAGAATTGCTCACGCAAGAAGGGCATCGCATCGGCGCCTATCACGTGGTGAAAGATGAGCCGGTCGAAGTCCGGGAACTGGTCCGGCAATTGGGAGAGCAGCCGGGACTCGAAGCCCTGATCATCAATGGCGGCACCGGCATTTCCCGGCGCGACTCCACGTTTGAAGCCGTGGACAGCCTCCTGGACAAGCGATTGCCGGGGTTCGGCGAACTCTTTCGTTACCTGTCCTACAAAGACATCAGCTCGTCCGCAATGCTGAGCCGTGCCACGGCCGGGCTGTATCAGGGGAAAGTACTTTTCTCGATTCCCGGTTCGAGCGGAGCGGTGCGTTTGGCCATGGAGGCCCTGATCCTTCCCGAACTCCCGCACATTGTCGGGGAAATGCGGAAGTAACGTAGACTTCGTAGGTCAGGTTAGCGAAGCGTAACCTGACAGCCTCCCGGTGCGACGAGGCCAGCCCGAGTCGGATTACGCTCCGCCTGTCCTGAGCGTAGTCGAAGGGCTAATCCAACCTACTCACTCTGTCTTTCCTCTTGCTGTCATCCTCGACATTCTTAATCGAGGATCCAGTGTCTTTGCCTTTCCTTCCATTCTTCCGTTGCGAAGAGAACGACGCTGGATCCCCGATCGAGTCGGGGATGACAGACAAAGGCAAAAAGCAGATTCCTCGCTACCCTCGGAATGACCATGATGGTGCGGTCAGCCCCTCATTCCGTCAACGAAAGACTGAACACATACAGGGATGACAGAAAGGAATGGTCAAGACGATAGCTTGCGTGGCAGCGTTCGCTGGCTTAGGGCACGAGGATGATTTTTCCGAACATCTTGCGGACGAGCATCCGTTCCTGAGCCTGGCGGGCTTCGGACAACGGGAAGACCGAATCCACGACCGGCCTGACGTCCCCTGCCTCGATGAAACGGCCGGCTTCCAGGAGTTCGGCTCGAGTGCCCATGTAGGATCCCCTGATCGTCAATTGCCGGGAATAGACGTATCGCGCATCCAGGAGATTCTCCGGTCCGGACGTCGCTCCGCAGGTGACCAACCGGCCTCCACGCGCCAACGATCGCAGGCACTGGTCCCATACTGCCTGACCGATATGCTCGATGACCACGTCCACGCCGCGACCGCCGGTGAACGCGTGGACGCGTTGGGTCACGTCCTCTTTGGCATGATTGATTACCAGTTCCGCCCCGATCGCTTGGGCTTTTTCGATTTTGTCGTCCGTTCCGACCGTGCTGATCACCCGTGCTTCAAGCAGGCGGGCGAGTTGGATTGCCATGCTGCCGACGCCACTCCCGGCTCCCATCACCAGCACGGTTTCCCCGGGTTGAACGTCGGCCAGGGTTTTCACCATGTGCCAAGCCGTCACCGACACCAGTGGGTAAGCTGCGGCTTGTTCAAAGGTCAACCCGGGCGGCATCGGCAGGAGGTTTCTCGCGGGGACCTTGACGTATTCCGCATAGCCACCGTGAACCCCGGCGCCCAGGAGATGGTACGTCGGGCAAAAATTATCCTTTCCGGCCAGGCAAGACTTGCACTGCCAACAACTGATGCCCGGGGAAACGACAACGGGTTGTCCGATCGGATGTGACTCATCCGTGCCCTCCCCGATCCGTTCCACCACGCCACTCACGTCGCACCCGGAAATATGCGGAAGCGGGATCGTGTAACCGGGGATCCCCTGACGGACCCAAATATCCAGATGATTGAGCGCGCAGGCTTTGACCCGAACCAGGACTTCCTCGGCCTCCAGAACCGGGGGTGAAACGTCTTCGAGAGTGAGTTTTTCCGGGCCGCCGTGCTGATGGAAGGTGACTGCTTTCATGGTCTTCTCTACCCCACCTGACCTCCCCTTACAAAGGGGAGAAAACAACAGCGAGCAGGTCGGATTAGCCCTTCGACTTCGCTCAGGACAGGCGTAGCGTAATCCGACAATTTCTGCCTAGAACAGGAGCTTTCCTTCCGCTACCATGACGGCTTGCCCCCCTACCTTGATCTCTTGAATGGCGTCGTCATCGGAAAACACCTGGACCGTAATCCGTGAGGGCCGATCGATTTCATACCCTTGTTCCATGAAGACCTCAGTGGTCGGGCCGACGTCCACGACTCCGTTTTTGACGAGATAGGCGCCAAGTGCTCCGCTGGCGCTTCCCGTGGCCGGGTCCTCCCATATCCCGATGGGTGCCGCGAACATGCGCGTATGCACGTGCGCCCATTCTTCAACGGTCACCGTCGTAAACACCATGATGCCGCTGGCGCCGAGTTTCTCGCAGACTTCCTTGATACCCGTCGGGTCGGGTCCAATCGATTTCACGGCGGTCAGGGTCCGGACCGGGACAATGGCGACCGGCAAGCCGGTCGAGACCACTTCGATGGGCAGATGGGTTTCCGCAATGGCGGTCTTGTTCAGCCCCAAGGCCCGGCTGACTTCGTAGAGGTCCTGCATGCCGTCGACCGTTCCTAAAAATTGCGGCTTCGGCTGGGACATCACGACACTATCCACCTGCCCGTCCACCACGTACACTTCGACGGGAAAGAGGCCGATGTTGCATTCGAAGAGGTACCGCGTCACCGGTTGCGGCAAGGGAACTTTTTGTAACGAACTGAGCACGAAAAAGGTGCCGATCACCGGATGGCCGGCGAAAGGTATTTCCTGGATGGGGGTAAAGATGCGGAGTTTGGCGATTGCCGCCGGGTCCGTCGGCGGCACCACAAAGACGGTCTCCGAGAGATTCATCTCACGGGCAATCTGCTGAAATTCGTGCTCGGTTAAGTCCGTCGCATCGGGAATCACGGCGACGGGATTGCCGCCGAACGGCTGTTCCGCAAAGACGTCCGCCTTGTAGAATTGGAGAGATCGAGTGGGAGTCGTCATACGGAGGGAACCGGAAGCGACGTCCCTTGCCGAACGATGGAATCCGAAACCACGAGGGTCGTCACCACGTTACGCGCTGCACGGTAAGGCTTCATACTCAGCAGCCCAGGGATTCCGAACGTAATCTTCCACAAAATTTTGCAGGGTCCCGTTTCGGTATAATCGTGAATTGGCGAATTTGGTATCGATTTTATGGAGGATCTTGACCTTCACCCCGGTTTTTTTCGTAAATTCGGCCAAGGTCACCCCCTTGATATCCATGTTCGTCCCCCGTCCCGATTCCATGATGCATTTGGGGACGTGCAATCGTTTCTGATCGGTCAGCCGTTCGCGAATGTCGTCAAACGTCAGCAGCACGGTACAATCGGAATCTCCGCCGAGCGTCGCATTCGGCACAAACAGGAAGCGGGCACGGTTCTTTCGATACATGTTCAGAATCTTATGGACGCTCCCGGCCATCACGACCGTATCTTTCTTCTCCAGTTCCAAGGCATCGAACGCACTCACGATTCGCTTTCGATTGAGAAACGCCGTCACGTAGGCTTCGGTGTGAATCGTGGTCAGATTCGGCAACCCGGCGTCATAAATCCGTTCGGCTTCAATGCCCAGTGCTTTCCGCCCCTGCCGCATGAGATTGGCCGTCTCTTCTTTGAGGCCGCCCACGGGCGTGAGACAGCCCATCCACAACACGCATTTTTGATTGATTTTCGAAATCTCCTTCGCGTCCTTGGACATGGTATGTTCGTCGAACGCGTAAAAATTGGCCGACGACACCGAAGGGCCGTCCAGCACTTTCATCAGGTGCCGCACGGACGGGGCATGCGGCATCATCTGTTGCCGGTATTGGCTCAGGGTAATGACCGACAATTCGAAATTGATCCGCCCGGGATATTGTGCCGCCAACTGATGAATCTTCGGCACGTGGACAAACCCCACCGTGAAAAATTGAATGTTCTTGTCGGTGTACTTCAGAAAATCTTCAACCCATTCCATGGCCTTGGGGTGGAGGAACAGATCGGTCCATTCCATGTATTCATTCCCCCCCAAACACCAATATTGCATGGGGTCCGTGGGCTTGGCATTGATGTAATTGAGGATGAACTCCCAATCATCCTGCGTGGTTTTCGGCGGGTCCTGGGTTTCGCGGTAGGAATGGTCGAGTTCGTAGCAAAAAGAGCATTCGACCGGGCACTTCTTCCCCAGGCTCAGGGGGATTTTTCCCGCGTCCATTTCGCGGATCAACACTTCCCGATACCCCTTGCCTTCCAGCACCAGCGTCGGCTCCAATACCGGCAGTTCCCGTCCCATTGCTAGCCCCGTCCTCCTTGTCCGCGTTCACTCATTGCTTGACCATTCCCCCTCACCCCATGCCTTCAGCACCCTCACCCCAACCCTCTCCCAGAGGGAGAGGGAGTCAAAGGGGAGGGATTAACTTTATTGACACCGCCACGGCACGTTTGCCACACTTCGATGCACTTGAGCCCCGTTCACGAAATCCTTTATGCCTTCACCACCTGCACACCAAGACCTTGCATCTGAGGAACCTGTGACCAAGGCTCTCGAACTCTTCAACCTCACCCTGCCGCTGAACCCTACGACCCTCCACGAACGGTATCAGGAACTCCTGGTCACCTGGCATCCTCACCGATACGCCAACCTGACCAACAATCCCACCAAGTATATGCAAATGTACAAGAAAGCAGAGGCGATGACCAAGGAAGTGCAGGCCGCGTACAAACTGCTGAAGGAGTATATGGAAGACCACGGTCACGCGCCTTCTTCGGTTTGACGGCCGTCCACGGGCCAAGTGGCCATGCGCTACGTCGTCGAGTGGCTGACAACTCGCGTCATCCCCGGTTCCCCGTCTCTGCCTCCTTCGGGGTCCACTTTGGCCACCGGCCACGTAATCAATCCGGCCACGGTATCGGGCGCGGCTTCGGCGGGACTGTGCCGGGTGGCATAAATTTGCGGCAACCGGTTCGTGCCGAACCGTGAAATGTAGAGGAAGATCTGCTCGCGGGCGTTGATCCGCACGGCCCAGGGCTCGAAATCGTTCTGATAAAACTCCTCGCACAACTGCATGGCATCCAGACAACTCAGGCTCCCCGGGTCATTCAGCGTGTAATAATAATCCAGGGGCATATCGTATTCGTCCTGCTTCTGAATCGTGATGCCGAATTTTTCGGGATTTCTGACCATCGGCGTATGGCGATAGGCCACGAAGTAAAACAGCTCGACGGAATGGATCTCGGCGTTGTTGTCCAGCAGGAACTGCCGCGTCTCTTCGGCTTCTTCCCTGGTTTCGCCCGGGAATCCGTAAAACGCCATGACGTGGTTCCAAATCCCTACCTTCGCGGCTTCCCGCAAATTATTTTCAATCACGCTCTTCCGTGCGTGCTTATCCATGAGTTCCAACACGCGTTCATTAGCCGACTCCATCCCGTAGTACAGAGTCTTACAGCCGGACTGCGCGGCGAGTTTCCAGACTTCAGGGTCCTGGAGCGTCTCCTCAAAGCGAATCAACGTCGTCCACTTGATGTCCACCTGTTCTTCTATCAGAAGCTGCGACACTTTTTTGAAGAGCGCGGGCGGATACGATTCGTCGGCAAAGAGAAAATGATCGGCCTGATACGTCTCCTTGAGGGCTTTGACTTCCCGGACCACGTCCTGCGCCGGCTTGCCGCGATACTGGTCAAAATACCCTTGCCCGTGATCACAGAACGTACACTTCCCCCAGTAACAGCCCCGGGTCGCCAGGTAGGGAAGGATGCGGGTGGGCACGAAATAGGAGTCCAGGGGCAACCCGTTGAAATCGGGTAACGGGAGCGCCGTGGTCTTTTCCGTATAAATTTCCGCATTGATCCGAACGTGTCCGTCTTCCCGATACATCAGGTTCGGAACCGATTGCCACGCTCGATCACCCACCAGGGCTTCCAACAACCACAGCAGGGCGTGTTCGCCTTCATACATAATGGCTGAATCAAACACGGAAGAGAAAAACGGCTCCTGTTTCGCCAAATCTTCCTGAAGCCGCGTGATCACGTTCCCCCCGACCGTGACGTGAATATCCGGGAACGCCTCCTTGATCATTTTGCAGAAGGTGAATCCCGCGATCAGTTGCATTTTCGTCCCGATGGAGACCCCGACCACGTCGGGGCGTTCTTTGCTGATCACCGACAACACCAATTGCCGGCACACGTCCCGATACACGTTCACCTGCTCATCGTCCAAGCACGCCAGGACTTCACTCGATACGCCGGGCCGGTAGCCCAAATTGCTCTCCATGGGGTAATACACGAGCGAAGCGGGAAAATACGCCGCGGAGATGTATCGCATGACGTCACGAAACACGTTCAACGCCCATTCGAGTTTATCGGCTTCGTAAAAATCGTCACTGCGGTTGATGCGTTTCGCTTCCTCGGCGTTCGCGGCCAATTCCATCACGTCAAGCGCCAAGGCTTCCTGCAAACAGGCTTTCTGGTCAATCTCCTTTTCGCTCAACCCTTCTCGCGGTTCCTTGGCTTCGAGTGCCCGGAGCTGTTGGACCATGCGCGCATTGACCCAGATCAGGAACATGTCGCTGAAGAACAACTCGTACATTTCGATGTTCACGTCCTGTTGCACGACTTCATGGCCGTTCTCTCGAAGGACGGCCGTGAGACTCGGCAACGCCAGATACGGAGCCGTGGGAACCCACTCCGGCGGGAAGAGGAGCATGGTCTTCAACTTCCGGCCGCTCTTTGCCTGCGGCGCCGCGTTATCGATATGGATGAGGGAAGAAGCCATCAGACGTTTGCCAATTCCTCGGCACTTTCTTCGGGAGCGATGCGGAATTGCAGGGCCGGGAGTTTATTGGTGCCGAAATGGGCCACGTAGAGAAAGACGTATTCACGGATGTAGATCTTCAAATCCCAGCCGGCGTAATGATTCTGCTCGAACTCTTCAAACACCCGTTCGGCGTCCTCCACGCCCAGCCCCTCTTTCACGGTGAAGTAATAATCCAGGGCCAAGTCCCATTCGGGATTCTTGTAGTACGTGATGCCCCACCGCTCGGGGTCCTTGGCCACCGGGGTATGCTTGCTGAGGTCGAAGGTGCCGAAGCCGATGGAATGCACGTGCGTTCTGTTGTCTTCCAGGAATTGCATGGAAAACTTCGCGTCCTCATACCGTTCACCCGGAAACCCGAAAAATCCCATGACGTGGTTCCACACCCCGTGTTTCGAGGACAGTTCCAGGCTCCGTTGAATCACCTCGGTAGTCGTGGCCTTATCCATGAGTTGCAGGACCCGCTCGCTGCCGGATTCATAGCCCATGTGCAGGAACTTGCACCCTGAATCCTGGGCATCCTGCCACACCTCGTCATCCAATAGACTTTTCTCGAAGCGGATGTGCGTGGTCCATGCAATGCCCAACTGGTGTTCCTTGAGTTGCCGCGTCAGTTTTCGGAAGAGGGCCGGCGGATAGGATTCATCGGTAAAGTGAAAATGCCGCGTGTGATATTTATCGCGGAGGAATCGAACTTCCTCGATGATCTCCTGGATCTTCTTGGTCCGATAGCCGGCCGTATACCCTTCGCCATGATCGCAAAACTCACACCGCCCCCAATAACAACCCCGCGTCGCGAGATAGGGAAGCACGGGTTCCGGCACGAAGTATCGATCCAACGGGAGCCCGTCGAAATCCGGGGGCGGCAGGTCCGCCATGTTCTCGGAGGAGGTGACCGGTGACGTATGAATGCCCGAATCATCCCGCCACAGGAGGTTCGGAATTTCGTTGAAATCCCTATCGGTGCCGATCGCGTCCACCAATTGAAGGAACGCCGTTTCTCCTTCGTACACCACCGCACTGTCGAACAGCGCAAACAGTTTGGGGGTCCCAGGCAGCACGTCGCGCAACCGGGTCACGGTATTGCCGCCGATGGTCACGTGAATATCGGGGAAAGACTCCTTGATCATGGCGCAGAAGGTCATGGTGGAAAACAGTTGCTGGCGTAACACGATGGAGATGCCGATGACATCCGGTTGTTCTGCAATAATGGCCGGCTTGACGATGTGGTCGAATACGTCGCGATAGACGTTGACTTGCGTATCTTCGACCGCGGCCAGGACCTCCGAGGACATGAAGAGTTTATACGACAGGTCCGTTTCCATCGGGGGCATACAAATGCGCGCGGGAGCGTAGACCAGCGAAATGGTCGACGTCACGTCCCGAAAGACGTTCATGGCCCATTCGAGTTTCGCCGCGTCGTAGAAATCCGGGGAACGGACGATCGCTTTGGCGCGCTCCGCCTGATCGATCAAATCAGCCATTCGAGACCGGGTACATTCGCACAAGGCCATCTGCAACTCGGTTTCTTCATCCGAAAGCCCACGATCCCTGGCCAGTCTTTTCAAACGATCCAGTTGCTGGGGGACTCGTTTCAACGCGCGCTTGAGAAAATCCGCGCTGAAATACCAATCGTACATCTCGAGGTTGACGTCCTTCTGCACCACGTCATGCCCGGCACGGCGCAGGAACGCCGTCAACGTCGGGAGACTCAGGTAGGGTTCGGAGGGATACCAATCCGGAGGGAAGAGCAGCATGACCTTCTTCTTAGGCCCGCCGTCAGCCTGAGATTCCGTGCGACGCCGCTTCAGGAGTTCCGGGCTAATCAGCCCGCCTTTATCATAGTCAATTCTCATGCTCGTCAAGCTTCAAGGCCGAATCCGGACAGAAGAAAAGCTTGCCCCGGACAAGGACCTCCTTAATGACGGCTATTCTATGCTTTGGGAAAATAGCGGTCAAGGACAACGGCAGAGAGCAGGACGACAATTGCCAGAATGTTTACTGCCTGCTGTAATGTATATATATATGGTCGAACGGCGGAGGCTGATTCGAGGAAGCACGTGCAGCATCAAGGAAGGAGTCGATCTTGAAACTCATGAGAAGCGGGTGGAACGCGTTTGTCGGGTGTATCGGGATAGGGTTGTGTCTTGTCTTGCTTGCCGGAACCTTTCAGGCGGAATTGCCGGCTGCCATTCACGTGGGGACCTTTTCCCGCGCACAGGCCGGGGGACCTTATCCTGATTCCTGGAAGCCCCTCACGTTCCATAAGATCGACGAGTATACCGAGTACTCGTTGGTGGAAGACGACGGGACCGTGGTTATCAAAGCCGTGAGCCGCGGCTCTTCCTCGGGGTTGACCCGAGAGGTGACCATCGACCCCAAGCTCTACCCCATTGTCGAATGGCGCTGGAAAATCGAGAACGTGTTGCAAAAGGGCGACGTCACCACCAAGCAGGGCGACGACTACCCTGCCCGGTTGTATATCACCTTCGCCTATGACGAGAGCAAAATCGACTTATTGGACCAAGCCCAATATGAATTGGCCAAGCTTCTCCACGGGAAGTACCCTCCGACCGGAGCCATCACTTACATCTGGGAGAGTCGAAGCCCGGTCGGGACCATGGTCCCCAATCCGTACACGGATCGCGCGAAAATGATCGTCATTGAAAGCGGAGCGGACAAAGTCGGGCAGTGGGTGGCCGAGTCGCGGAACCTGTACAAGGATTATCAGAAAGCGTTCGGGGACGATCCACCCCCGGTCTCCGGGGTGGCCGTGATGACGGATACCGACAACACGCCGGAATCCGCCGTGGCCTATTACGGGGACATCGTGTTTAGGAAAGCGGCGGGTGACTAGCGGGGCTGTCGGGTTACGTTGCGCCTGTCCTGAGCGTAGTCGAAGAGCTAACCCGACCTACGGGATGGATTTCCCCCTCACCTCGGCCCTCTCCCCTATTTCCCGCTTAATGCGGGAAATAGGGGAGAGGGAGTGAACAGCAGGCGCGATGAGATCGCGCCGCTACGAAGGCCAAAGACCCTGGATTCCCGATCAGGTCGGGAATGACAGAAAGAAGAGCACAGGAGGGGAATAGGTCTCTTACAGCAGATTCGGGGAGAGCCAGCGTTCCACGGTGGCCACGTCCATCTGCTTGCGCGCGGCGTAGTCTTTCACCTGATCGTGGTCGATCTTTCCCACGGCGAAGTATTTGGCTTGGGGATGGGCAAAATACAGGCCGCTGACCGACGAAGCGGGAAACATGGCAAACGTTTCCGTCAGGTGAATGCCTGTGCCTTGTTCGGCCTCCAGCAGGTCGAACAGGATGCGTTTTTCGGTGTGGTCCGGGCATGCGGGATAGCCCGGAGCCGGACGGATTCCGCGATAGCGCTCTCGGATGAGATCCTCAGCCGACAGGTGTTCTTCCTTGCCGTACCCCCATGCCTTGCGGACTTCCCGGTGCAGCCATTCGGCAAACGCTTCCGCAAGCCTGTCGGCCAACGCTTTTGCCATGATCGAGTTGTAATCATCATGATCTTTTTCGAATCGCTCGCACAGGGCCTCGATCCCGATTCCCGTGGTCACCGCAAACCCGCCCAGGTAATCCGCAAACCCCGTTGACTTGGGCGCGATAAAGTCCGCCAGAGCGTAATTGGCATCGCCTTCCGGTTTTTCGAGTTGTTGGCGAAGGGTATGGAAGGTCGCCAGTACCTCCGAGCGCGATTCATCCGTATAGACTTCAATATCGTCGCCCACGCTGTTGGCCGGAAACAATCCATACACCGCCCTGGCCGTGAGCAACCGGTTATCGAGCACGTCCTTGAGTAACCCCTGGGCATCGTCAAATAACTCTTTGGCCTTGCTCCCGACAACCGGATCTTCGAAAATGTCGGGGTATCTCCCCTTCAACTCCCAGGTATGGAAAAAGGGCGACCAGTCGATCACCGGCACCAGGTCGCTTAACGGCTGATCCTCGATCACCCGCGTTCCCAGGAAACCCGGCGTCGCTCGCTCCGACGTTGGCCAATCAATCGGGGTCCGGCGTTTCCGGGCCGCTTCCAGCGGCAACAACTTCTTCAGGGTTTTCTTGCCTTCGTAGGCTTCACGCGACTGCTCTTGTTGTTGCCGGACCTTTTCCACGAAACCGGGCTTTTCTTCTTTGCTCAATAATTGCCGGACGACGTTCACGGCTAACGACGCATCCGTCACGTGCACGACGGGCTCGTGATAACCCGGGGCGATCTTGACCGCCGTGTGGGCTTTGCTCGTGGTGGCGCCGCCGATGAGGAGTGGCACATCAAAGCCTTGACGTGTCATTTCTTTCGCGTTGTACGCCATCTCATCCAATGACGGGGTGATCAAGCCGCTGAGGCCGATCATATCGACCTGCTCCTCCTTGGCTTTCGTCAAAATCTTTTCGCAGGGCACCATCACCCCGAGATCGATCACCTCGTAGTTGTTACACCCCAACACCACGCCGACGATGTTCTTGCCGATGTCGTGGACGTCGCCCTTGACCGTGGCCAGCAGCACCTTCCCTTGCGCCCTACTCCCCGACGCTTCCTTTTCCTGATCCATGAACGGCAGCAAATACGCCACGGCTTTTTTCATCACCCGCGCGCTCTTGACCACTTGCGGCAAAAACATTTTTCCGGCACCGAAGAGTTCCCCCACGACGTTCATGCCGTCCATCAACGGACCTTCGATGATTTTGAGCGGTTTGTCGTATTGCTGCCTGGCCTCTTCCACGTCTGCGTCGATGTAGTCCACAATCCCTTTGACCAAGGCATGCGAGAGCCGTGCTTCGACCGGGCCTTCCCGCCAGGCATCGGTTTTGACGATCGCCTTGCCTTGCTGTTGTACGGTTTCGGCAAACTCGACCAACCGCTCGGTCGCGTCAGGCCTTCGATTCAGCAGGACGTCCTCGACCAGGTCCAGCAGGTCCTTGGGGATCTCCTCATAGACGCCCAACTGGCCCGCGTTGACGATGGCCATGTCCAGACCGGCTTTGATCGCGTAATACAGAAACGCCGAGTGCATGGCCTCACGCACGACGTTGTTCCCGCGGAACGAGAAGGAAATATTGCTGACACCACCGCTGGTTTTACAGTGCGGCAACGTGGCTTTGATCCGCCGAACGGCTTCGATGAAATTGACCGCATAGTCGTTGTGCTCTTCAATCCCCGTGGCGACCGTCAGGATATTCGGATCGAAAATAATGTCCTCCGGAGGGAACGCGATTTCTTCCGTCAGGATCTTATACGCCCTGGTACAAATCTCGACCTTCCGGTCGATGGTATCGGCCTGTCCCGTTTCATCAAACGCCATCACCACCACGGCCGCGCCGTACCGCTTGACCAGGCGGGCCTGTTCTTTGAATTTCTCCTCGCCTTCCTTCAAGCTGATGGAATTGACCACGCCCTTGCCCTGAACGCATTGCAGGCCGGCCTCGATCACGGACCACTTCGAGCTGTCGACCATGAGAGGGACACGGCAAATATCGGGTTCCGAGGCAATGAGGTTCAGGAACCGCACCATGGCGTTTTCGGAATCCAGCATGGCTTCGTCCATGTTGACGTCAATGAGTTGCGCGCCCCCTTCCACCTGCTGCCGGGCCACCGCCAGGGCTTCCTCGAACTGACCCTCGCGAATCAACCTGGAAAATTTCGGTGAGCCCGTGACGTTCGTCCGCTCTCCGATGTTCACGAAGTTCAGCTCGGGCCGGATCGTCAACGGTTCCAACCCGCTCAACCGCGTGGCATGATCGGGTTCGACCACCGCATGGGGAGGCAGATCGCACACCGCTTCGGCAATCGCGGCAATGTGCTCCGGCGTGCTTCCGCAACATCCGCCCACGATGTTCAACCAGCCGTTCCCGGCAAATTCCCTCAAGTCCGCAGCCATGCGTTCCGGTGTTTCGTCAAACCCCCCGAAGGCGTTCGGCAGCCCCGCGTTGGGATGACAACTGATGTAGACCGGGGCCAATTTCGACAGTTCCTCGATATAGGGACGCATTTGCTTGGCTCCCAGGGCACAGTTGATCCCGACGCTGAAGAGATCCGCATCGGCAATGGAGTGCCAAAAGGCTTCGATCGTCTGCCCGGAAAGCGTTCGCCCGCTTTGGTCGGTAATGGTCACGGAAGCCATGACCGGAATAGGCAACCCCTGTTCCTGGCGATATTGGTCGATGGCAAAAAAGGCGGCCTTCGCATTGAGCGTATCGAAGATCGTTTCCACGAGAAGCAGATCGCTTCCGCCTTCTACCAGGCCCCGCACCTGTTCGGCGTACGCGTTCCGCAATTGTTCAAACGTCACCGCGCGAAACGCCGGGTCATTCACGTCCGGCGACATGGATGCCGTCCGGTTGGTGGGCCCCAGCACCCCGGCCACGAATCTGGGCCGCGACGTATCTTGTTTCATCACCGCATCCGCCGCCTTCCGCGCCACCGCGGCCCCGGCCACGTTCAACTCATACGCCAGATGTTCCATTTGATAGTCGGCCATGGAGATCGCAGTGGAGTTGAACGTATTCGTTTCGATCATGTCCGCGCCGGCTTCCAGATATTCCAGGTGGAGCGAGCCGATGAGATCCGGTTGGGTCAGCACCAACAGGTCGTTGTTGCCCTTGACGTCACAGGGATGCGTAGCAAACCGCGTCCCCCGAAAGTCGGCCTCCGACAGGTTCCGTTTCTGGATCATCGTGCCCATGGCACCATCCAGCACAAGGATCCGCCGGTGAAGCCGGTCTTTCAATTCTTCAATTAGGGTTGGACTCATTACGCGATTCCCATTCTCAGGCTATTGTCGGGTTACTACGGCTACGCTCCCTCACCCCAACCCTCTCCCAGCGGGAAAAGGAGAACAGCGACGCTACGGATGAAAAGGAGTGACTATACTGATCCCGTCTCTCCCGGTCAAAATCTGCAAGGGCCTATGAGGTGGCCCCTACAAATAATCCCCCCACCGGCTCGCCGGCGGGCTGCGCCCTTGGCTCTCCGACTCCCCCTCAAGGGGGGAGTGATTGGGGTGCGCCCGCCACTTCCTTGACTCAATTTCAGCCCAGGGTTAGGATGAAAATTATCGAGTCTGATCGAAATCGATTCATGCAAAATCTTTGTTTCCAGCGATTCCTCTTGGTTTTTGTTTTAACCGTCGGCCTGATGGTTGTTCTTCCGATGGCCTCCCTGCACGCCAAACCCTTTTTCGAGGACGGGTTTCTCGGTCTCACGCAACAGGAAGTCCATGAGAAACTTGGCATTCCCCACGCCATCCGTTCGAGAAAATCCGCCCTTCGCGTGTTCAGCTATTATTCGCCCAAGGACTGGAAAAAATATTTCAGCAAGCTCGTGTCTCCACAAAACGGCGAAGACGTGTACACCTACTCGCGTGACGGTGTTCAAGTCCGCTATTCGTTCGTCTATAAGCCGGATTTCCGCGAGGCCCAGGATTTTCCCACGTTGCACGTCAAACGGGTTGAAGTCGAATTCACGCCCAGTATCCCCTTGAAGGCCGTTCCTTCGTTAGTCAACGAATTCAGCCCTTCGGTCAGGCCGAAGAACCCGGCGTTTCGGTCGAATCTGTGGGTCCTGTTGTTCAAAGGCCCTCCGTCGAAGGAGGCGGAACTCGTGGTAGAGCAATGGGATAAGGAGGACGGGGATTGGTCGCTGGCGTATCAATTATTTTCCCTTAACGGTCTTCCGGACTATTTGACCGTCGACTCCTCCATCGACCGGTTGGAATTTGCCGTTCAAAGCCTGTCGCGGATTCATCAAATCGGCCGGCATACCCATGAACCCATCCTGAATCCCTACTCCCCGGAATTTGCCCAACGGCCCCCTGCACCGCCCAAACCCCAAAAAACCATTCCGGTTCCAGTCTACGCCGAATAGCCGTTTCCTCGTCTCCCTCAGTCTCCTTCTTCCAACCGAAGATCGTGCGCGTCCGTTAACAGCATGTAGGCTTCACCCCACTGGTTGGGACTGTCCAGGCTCCAGGCCTCGTGGACTCCCTCTTTTTTCAGGCGTACCCCCCACGTTCCTCCGAACACCACGTACGCCGCTCCGCGTCCGGATTCCTCAACAGGTTGCGCCAGTGCCGGGCATTCCGGACGGTCTTCATGATCGGTCCACCCCACGACGTCACACCATTCACCCCGCGAAGAACGTTCGTAACTCTTGACTTGTCGAAGACGCTGCGCGGGGCCCAATTCCTTAAACCGGAGAAAGACGGAGGTCTCACAGTTGGGGTTCTCTTCCACCTCGATAAACATCGTCGCCCTTATATTGACGGTTTTCTCCGACGGTTGCTAGACTGGACTCATGCAACCTCAAGAATCGCTTCCCACTTCAGTCGTCCCGGATGCTCCTCATGAGGACGGCTCACACGGCCAATCGCTTCCCTTCCCGTGCCGGCGTCCCGTCCGGATGACCCTCTCTATCTTACTGGGCGTCTTTGCCGTCTCCATGCTTGCATGGGGATTTCTGCCCGGACTCCTGGATCCGACTTTTGAACGCCACATCCAGGACAAGGACGTCATCGTGGGCATGACGCGGGAGCAAGCCATGCAAGCCTGGGGCTCACCATACCAAATGAACATCACCTATACCGACCGTGGAGTTCGCCGGGAAGAATGGGTCTATGAAGACTGGATTGACGCGGGATCCGTCAAACACCGCTATCTGTATTTTGAAGAAGGCGTCCTGGTGGGGGGGTGGAAATAACTCTCCGTTGCCCTTTTGGCCTGCCTCGCTTCTCCCCAGGGAACCTCTGATTTATGGTGATAGCGGGATGCAGGGCAAGGCGTCCCGCAGCGAAACCCGAGGCTTATCAAACTAGATAGGCGAGGGTTGAGCGAGGACACAACGCCGCCATGCGCCCGATAGTGCCATAATAAATCAGAGGTTCCCTAAGGGGTTTCCGTAATCTGAACCCTTCGCTCCCGTTCACCCCCTCCACTGACCACGAGTACCCGCTTCCACTCACGAATTTGATACACAGCCCAGGCATTCGGCTGTCCTTGGAAAAACGCTTGCGAATCCTCTCCCTTGGCATTCAGATAGGTCGGCTCCGTAAATCCTTCATCCAAGACGTAATCCATCAGGCTTTCGGTTGTCATCCCTTTTCCACGTAAGGCCACGTGCGATAAAAAGGTCAGGATTTCGTCCGGATCCGCTAGCGAGACTGGATCAAAAGCCATGTTGTTTTTCCCTCAGTTATGGTATGCTGTTGAAAACGGCATTGTAGGGTGACAAAAATGAGAAACGCAAATAAGGACGCCGCACGCCTCGTCACTCGTGTTCCGATAATGTTCAAAGACCTCCTAGCCCATAACCTGCGTTCCATCATCGATCAATCCTTTCCCCCCTATCCCGCTCCATGATGTGGAAGCTTTCGGCTGAACAATTCCGCGACCGAATTTTCGACGTTCTTGACCGCAAGCAGCATTGGTCGACAGCCCACTTCAACGGAAGCACCGTCACCAAGGCGCAACTCAACGTTCACTTCCGTCAGGAATATGTGGTGTATCTGCGAGATTTTGCCGTCCTGCTTGCGAGGGTCGTCGGGAAAAATCCCCCGTGGCAAGTACGTCGTCACTTGGCGACGACGATTTATGAAGAAGAAACCGGGGGGCTTTCGATTGGCAAATCACACCAGGAACTCTTCCTGCAAATAATGATGGGCCTGGGGTACAAGCGGGCTGAATTTCGCGACGTCGAGTTGTTATCAAGAAGTTATGCCTATCGGGAATGGCTTGATGAAATCTGCGATCGGGAAGACTGGATCGTAGGCGCGGCGGTCCTCACCATTTTCGTACAAGGTTCGGCCAACGACCGGGAAGAGGTCATGGCGCAGAAAGAACCAAAGTCCCAAGCGGACGTTGAAGATATCGTGAAAAAACATCCCCTCGCGGTCTATCACGGGCTCCCTCCGGAACATCTCGACCTCGTTCGCGCGCGCGAGATGATCGAACCCTGTAACCGATCCATTGTCTATGACCTTATCGCCAAAGAAGCCGTAGAGTCCGGCACCAAAGCCTTAATCCTGGAAAAATTGGAAACGGGATTGAACGTGTGGCTCCAATACCGTGACGGAATTGCCCGGGCCTGCGGACTCAGGCAGCCGTAACGTCTTGATACAAAAATGGACCGAATCTGTCATTCCTGCGGTAGGGGACGGCCTGCGTGCCGTCCCATGTTTTTACGACCGAAAGAGAAAGCAAAGACACTGGATCCCCGATCAAGTCGGGGATGACAGGAGGGCGCGCTTCACCGCACGAGAAGATAATGCAAAGCGGTATCTCCAAGAATCGCCGCCCACGCCGCGACGTTCAAGGCAACCAGAGAACGCTGTTGCTTCCCCCAACCTCGCGCGATCGCCCACACGATCAGGACTTGCGTCAGGATCGAAAAAGGCCGATGCACGTGAGACGAGATTCCACCACCTTCACTTGCAATCGCCGTGACGGCCGCCAAGCCATAACACGTGAGGGCTCCGGCTTGAATCCGGATGGTGGTCCGATCCATTTTCCGACGAACGACCACCACCAAGGCCGCGGTTAAACACACCACCACCACTAACAAGAGCAAGGGGAACAGGGGCCATAGCGTTTTTGCACTCAGTTCCACGGTTTCTCCTACGCACGCGAACGTCGGGAAATGCTACCCCCCACAGGTTCGCCGGCGGGCTACGCCCTTGGCTCCCCGACTCCCCCTCAAGGGGGGAGTGATGATGGGGAGCATTTCAACCTTGATGAAATTTTGATATGGTAGCGATCCTGATGGTCATTTTGCCATGAATACTCGCCCACGCATTTTGCCGATTGCCTTTCTGGGGACGTTGTTCCTCAGCGGATGGTTGGGGGGATGTTTGGGTCCCCCTCGAATCGAGACGTCCATTTATGAGGGCCCGAAAGGCTCTGTCGTGCTGAGAACCGTGTCGGAGGCGTCGTACAGCCCTTCCCATCCGGCCGACGTCTCGGTCGAAACCTTTGAAAGGGTTTTAACCGGCATCCACTATCGACGGTCCCCCGGCAGGTGGCTTCAACGACTCCTGGACAGCGGGGTAAAATCGTCTCCCCTGCTTTCCCCGGATCAAGTCGCATTTTGGGCCCCTCACTTACGGCGCGCCTTTCTGCAAGTGACGGCTGAAGAACAGGTCTTCATACGCATC
This sequence comes from Nitrospirales bacterium, assembly GCA_020027535.1. GTDB lineage: Bacteria > Nitrospirota > Nitrospiria > Nitrospirales > UBA8639 > Bin75. The sequence continues at coordinate 34,777 of JAHRAK010000067.1, forward strand.
CCCTTACAGTCGGCATCGGATTTTCAAAGCCTGACCGGCATTCTGTCCTTCCAGCATAACGACCTGCATATGGCCCTTACTGTACCGAATTTATCGGGCCTGGGCCCTCGATCCAAAACCAAACCCAGGACTCCCGATGCCCTGGGAGTCACTAAGCCCACTGTGACGTTTGTGCCCAAGAACGCCGTCAAAAAATCCTGGGATCAGGGAACAGGCTCAAAGACTCTCACCATTGATACGGCATTGCTCACCACGCTTGAGGCACCGGGTTCAAAGGTCGGCCCCAAAACACCCTCGACTCCCGACACCACCCCACGCCACGTTGCACCGCTCGTCATTCCTCCGGATCGCCCCATTATCCGGTTGGAATCCCCTCCGTCCGACGTTCTCCTGGAAGAAATTCGATCCTTGCGGCGCGAATTGTCCAGGCAGAAACAAGAAATAGAACGCTTGAAGAAGCGAAAATCGAACGCTCCTTAACCCGGGTTAACTCACCTCGATCAGTTCAGGATTCTTGAGGATCACGTCACTGCCCAGCGGGGCCCGAAACGTCATGCGCTGGTAACAGGCATAGGTGACGTACGTGTCGCGCAGGCAATATTCGGCTATCTCCCGTCTGCGTCCTTGGGCCCACATTTCAGCCACTTGCTTGCCGCTCCCGGATTTGGTTTCGACTTGTAACGCACGGGCCAACACGTCCAATTTGACCCATCCCCGCATGTCCCAGTTGCTCCAGATCGCCATCGTATCGTAGACGGGCTCCGTGCGGAACCTGGCCAAACTGATCTCCATCGACGGTTTGACGTGGTGAATGATCGAACGCTTTTTCAGAAAAGGGAGATCAAAGCCCAATCCATTATGGGTAATGAAAAGAGAGGGCCGGAGTCCACCAAGACGAGCCCAGAACCGGCGAAGGAGTTCCTGCTCATGCGTGCCATACCAACTCACCGCACCGTGGTATTCCATGGCGTCGGAGAACACCAGGAGCCCAATGCACACGATCCGGCTGAAGGTTCCGTCAAACGCCGACTGCTCATACTTTTCATCTTCTTTCTTCCTTTGCTCACGAGCCTCGGCATGAGCAAATAAATCATCCGCGTCACCTCCTTCGCAGGATTCAAGGGCAACCGAATCGATCCCAACCAAACGCGCCCATTCTTCCCGCGGCGCTTGAATGGTTTCAATGTCCAACACGACCTTCATGGGCTGTAAACCAAACGCTGCGCCTCCCTCACGCGCCCCGGCTCCCGGCCAGTTTCATCAGGTGAGCCACGACCGGGCCATCGGCAGGAGGAAATAAATACTCGGCCAACTCCTCGGGCTTCACCCATCGGAAATCCACACAACCCAGTGGTCGCGGGTCACCCTGGGACAGGGAACACGCGAAAAAATGCAATTCCACGCTCTTGTCGGGATAGTCATAGTGCGTAATCGTCAAGGGTCTCGGTGCCGTTATTTCAATCCCCACTTCTTCGAACACCTCACGGCGGGCACAGGCTTCGAACGTTTCATCCGCTTCGCGCTTACCACCGGGAAACTCCCAATAGCCCGCCAAATGAACGCCAGCTTCCCGGCACGTGATCAAATACCGTCCCCGGTGTTCAATCACGGCAGCAGCCACTTGGAGAACCTCCTTCTCAGCCATACCCGACAAACCTATTTCGTCTCCACGGGGTACGCCTTGCAAAATTCCCGCATCGGGCAATACAGGCAGTAAGGATTTCGCGCGGTACACACCACCGCGCCGAAATCCATGAGGGCCTGGTTAAAGTCATAGCCCTTGCCTTTGGGGATCAGGGCTTCCGACAGGGCCCAGAGTTTTGATTTTTGCGTTTTGGGATCGCCCCTTCCCATAAAGACTCGATGCAGCACCCGCATCACGTTCGTATCGAGAATCGGCGCATCTTCATGAAAGGCAAAGGCCCGAACCGCTCCGGCGGTATACCGGCCGATCCCTTTCATCGACTGCAGTTGTTCGGCTTCTCGCGGTATCTTCCCGCCGTAGTGGGCCACGGCCTCACACGCAATGCTATGGAGGCGGTAGGGACGAACGTTATACCCGAGTGGGTACCATGTCTCACGGACGTCGTCCGGCTCGGCTTCGGCCAAATCCTTGAGCGTCGGATACTTTTCCAGGAACTCGTGGTATTTGGGAATGACCCGATCGACCTGTGTTTGCTGAAGCATCACTTCCGAGACAAGAATTCTGTACGGGTCCACGGTCCGCCGCCAAGGCAGATCGCGTCCACATTCGTCATACCATTTGAGCAAACGAATTTGAAAACGGCGTTTGATGCCCCGGTCGAGTTTGACTTGGGAAGACGAAACCGATTTGGACTTTTTAGAAGTTTTAGCTGGACGCGTCATGGGCCGTGCCCGGATTGTAGGGAGGGAGGCAGGCCCAATGCAAGCGGGAATGTCGGGTTGCGCTATGCTCACCCCCCCCCCACCGGTTCGCCGGCGGGCTACGCCCTTGGCTCTCCGACTCCCCCTCAAGGGGGGAGTGATGAGGAAGGAACGAGCAGGCTCAAACACGTGGGGCCCGCGTCGGCTTTGGCAAACTCGCCCAGTTCAACGCCCGTGGCGGCATACCCCCGCGCCTCGATCAAGTCGCGCGTCAATGGGGAGGATGCCTGAACCAGTACCCTTCCGGGCAAGCGTAAGACGTTCGCTCCAAACGGCTCTTCCGGCGGAACGTGTAACAACCGGAACGTCTCCAGAGCATCCGAATCAAGCCAGGCCGGGTTCACCAACAACGTCTCATCGTCGAGGGACGTGCAAGCCGTCTTCAGATGGAGGCATGCCTGTATTCCGATGGACGTGACTCCGTATCCCAAGGGTTCCGCAATCGCCCGGAGGGCTTCCACGCCCGCTCGATTCGTTCGTGTCGATACTCCGACGTACAACCTGTTCCCCATGCGCAACACGTCACCGCCTTCAATCGTTGCAGGCGGCGATATCGTCACGAGGCGACGGTGACGGGCAAGAACGTCAAGCAGCAACGCGGATTCGCCCTGCCGGGACGGCGCCCCCATCGAAGTCACCACCGCCAGTTCATCCAGGATGATGGCGTTGTCCTCGATAAAGACGCTATCGGGAAACGCTTCTTCAGGTGGAAGGACTTCAACTTCCACACCCATTTGCCCCAGGGCTTGGCAATATGCGGCATGTTGTTGCAACGCGAGGGGCAGGTCTATCCCTTCGCGGGGAACATACTCGACTTCACAATTCACGAGCGAACACGCAGGCCGGCGTGTGAGCGCAATCATCGCGCCGGCTTCTCCCAGTCGTCATCTCGTGGTTCGTGGTGGCCGGCCTGCATCTTTACACCGTATTAATACTCATAGCGAAAAGGCCATCGCATATTCGGATACATCGATAACGAGCCGGAAAATCTTCTGGCCGTCTCGGAACAGGATCGCCGGCAAGAGATTTTTCTGCTCCATGCCAATACCATTTTTGAATCCAAGCGTAAACAATTACCCTCCCATTCGGTGAGAGGCAATAAATATGATATCACGGAGTTGATACCAGCCTGTTGAATCAGCTCGATGAATGGAATTTCGACGAGAATATTTACAACGTGCCTGACCTGGAATCATTCTTAAAAGCCGTGCTTCTTCAGCCCAAATCCATCACGTCCGACTTCAATTTTCCAAAATGGCACTATTTCGGCCGGGGATCGGGAGAGAACCGGAAGCATTATGAGTACTTGATGCGTTCCTGATTCGTTCGCGGCCACGTCACCCGAAGATCAGTCCCCTCTGTCCAGCACCAACAACGTATTTTCATCAACCCATTCAACGGTCTCGCGGAATTCACGTTTGAGACTCGCTTGAAAGATTTCCAGGGCGTCCTTCAGTTCTTCGTCGGAATAGAGAGAAAAGGTGGAGTAATGCCTCGCCTGAACCCGTTCCGCCAATTGTGCCACGGTCGCCTTTCGTTGATAGTGAAACGGTTCGACCCGTTCCAGCCGTACACCCTTGACGGCCCGTATGGCTGTTTCAAGCTCATTCACTTCGTAGAGCCGGGTTTCCTTTTTTGTGAATGACGGAAAATTTCGCCCCCAGACGTTTCTCTCGTTTTGGCTTCTCAACCGGGTGTAAATAAAAATTTTCCCGCCGGGTTTACTCACCCTGACGGCATTTTCCAAAAAACGGACCAAATCAAAATGATGAACGGCATTAAAGGTCAGCACGCAATCCATCGATTGGTCGTCGAGTGGGATCTCATTGCCGTTCGCCCGAAGGGTTTCGAATTGTGAAACGTGATGGTGCGTGAGGTATTCGGAGACTTGTTGCAACATCGACTCATTCAGGTCGATACACGTCAAATGCAGGTTCTTGACGTGTTGGAAGAGCAACAAGTCATAGCGTCCGGCACCGCATCCAACGTCCGCGGCCTGGACGTGAGAGAGCCCTTTCAAGCCTTCACTGATGAAAAGGATGGGCTCCGGATCGGTCTGTCGAATGTGTCTGTACGACGACGCGACGTGCGAAAAATGGTCGTACATCGTAGGATCGCCGTCCATGATTGACCTCTTAGGTTTGCCTTCCCGCGCATGAACGGAATCCGTTTATGACCATTCACGAAGTGGGCAATCAGTTCGTCAAACCATTCAGCACGCCCGCCCGCCGTCAATAAATTCCTGGGTCATGTGATAGGCGTCACTATCGTTGAACTGCTCAGGCGGGTGTTTGCAAAAATAGGCGGAAGGCGCGGTCAACACGCCACTCTGCCCGCGTTCGAGGGCAAGCTTGACGCACCGGATGGAATCAATGGCCACGCCCGCGGAATTCGGGGAATCCTCCACGGACAGCCGCAACTCGAGGTTCATCGGGACGTCGCCGAACAGTTTTCCTTCCATGCGGAGGAAACAGACCTTGTTGTCCTTTTGCCACGCGACGTAATCACTCGGGCCGATATGGATATTTTCATGGTCTATCCGCTTGGCTGCAACGGATTGCACGGCTTCTGTTTTGGATTCTTTTTTCGAGGCCAACCGGCTGTGATTGAGCATGTTCAGGAAATCCGTGTTGCCGCCCGTATTCAACTGATAGGTTCTTTCCAGTTTGACGCCTCGTTTATTGAACAGGTCCGTCAGCATACGGTGGGTAATGGTGGCCCCCAACTGCGCCTTGATGTCGTCGCCGATGAGGGGAAGATTTTTCTCCTCAAACCGCTTCGCCCACAGCGTATCGCTGGCAATGAACACCGGGATATTGTTGATAAAGGCCGCGCCGGACTCCAAGGCGCATTCGGCATAAAACCGCGTGGCCTTCTCCGAGCCGACCGGCAGATAGTTGAGGAGCACCTCGGCGCCGGACTCTTTTAAGATCTTGACGACGTCGTCCTTCGCCGGTTCGGGTTCCTTCCCGACGACAAAGGTGTACTGATCGGGGTACTCCCTCATATGGTCGGAAACCCCATCCAGGATTTTTCCCATTCTGACCCGTACGGCCATTTCCGGCACATCGGCATGAAAGACCGTCGTGCAATTGGGTTCGGCAAAAATGGCTTTGTTCACATCCGTCCCGACTTTGCGTTTGTCGATATCATAGGCAGCCACGACCTCGATGTCTGACGGTCGATACCCGCCTATCTCCCAATGCATCAACCCGATGGCCTCATCGGGCTTTTTATCACCGTAGTAGTAAATCCCCTGAATGAGGGAACTTGCACAATTGCCTACACCGACAATGGCAACTTTGATTGTGCTCATGGAAAACTTTTGACTCCTTCAGAACTTGCGCGATGACGGTTCATGCGTCCCTTTCGCAGTCCAACCGTTGAACTTCACGGCGCTGAGAGAAGCTGGCAATTCTGGTGGTATCGGGACTTACACCCAGCTTGCCAGAATCATTCTTGCAGGGCCAGGCGAATTGGCGGTCAATGCAGGGGAGTGAAACGTATTTAGCGCTTTTCGGGAATAGGTGTCAATACTTTCATGGTGGCGGACGGCATCGACGTGGCCGAGGTCTGCCGGGATTCGGCTTTCCCTATTTCCAGCCCGGTTCATTCGGGAATCTTGTGCTCTTTTTCTGATCTAATGTGTTCCCGCAAAACCTGCCACTCATTTGAGACCCTAACCAGACGGTTGGAATCCTCAAATAGGATGTAATATTTCAAGACGTTCCAAAGGTCAGAGTCAACATGTAAAACTTTATTGACAGATTTCTGCTTCAGCGGTATGCTTCTCTGCATGCGTACGACTCTCAACCTCGATGATCGCCTGTACCAGGCTGCAAAAATCAGGGCCGCGTCGGAAGGAACGACCGTCACGCAAGCCATCCAGGATGCCTTGAAGGAATTCCTTCATCGACCGAATCAGACACGCTCCAAGTACAAACTTCGCTGGCCCACCCAAAAGGGACGACTCCTCCCGGGGGTGAACCCCGACGATCGCACTTCCCTCTATGACGCCATGGACGGCAAGGAATGAGCCGGATTTATAAAGTTTAGTCAGCAGGGTGAATAGTGCAGAAACTACCAAGATTAAGCCGGGTGACGGGGCGACCTTCCGTATCGTCGAAGAAGACGGCAAGCGGCTGGTCAAGCAGTTCCGGATTCGGGCGAAAGATCCGAACGTCGTCAAAGTCGACGCCGCGTTGCTGGATT
>JAHRAK010000122.1 GCA_020027535.1 Nitrospirales bacterium
GTAATCGGGAATCCAGTGTCTTTTATTTCACGGACGAAGAAAGAAGCAAAGACCCTGGATCCTCGATTAAGGATGTCGAGGATGACAGAAGGAGAATAGGATTGTCGGATTACGCGATGCTTATCCAACCTACTCTGCCACCAGACTGATTCCTGGCGCAAATCCCTCTGTCTCTCCGTCAATGATGCCGCGGGAATCACGTGAGCGCCGCTTTCACGCTGAGGTATAAGATCATCACCTCAATGGCATGGGCCGCAATCACCGCTACCAGATTCCGCCATCGCAACAAGAGGGCCGCCCAAATGAGTCCGTCCCAGACGGCAATCCAGTGGAGATGCCGAAACGTCATCACCATAAAAGGATCGAACGCAAACACCAGCGCCGACATCAGCATCGCCACGATTGCTCCAAGCCGGAGACCGGTTGCACGTATCGTCGGCAGCCATCGGCAACAGAAGCACTCCAGTCTGCCCAGGAGAAACCCACGAAAATTCAACTCGACTCCGACTGCGATCAGGACCGTGAACCAGGGAATCATCACGAAGAGGGGCACCTTGGCATGCGGCGTGTCGGCCAAAAACAGAATGTCGCCACCAAGAACCGGCACCACCCACAGGATCACGGTCGAGTTGACCACCCCCAGGATACACCCCGTGCCGATCCCCCACCCCATGCCCCGCGTCAGGACACCACGAGAAAGTCCCAGCGCCGGCAGCACATTGGCATTGGATTTCCACCAGATGACGAGCGCCCCGTATGCGGCGAGTTGCGGTACGAATTGCAGGAGCAAATTCTGCCGCATCGAAGCAGGGAGAAGATAAAAGCATCCCGTCAGGCAGATTGGCACACACGCCAACCACGTCGCGCGTTCATCGGCTTGTACGGGGCTTTGCCATCGGACTTTTCTCCATAACGGCATCCTCGCAGGACCTCTCCTTTGGTCACCTTGCAGCAAGAGACTTTTTCTTCGTATGATCCGGTCGAAAACCCATTGGCAAGCATTTACTCATTTACTCATTTGGTGAGATTCATGCATAACACAGTTCCCTTTCAATGTTTCCGTATTCCTTCCCGGCAACCTTCCACGAGGCCAAGCCGTTTTCTTACTCGTGGCCTCATCCTCAGCTTCGCAGCCCTTGTCCTATGCACGGGCGTTTCGGATCTTTTCGCAGAAGACGCCGAACCCCTCAAGGAACTTCCACGCGCCGTCTTACGGCATACTCCTCCAATTTTTCAGGAATGGAATTTTGAAAAAAACCTGGATTCGGTCCTGCCCCCCGGGTTTTCCTCTCATACCCTGGGGCATGGGCACCTGGGGGAATGGACCATTATGGTCGATGACGACGCGCCAAGCCGGACCCATGCGCTGTTACAACCGACCTCCTGCCCAACTCCCGGCTGTTATCAACTGCTAATCAACGACACGATTCACGTGGAATATCTCGACCTGACGGTGGGCATCCTTTCCAAACTCGGCACACCGACCTCGGCAGCCGGCTTGGTGCTGAACCTCCAGGATCTCGAGAACTTTTATGCCGTCCTTATTTATCCGGCAAGCAACATGGTCAGGGCCTATCGTTTTTCCGAAGGGAAGCCCATCCTGATTAAGGAACATGAGGTCATTCCCCTAAAAAGAACGCCATGGCATTTCCTGCGAGTCCAGAGAAATACGATCGTCAGCAAAGATTTTTTTGAAATTTCGTTCGACAACCAATTCTTCCTCTCCGTGTACGACTCCACCTTGCGCACGGGCCGGATCGGCATCATAACCACCGGGGATGGGAAATTCGCATTCGATAATCTGCGAGTCGTGGAATTGGTCACGAGCGAACCACTTTCTCGACCACCGGCCTACTAGCCTTTCTGTCGGATTACGCTGCGCTAATCCGACCTACTCCGACCTACAAATGCTTTTCCTCCCCTTTGTAAGGGGAGGATAGGTGGGGTAGAGTTGAAAGATTATAGGGCACGAGTCTTCGCCATCCCAGCCGCCGGTCTACCTCCCCTTGCCCCTACTTACAAAGGAGGGGAAAATAAGCAGCCCTTTCCGTCGGATTACGCTTCGCTAATCCGATCTACTCCGACCTACCACGAGCGTCCGGCTTTAAGCTTCATGTAAAAGATCCAGCAACGTCGCCGGATCAGAGGCCACACGAATCAACGCTCGATTTTCAGGGGCCAAAAACCCTTCCCGCGTCTGATGATCCAAGAACGTGAGAAAGGCATCGAAAAACCCATCGACGTTCAAGAGCCCACAGGGTTTCTGATGTAACTGAAGCTGTCGCCAGGTAATCGTTTCACAAAACTCTTCCAGGGTTCCATAGCCTCCGGGCAGTGCGATAAAGGCATCAGCCAAATCCGACATGAGGGCTTTGCGCTCATGCATCGACGCCACCACGTGGAGTGCGGACACGTCGTGCCGGGCCCATTGATTGGCTACCATGAATTCGGGGATGACGCCGATCACCCGGCCGTCTCCGGCACGGCAGGCATTCGCCACCACTTCCATCAACCCGATGTTGCCTCCGCCATAGACCAAGCCCAGCCCACGCGCGGCGAGTTCTTTGCCCAGGAGCCCGGCCATCTCGGCGTAACGACTCCTCAGGCCGGTACTGGAGCCGCAAAATACACAAACATTGTTCATGGATCCATTTCAGAAAACCAGTTACGATCGGTCGTCAACCGTCAGGTCAAGCAACGAGTAGGGATCAATCCGTGCCCCATTGAGGCGCACCCCCCAATGGAGATGCGGGCCGGTCGCCCGTCCCGTGGAGCCGACCTTCCCAAGCACCTGCCCTTTTTTCACGACCTGACCGTGCTCCACGTCCACGCCGGATAAGTGAAAATACATGGAAAAGAGGCCAAGCCCATGATCCACGATCACCCCTTTTCCCGAAAAGAAGTGATCCGCGGTGAGTCGCACCATCCCATCATTCATGGCCAACACGGGGGTTCCTTCAGGCGCCGCGATATCTTCACCACTATGGGGTTTTCTGGGTTGCCCGTTAATGACCCGGCGACTGCCGAATCGTCCGGATATTTCTCCTTGGACCGGCTCAAGAAACCGGCTCTTCCACAGGGGATGCGGCACGAAGCCGGCAAACGCCTTGTGAACGGCCTTGGATTCGGTCTCGACCCGGACAAGGGTTTTCCGGTCCAGATCCACCATTCGCGAGGGCAAGGTCAACCGTTGCACGGGGTATTTCTCCTTCATCACCAGCACCGACAGGCTCCGGCGTTCCGTCCGTTGAGGATAGACCACCTCGATCGTGAGTTCATACCGGCCGGGGCTGTCCTGCATATCCAGCCCCAACAGTCCCGCATACGTGTGGTCCTTGAAGGGGAAGAAGGTCAGCGTTTGTTCTAAGAATCGCCCTTCGACCCGGTCCGGCCGGTCCCGGACGGGGACCGTCACCAACAACACGTCCCCTTGCTTGCCACTGACTTGTCCATCGGCCGCGACGGAATACCGAGGGCCTGCCATGAAAAACAGGCTGACCGGGAACACGCTCGCCAGCACCAACATCAGGGCCACGAGCCACAGACGAGTGACGACGTTCGCGTGGGAAGAGAAGACAGGCAACGGCATGTCACATCTGGAGGGAAGCGGGAGACACCTGAGCCAGCAGTTCATCGACCCGCCGATTGAATGCACAAAAGGGATCCATACACAAGATCGTTTCTTCCCAATACCCGTTAAGTTTCAAATAGGTCCAATCAACCGTGTAGGATCGATTTTTGGCCCGGGCAAATCGAATAAAATCGCCTCGAACCTTGGCACGGGTGGACTGGGGCGGCATGGACATGGCGCGTTCAACGGCTCGTTCATCCACCATCTTCACCGTCTTCTCATGCGCCTCTAAAATATAATAGAGCCCGCGCTTCCGGTTCACGTCGTGATATTGCAGGTCCATCATCGCCACTCGCGGATCATCCCACCCGCACCCTTTTCGGTCGATATACGATTGGATCACCCAGCGTTTCGTCACCCAATCAATCTCCCGCACCAATTGCATGGGATCATCCGCCAACGCATTCAACACGCGTTCCCACTCCGTCAGGACGTCGGCCAGCACCTTGTCATAGGGTCGGGCGTGGAGAAATTCCGAAGCCTTTTCCAAATAGATCCGTTGGATTTCCAGTGCGGACAACTCTCGTCCATCATCCAACTTCACCTTTTTTTTCAACGTGGGGTCTCGAGAAATTTCCCTGATGGCCTTGACGGGATCTTCCAATTCAATGTCTTTGACAAAATACCCTTCCTCGATCATGGACAACACCAGGTCCGCCGTGCCGACCTTCAGGTAAATGGCAAACTCCGACATATTCGAATCCCCGAGGATGATATGAAGGCGTCGATACCGTTCGGCGTCGGCATGCGGCTCATCCCGCGTGTTGATAATGCTTCGGGACGACGTCGTGGAGGAAGAGGTTTTTTCGTGAATGTGCTGGGCTCGCTGGGAAAGGAAATAGTGCGGTTTGCCCGAGACCTTGAGCACTTTCCCGGCGCCTGAAAAAATTTGTCTCGTCACAAAAAACGGGATGAGTTGTTCAGCCACCTTCCAAAAATCAACGTCACGCTGCATCAGAAAATTTTCATGGGACCCATAGGTATTCCCCAGGGAATCCGTGTTGTTTTTGAAAATATAGATGTCACCGGCGAGCCCTTCTTCCCGGAGGCGTTCTTCCGCCGCGGGCAAACAGGATTCGAGGATCCGCTCTCCGGCCTTTTCATGAACCACCAACTCGAAAATGTCGTCGCACTCCGGAGTGGAATACTCGGGATGGCATCCGGTGTCTTGATAAAACCTGGCCCCATTCGTGAGGAAGGCGTTGGACGGCCAACTGTTCGGAATCAACCCCTCGAAAATGTATCCCAAAATTTTTTCGATGGGCAGATAGACCCGGCCATTGGGGGAAAAGGTGAGACCGTATTCACACTCAAGTCCAAAAATCCGTTTCATGGACTCATCTTAGCATAGACGCCACGCAGACAACAGACACCTCCGGGCTCCTCCCTCTCCTGTCATCCTCGATCCTCGATTAAGAACGTCAAGGACAGGCTATTTTTAATCGAGGATCCAGGCGATTCTATAGGAAACCACGTCTTTTGTTTTTCTCTTTGTATTTATCTGTCATTCCCGACGCTTGTCCCCGACGTTTGTAATCGGGGATCTAGGCAAGCTATAGGAATCCAGAGTCGTTTTCCTTATCCGTAAAAACAAAGACACTGGATCCCCGATCGGGGTCGGGGATGACAGATTCGGGAACAATCGGAGAGGGTTCTGGGGGAGGTTACGAAAGAAGAGTGCCGGCTTCTTCTGCGCCGATCCGGCGGAATTTTCGGCCGGTACGGGTCCGGTCGAGGAGCGCAATTTCGAGCGCAGGAAGTGACACGTGCTGGCCCGTCGCGGTTTCGAGGGCTTTCATGCACCGGGTGAGGGCGGTTTTCAGATCCGGGACGTCTTCCGTGCCCGCCGCGCGCAGGGCAGAGACCACGGTGTCCGAACGTCCCCCGATGGCCACGAATTCCTTTTCGTGAACGATCATCCCATCAAACGCAATGCGATACAATTCCGTCTGGTCGGGCCGTTCTCCGATTTGGGCCAACAGGATTTCCACTTCAAAGGGTTTCAGTTCCTGGCTGAAAATCGTGCCCAGGGTCTGCGAATACCCATTGGCCAGGGAACGAGCCGTGACGTCTTCGCGACTGTACATAAACCCTTTCAAATCGGCGTGTTGAATACCGGCTTTTCGCAAACTTTCAAATTCGCTGTATCGCCCTGCTCCTGAAAAGGCGATATTGTCGTAGATTTCGGAGATCTTGAACAATGAATTGCTTGGATTATCAGCCACGAAGAGCACGCCGTCCCGGTACTCGATGGCCACAATCGACCGGCCTTTGGCAATGCCTTTTTTGGCGTACTCCGCCTTATCCTGCATCAGTTGTTCGGGGGAAACGTAAAATGGAAGCGTCATCAGGATTCCCGTTCGGATCGTGTGCGAGCCAACTGGTCGCATTGGGACGCCACGTCGGCATCTTCAACGTCCCGCACGCCTTGGGCATCGACGATTTTTATGGTGGGATAAATGCCACGGAACAGGTCAGGCCCCCCGGTCCCCACGTCCTCTTCCGCCGCGCTCAAAAGCGCCTGGAGTGCGAGGGAGATGACCTCCGGTTGGGACAGATTTTTGCGAAACCGTTCTTTGATGGTCACACGGGCGTCCTTTCCCCCGGACCCGACCGCGTGATATTCCGTTTCTTCATATTTCCCGCCGGTGACGTCATACTTGAAAATCCGGCCCTGTTGTTGCTTCACGTCAAACCCCACGAACAACGGAATGACGACCAACCCTTGGATGACCATGGGCAAATTCGCTTTTACCATTTGCCCCAGCCGATTCGCTTTTCCTTCGCAGGATAACGGCACTCCATCCAGTTTTTCATAATGTTCCAGTTCAATCCCGAACAACTTGGCCATTTCCAGACACGGCCCCGCGGCGCCTGCAATGGCAATGGCCGAATGGTTGTCGGTCTTGAAGACCTTCTCCATGCGACGCGACGCCACTTGATACCCTTCGATTGCGCGTCGGTCACCGACGATCACCACGCCCTTCTCGTATTTCACGGCCAACACGGTCGTCCCGTGAGAGAGTTGCGACAGCACGTTCCGTTGCATCTCGTCCATCGACACGGACGCGTGCCCCCCGTTCCCCCACCGCACGGCGGGTGTCAGTTCGGGTCGCGTGTGATGGATAAAATCAAAAAAACTCGAACACTGACTCACGGGCATTTGGGACAGGATCGATTTCATGTTGACCACCGGCGTTCTTCCTCCCTCTCCCCCTCACCCTTCCCTCTCCCTATTTCCCGCTTCATGCGGGAAATAGGAGAGGGTTTTAGGCCGACAAACGATCGAGGAGTTGTTGCGCCGTCTCCACGCCCTCCAATAACTCATTGGTCAAATCCTGCGTTCCCCTGAAGGGATCCATGAGCGGAACCCGTTTGACGGAAACGTCGCCCACGTCAAAGAGCACCGACGTCCAACTGGCTCCATAGATCTGGTGAGAAAATTTCCGGAGACAGGCGCCGCGAAAATAGGCGCGCGTGCCTCGTGGCGCATGACATTCCGCCTTGGCGATTTCCTCATCATCCAGCAACCGCTCAATACGCCGGCTCCGCTCAAGCGTATAATACAGGCCTTTTTCCGGCCGAACGTCATGGTATTGCAAATCCATCAATGCCACGCGCGGGTCATCCCATCCACAGCCCTTCCGTTCCACGTACGACTCGATCATCTGCCGTTTTGCCACCCAATCGAGTTCCGCGGCTAATTGCCCCGGATCCCGCTCGAGTTTATCCAGGACGTTTTCCCATCTCACCAACACGTCTTTCGTCGCGGGCGACAACTCACGACAGGCATAAAAATCATGCGCGGCCCGGAGATAGGCGCGCTGGATGGCAAGCGCATTGGTCACGCCGCCCTTGGACAACTTCAGATCGGCCTTCATGGTGAGATCACGTGAGACGATCTTGACGGCTTCCACGGGATTCTCCAGCACAAACGCGGGAACGTCGGCGACTTCGTCCAACATATGCGTCACGATCGCCGTGGTGCCCACCTTTAAATACGTGGACAGTTCCGCCATATTGGCGTCACCGACAATGACGTGTAACCGCCGGAACCTCGCGGCGTCCGCATGGGGCTCATCACGTGTATTGATCAGGGGGCGTTTGACCATGGTGTTGAGATCCGCCACGCATTCAAAAAAATCCGCGCGCTGGGAGATTTGATACGTCGCGGGCCCGGCTCCATTTTCAGCTCCGACTTTCCCGGCTCCCGCAAAGATGGGACGCGACACGAAAAACGGCAGCAACCCTTGAAGGATCACGTCGAACGGCACTGAACGGTTCATCAAATAATTTTCATGGTACCCGTAGCTGTTGCCCTTCCCATCGGAGTTGTTCTTGTACAACGCGTACTCGTTTCCTTCCGTCGTCCGATTCAGGGCTTCCAGGCACTTGGCGGCAATACGTTCACCGGCTCGTTCATACACGACCAGTTCTCGAGCCGTGCTGCATTCCGGCGTCGAATACTCGGGATGCGCCCCGTCGACGTACAGTCGACCGGCGTTCGCCAACAGTTTATTGAGCGACCGGTTATATTCGGGACCCGGCCATTCGCGTTCCCCCTCGACTTCAAACCCTCGAGCATCGCGCAGAGGATTTTCGTTCTCGTAATCCCAAAGAGCTTGGGGGGCAATGAGAGACGGGTAAGAACTGATCAGTTGGAGGGAATTCTCAACGGGATCGGAGGCGTGGACGCGGCGCGAGGCCACACCAAATTCCGTTTCTGTGCCGATAATGTGCTGCAAGGACTCCTCATTCCAGCTTGAGCAAGAGCATTAGAAGTAATGCCCGGCACTCATGGTTTCAATTTCGCGTGTTTCTTCCGAGCCGGGGGTCAGGGTCCGAACGTGGATGATTTTTTCGCCTTTTTGCCCGGCGATGCGGGCCCAGTCATCGGGATTGGTCGTATTGGGCAGATCTTCATGCGCCTTGAATTCATCCCGAATGGCCCCCAACAGGTCTTCTTCTTTCAAGCCCTTTTCACCCGTGTCGATGGCTCGTTTCACCGCGAATTTTTTCGCTCGTGAGACCACGCCTTCGATCAGAGCGCCACTGGAAAAGTCTTTAAAGTAGAGGAGTTCTTTTTCTCCATTGGCATACGTCACTTCCAGGAATTTATTCTCTTCCGACGTGGCATACATCGACTCCACCGTCACGTCCAGAAGGTGCGAGACCACCGCCTGCCGATCCTGGGCGTGCCGATCAAGTTCCTCTTTGGCAAACGGCAGATCCCCGATGAGGTATTTGGCAAAAATATCACGAGCGCCCTGTTTAGTCGGTCTGGGGATTTTGACTTTCACGTCCAACCGCCCCGTTCTCAACACCGCCGGATCAATGAGGTCCTGCCGATTGCTCGCCCCGATGACGATCACGTTTTTGAGCTTTTCGACTCCGTCGATTTCAGCCAAAAACTGCGGGACGATCGTGGATTCGATATCGGAAGAGATCCCGGACCCCCGTGTACGAAACAACGCGTCCATTTCATCAAAAAACACCACGACCGGATTACCGGTAGCCGCCTTGTCCCGCGCTTTGGCGAACACTTCCCGGACGTACCGTTCCGATTCGCCCACGTATTTGTTCAACAGTTCAGGGCCTTTCACGTGCAGGAAGTAACTTCGGACGTCTTTGCCGGATAGATGCCGCATTTTTTTGGAAATGGAATTCGCCACGGCTTTCGCGATCATCGTCTTTCCGCACCCCGGAGGCCCGTACAACAGGATGCCCTTGGGCGGGGTCAGACGATGTTCCTTGAACAGTTCAGGGTACAAGAACGGCAATTCCACGGCATCCGTCACCTGCTCGACTTCTTTGGCCAATCCCCCAACGTCTTCATATCGCACGTCCGGCACTTCTTCGATCACCAACTCTTCGATTTCGGCTTTGGGGACTTTCTCGATGACGTAGCCGGACCGGGCATCATAGAGCAGATGGTCGCCCACGCTGAGCGGCTCTTGGAGTAACGGCTCACCCAGTTCGACAATGCGTTCTTCGTCATGGTGCAACTGAATCAGCACCCGCGTCCCATCCAGCTGGTCCTCTAACTTCACCACTTGTCCCTGGGGATCAAAGGCACGCGCCTCGATGATATTCAGGGCTTCATTCAAAATCACTTCCTGCCCCTTTCGCAGAGTCGCACTCGCCACCGAACTATGCACGCTGACGCGCATTTTTCTGCCTGAGACGTAGACGTTGGCGCTGGAATCATCATTCAGACTGCAGAAGAGCGCGTACGACGACGGGGGAGCCGTCAGTTTGGCGATCTCCGTACGAAGGGTTTCAATCTGGGTTTTGGCTTCCTGGAGGCTGGCTGTCAACCGTTCATTCTGTTTTTGCGATTGCTGTAATTTCATGCGGGTTTCGTACATGTGGCGCATTTCGTTCTCCAAGGATTGGAGTTCTCCGCGCAGTTTCTCGATCTCCCGATTATAGTCTTCGTGTTTTCTCAATCCCATAGAATCTTCCCTTGCTCGATCACGAAAAAAAGAGCGCCAGTCCGATTCCTTTCTCCACCGCTGAAACCTTGATACGGCTCAACCCCAATGAGCCCGCCGTTCCCTCGCATCAGGGAATAAATTCTAGCACTGGTTTTCGGAAAGGGTCAATCTATAAAGGGGGCCGTGTTACCGTGGTCGCCATTTGCGCAATTGCGTGGAATACGTCGTCACCGCCTCACGTGGAGACGCGGCTTGAAAAATGGAAGACACGACCGCGACGCCGGCAGCGCCGGACGCCATCACGTTCTCCACGCGAGCAGGCGTCATCCCGCCGATCGCATACACGGGAATGGTACAGTGCCGGACGGCTTCACGAATCACGTCGACGCCTAACGGGGGACCATACTGCCGTTTTGAAGGTGTCTCATACACCGGTCCGAGCACCACGAAGTCCGCACCTTCTTTCTCGCTTTGGAGGGCCTCTTCGGCGGAATGGACCGACTTCCCGATGAGATAGCCGGCCCCCAGACATTTCCGGGCCTCTTTGGTGGGCATGCTGTCCGAGCGCAGATGTACGCCTGCTGCCCGGGTGGCAAGGACGAGATCCACGCGATCATTGATCAAACACGGGACACGGAAGGGATGCGCCAGCCGGTGCACCGCTTCCACAAACCGCAGGAGTTCGCGGGAACCCAGGTCTCGTTCCCGAATCTGGACCATCATCCCCTGTGCAGGGATGATGTCTCCGAGGATCCGGAGCAATCTGTCTTCTCCGGTCTGGTGCCGGTCGGTGACAACGTACAAGGGCGGGAGAGGGATCGTTGTCACAGACACCGAAGGCCTCGACTGACACCCCCCTCACCCCAGCCCCCGGATCGAGTCCGGGGTGTGCAAGCCGGACATGGTTTGTCCCTTTTTCCTCCCCTTTGTAAGGGGAGGGCAGGTGGGGTAGAGCCAACCGTCCATGAAGCATGGGGGTTCGGCGTTCTGGCCACAGACTCTACCTCCCAACTTTTCCCTCTTCGGAAAAAGTTCCCGTCCTTACAAAGGAGGGGAACTGGGATACAGGGTTAGTCTACAACATGCCTTCGATCGGACTACTCGCGGTGGCATAGAGTTTCCGGGGAATGCGACCGGCTTTATACGCCAACCGTCCGGCTTCCACCGCATACTTCATCGCCTCGGCCATGGCAATGGGTTCTTGGGCCCCCGCGATCGCGGTATTCATCAACACCGCATCGGCTCCGTATTCCATGGCCAAGGCGGCATCGGAAGCGGTGCCCACGCCCGCATCCACAATCACGGGCACGTTCACGGTTTCGAGGATGATCTTCAAATTGTAGGGATTGCGTATTCCCAATCCGGAACCGATGGGAGCCGCCAAGGGCATGACCGCCGGGCATCCGATATCGACCAGCTTTTGTGCCACGATGGGATCGTCGTTGGTATACGGTAACACCACGAATCCCTCCTTGATCAATATCTTGGCGGCTTCAATGAGTCCGGCGGTATCGGGAAATAAGGTCCGTTCATCGCCGATCACCTCGAGCTTGACCAAATCCGATACCCCGGCAGCCCGGGCCAACCGGGCATAGCGGACCGCATCCTCCACCGTGTAGCAGCCCGCGGTATTGGGAAGAATGGTGTAGTGTTTGGGATCAAGATAATCCAGAAGATTCTCGGAATTTCTGTCCGTGATATTGACTCGACGGACGGCGACGGTGACGACGTCCGCGCCGGACATGTCAATGGCTTTCTTCGTCTCGATAAAATCCTTATACTTGCCCGTTCCAACCCACAAACGGGACCGGAACTCTCGCCCGGCTATGGTCAAACGATCGTCACGCATTGTCTCTCCCCACTATGAAGCATTGTGGATTGTGGATTTGCGATTGCGGATTTTTTCAATCTAGAATCCACAATCAAGAATCAGAGATTCCCCCGCCTCCTCCGATGAAACTCATAATTTCAATGCGGTCACCTTCCTCCAGAATCCTGACATCAAAGTCTCCTCGATCGAGGATTTCAAGATTGATCTCGACCGCCACTCGTTCAACGTTCAACTGCAAATCCTGGAGCAGTCCCGTCACGTTTATTTCCTCACGCACCCGGCGTGACTCCCCATTGACTTGAATATGCATGCGTGGAACGTTTTCGAAAAAACCTCGTCACGCTCTATTCACTCCGAACGTGTTCCGGTCACTTGCCAGCATCCTACGAGAGCCTCTCAAGCCTTGTCAATTTGGGAACGCGGCCTTTTCGATGTACAAAGGCCGAAGAACCTATCATCGCCAAGCACAATCTTTTACAATAGAATCATCTTCTCAAATGAATTCACGGTATGCCGACTGACCACGACTCAAACAACGCGCTCGCCAATCTTTTCCTGTCCATGGCAGAGTTGTTGAAGAACAATGGAGAAAATCCCTATCGGATTCGGGCCTATAAACGGGCAGCCGACACGATCGCCAACCTGGAGTCGCCCATTGCCGAGCTTGCGCAGGCCGGGGATCTCCAAACTCTTCCCGGCATTGGAAAAGACCTCGCGGCAAAAATTCACGAATACGTGGAGACCGGCGAGATCAAGGCTTATGAAGAGCTCACCACGCCCCTGCCACCCGCCATTCATCAATGGATCGTTCTTCCCGGCCTTTCCGACCCCATTGTGCATGACTTGTATTATCGACTCGGAATCCGGACGCTCGATGATCTGGAGACACTTGCCCGTTCTCATCTGTTGAGGACGCGACCGGGAGTCAGCGTCACCGCGGACGAACTGCTCGCGGCCATTCAACGTTTACGCGAACAATCGAGGAGTGATTGACCGGTGGCACAGCCTTTGATAAGGGCACGTGCAGAAGAGCCTTTCCCCGATGCCGGCCCTTTTGATCTCGTGGTTCACATTGAAACGGAGACGTTGGAGAGCCTCAACGAATGGGGTCTTTCACGGATACGCGGCGTGGACGGCGTCATCAAAACCAGTACCGCCATTATCCTCGACCTGTAACCCGTCTATGCCGATTCGAGAGGATGCAGGCCTTTGAAGACTTTCCAGGTCTTGATCAACTCGATCGCCTTTTGAAGTTGCATGTCTTTTTTCATTAATTCCGCTTCAAGATCTTTTTGCGTATCCGGAGCATTGCCCTGTTCATTGTCCGAGGAAGAGCGATTGTCCTTTTCCGGGGAAGTCGCCTCTTTTTGTTCCTTATCTTGTTGTTTCTCATCCAAGATGATCGGTTTTGGCTCCACCACGATATCCGGTTTGACGCCAACGGAATGGATCGACTCCCCGCTGGGCGTATAATATTTCGCCGTCGTCAGCCGAAGTCCCGACCCATCCGACAACGGGAGAATCGTCTGCACGGAGCCCTTTCCAAACGTCGTCTTCCCCAGAATGACGGCTTTCCCCCAATCCTGCATCGCGGCAGCCACGATTTCCGACGCGCTTGCAGAGCCCTGATTGACCAACACGATCATCGGATATTCAAGGGGATCCATCGGCGGGCTGGCGCGATACTCATCTTTCCGCCCATCACGGCCCTTGACCGACACGACTAACGTATCAGGCTGCAAAAATTGCTCGGATACCCCAACCGCCGAGGATAACAAGCCCCCAGGGTTATTGCGTAAATCCAGGATGAGGCCCTGAGTGCCCTCGTCTTGCAACTTCACTAATTCCCGGCCAAGATCTTTGGGCGTGGATTCCTGGAACTGTGAGATCCGGACGTAGCCGATGCGATCGTCCAAGGTCCGGGATCGGACACTGCGAATCTTTATCGTATCCCGAATCAAGGTGAAACTCAGAGTGTCCGAGGCCCCTTCTCGCTCGACCGTCAGCGTGACCGCGGTCCCCTTGGGCCCTCGCATACGTTGCACCGCTTCCATCAACGTCAGGTCTTTCGTCGGCGTCTCATCGACCTTCAAAATAACGTCTCCGCTTTCGATACCCGCCGCGTGAGCCGGAGTGCCTTCAATGGGAGCAATGACGGTGATGTGATGATCCTTGATCCCAATCTGGATCCCTAATCCCTCAAATTCCCCCTTGGTTTCCACTTTCATTTCTTTATACATCTCCGGGGTCATATACGCGGAATGCGGATCCAACGTTTTCAGCATGCCGCGAACGGCCCCATGGACAAGATCGTTCGTCTGCACCTCTTCGACGTAATGTTTCTTGACCTGAGTCAGGACTTCCGCAAAAATTTTGAGTTCTTCGTAGGATTCACTGGCATACCCTGTTTTTTCTACTCCTTTTCCGATCATCAAGCCCAAGACGAGCGCACCGCACACAATCAGCCCGGAAACCCACGATGTTGAAGAGCGTTCTTTTTCCATAGCGACGTCCTAACTCTTTAATAAGATAATGAACTGCACGTTGTCGGGTTACGCTTCGCTAACCCGACCTACCATCTTTTACTCCCTCCCCTTTGTAAGGGGAGGTCAGGTGGGGTAGAGTCCAAGGGCTTTCGAGCACGGGGTTTCGCCGTTCTCTCCGCATGCTCTACCTCCCCTACCCCTCCTTACAAAGGAGGGAAAACAAGCAAACATGAGAATAAAATAATCATGCCGGTTCCGGACGTGCTCACCGTTTGGCCAGCCAGCCTAACGGGTTCACCGGCTTGGTGCCTTTCCGTAACTCAAAGTATAAGATGTTTCTATTGGTCAATCCGGAGGATCCGGTTTCCCCAAGCACGGCTCCTTTGGCAACCGTTTCCCCCTCTTTCACCAACAACTTGGAGGCATGGGCATAGAACGTAAAATAATTATTGCCGTGATCCAAAATCACCACAAGTCCATACCCTCTGAGCCAATCCGCATACACGACGTCCCCGCCTGAAACGGCCCAGATCGCACTCCCTTCTCTTGAGGCAATTTCAATTCCTTTCTTCCGGACGTACGTGTCGAACGTCGGGTGCTTTTGCCGGCCGAAGAATCCTACCAAATCGCCGTCAGCCGGCCACAACAATGCGCCTCTTCGAAACGAATCCATCGTGCGTTTCTTGGTTCTCCCGGCGGAAATGTGACTTCGCTGCTTCAGTTCTTTGAGCAGGGTTTCCTTTCGGTTTTCCGCCTGATTAAGCGTGGACAGCATTTGATCATGGGATTTCGTCGTTTTTTTCAAACTCGCCAAGACCACGCGCTTTTGGGACTTCACGTCTCGAATCACGCTCAATTTTTTGTCGACGCGGCCCTTCCGTGCTACCAACGATTCACGGATTTTCGCCTGTTTGGCATGAAGTTGTTCGCTTTGAGCCACCTGTCGCCGGTATTCCTCGAACAAGTCACGCTCCCACCTGGCAAGCGAGGAGAGATACATCAAACGGCGTTGAAACTGCGCATAAGAAGCCGCGGCCACCAAGGGAGACACCCAGCCGGCTCGCCCTTCCATATAGAGTCGTTTCAAACGGGTTCCAATCACGGTCTGCTTGTCGTTCATGTCGGATCGAAGCCCGGTTAACTGAGCATCTATTTTATCCAGTTCCCGGTCGATTTGTTTTATTTCCCGATTCATTGAAACAGCTTCCCGCCGTTCCTTGTACAATTGGCGATCGAGACGCTCAATCGAGTGCAGGACCTCTGATTGTTGTTTCCGTGCCTGATCCCGCTGTTTCCTGGTTTTCCGGATTTCCTGCTTTAACTGTTGCAGGGTCTGCTTTTCTTTTTCAATTTTTTCCTGCAAAGAGGCTCCCCACGACGGCTGGACGACGGCGATGGACATCACCAAACAAGACGTGAGCACAAGAAGGCGGTTTTCAACGTGCGACTTGGGGGCCATCAGTTCCTCACCTTCATCAAGCCGAAGACCGAGAGCACACTACTCCCACATCCTAACAGCACACCGGTCGTCACCAAAAGGAACGAGACCTCTCTCGGGAAAACCGGCAAAATATGCTCCATTCCCACGAACCAGCCTGACGCATTGAGTTCTAATCGAAAGAATTCAAAAACCCCTTTCAACAACGCGAGAGACAGCCCGCCCCCGACGGCCCCAAGAATCATGCCTTCGATCACGTAGGGTATCGCAATAAACGCACCCGTGGCGCCAATCAGCCGAAGGATTTCAATTTCCTCTTTTCTGGTGTGTAACGACAAACGGATCGTATTCGCAATAATCGTCACCGTCGCCACGGCCAGAATCGTCCCAATCACCACCGCCCCCAACTCAAAGTAACTGACCACCAACGCCAACGTGTCAACCCAGTCCTGGCTGTACGCCACGTGGGTCACACCGGGAAGCTGCTTGACGCGTTCCGCAAACGCACCCAGGGATTCAGTGTCCAGAAACCGCGGGGACAAATTGACGACCAGGGACGCGGGTAACGGATTGCCTTCCATCCCTTCCAACAGGAGAGACTCGTCCGGAAATTGTTCGGAAAATTCTCGAAGAGCCTGTTCCTTGGACACGAAGGTCAACGCCACGGCTGCCGGTTCGGTCCGGAGACGTTTTTGTACCAGAGACACCGCCTGTTCCGAAGCCTCAGGATCCAGATAGACGATCACCTCGATGTCGCCCTGAAGCGTTCCGGTCAGATTTTTGATATTCAGATACAGCAACAAAAACACTCCGAAACAGACCAGGGTAAAGGCCGTCGTGAC
Source organism: Nitrospirales bacterium (assembly GCA_020027535.1). Taxonomy (GTDB): domain Bacteria; phylum Nitrospirota; class Nitrospiria; order Nitrospirales; family UBA8639; genus Bin75. The sequence continues at coordinate 16,666 of JAHRAK010000122.1, forward strand.
AATGCCGATCATCACGTTCCCTCGATTCGCGCGGAGATTGGTCATGGCCTCCCGCAGCAGATACAGCGGCCGCATTACGACGTCGCCCCTTCATCAGACACGACCCGGCCTGCTTGCAGATGGACGACCCGGCCATTCATCTGCTCCACCACCCGTTGGTTATGCGTCGCCAAGAGAATCGTCGTCCCCTGAGCATGAATCCTTTTAAACAATTCCACGATTTCAACCGCCAATTCCGCATCCAAATTTCCCGTTGGTTCGTCGGCCAACAACAGAATGGGGCTGTTCACGATAGCCCGCGCAATACAAATTCGTTGTTGCTCTCCGGCCGAGAGAACACCCGTGCGGATCGTCTGTTTGTGGTCCATGCTGACGGCCTTCAGGACGTCCATCACCCGTTTCCGCGCTTCGCGTCTCTTGACGCCTTGAATGATGAGCGGCAAGATCACGTTCTCATAGACGGTTTTTTTCGGAAGCAACTGAAAGTTTTGCAGCACGATACCCATGGTACGACGCAGATAGGGAATGGCGCCTCCACGTAACCTGGCAATGTTGCGGTTCTGCACGAGAATCTGTCCCGCATCCGGAAGCTCGGCGCCAAAGATCACCTTCAGCAGCGTGGTCTTTCCCGCACCACTCGGTCCCGTCAGGATGACACATTCACCTTTGTCGATCCGAAACGAGATATCGTCAAGTGCCGTGCATCGATCGTAGAATTTGGAGACATGGAACAACTGAATCATGGGGACAACGGCTCATCATGGGGACAACGGCGAGGCACGGCGACATGTTCCCCGACCCTCATGGTGATCTTCCGTGTGCTTACCAACGCCGATCATCGCCGGCCACCTCAAAGGCATGTTCGATGTGTTCAAGAATGGGAGAAGCCGGAGTCCCGGCATCATAGAGGAGCACGTCGAACCGACAAGACTGATTTTCCAGGCGATGGCGCGCAAGGTATCGGGCAGCCAATTGAACGAGTTGTCGCTCTTTTCGTGCCGTCACCGCGTAGGCCACGCCTCCGTAGCGACCCGTTCGGCGAGCTTTGACTTCGACAAAAATCAACGTCTCCCCCACCCGGGCCACAATATCCAATTCTCCACGACCGACGCGAACGTTGCGATCAAGAATCCGGTACCCTTTTCGGCGAAGAAACCGTTCGGCGGCGGCTTCGGCTTCCTTGCCCAGGAGTTGTCGGGTGAGGCTCACGCATCCTCCTGACGGGTCGTCAGACAACGTTGAACCGGACCAAAACTGTGCCGATGGACCGGACTCGGTCCAAACTGATGGAGTAAGCGGAGATGCTCCGGCGTGGGATACCCTTTATGAATATGGAACCGATACCGGGGATCACGCCGGTGGTATTCACACATAATCCGGTCACGGAAGACCTTGGCAAGGATTGACGCCGCGGCAATGGAAGACGAAAGCCGGTCGCCGTGAATCACGGACCGATGAGGAATGAACAAATCAGCACCCAGGTGCCCATCGATCAACAAAAAATCCGGTGGGATACGCAACTGATTGATGGCCCGCTGCCAAGCCAGCCACGTCGCACGGAGCACGTTCAGCGAGTCGATTTCGGTTTCAGACGCGACGCCGATTCCCCACGCCGTGGCGGACTCGGTAATCACCGAAAAAAGCGCCTCCCGTTCCGCAGGACTCACTTTTTTGGAATCGTCAAGATTCCGCAACGAAAACCGGCGAGGGACAATCACCGCCGCGCCGACAACCGGCCCGGCCAAGGGACCACGTCCGGCCTCGTCCAATCCGGCAACCCGTCGATACCCACGGGTCCGTGCCTCCTCTTCGAAATCGCACGTGGGGCCACACGTTCCCAACTCTATGCCGTCATTGGTCAACGTCACAATACATCGAATTATTCGGCAACGTCCTCTGATGAAGCCCCTGCGCTTACCGTCGCCACAGGCTCTTTCTTTGCGGCCTTTGTTCTGCTTGCGGTTCGGGAAAAATCCCGTTCGGCGACTTTGGCTTGCTTCCCCTTTTTGTCCCGCAAATAGTACAACTTGGCTCGCCGCACTTTCCCTTTTCGTATCACGTCGATTTTCGCGATATTGGGAGAGTTCACGGGGAACACCCGCTCAACCCCCACCCCATAAGAGATTTTGCGAACGGTAAACGTCTCACTGATTTTCTTGCCTTTTCGAGCGATCACGACGCCTTCAAATACCTGGACCCGTTCTTTCTCACCTTCGATCACTTTTACGTGCACGCGAACGGTGTCCCCGATTTCAAACACGGGGACCGAATTCGTCGGGAACGTTTGCTCTAGCCGTTGAAGCCGATTCATGATGGTCATCCTCCCCCTTCACGGGGGGACACGGAGGTCCCCCCCCCTACATTCACGTTCCTGGAAAATATCCGACAGTAATTGTTGATCTTCTCGGGTTAACGACTCCTGCTGCAACAAATCCGGACGCTTGTAATAGGTGTTCCGCAAGGCTTCTTTTCGACGCCACCGTCGAATGGCCTCATGATTGCCTGAGAGTAAGACGTCGGGAACCCGGCACCCGCGAACCGTCTGCGGCTTGGTATAATGGGGAAAATCCAACAGGGGTTCGGCAAAGGAATCCTGTTCCACCGACGCGGGATCCCCCACGACCCCGGGCACCAAGCGGACGGCTGCATCGATCATCACCAAGGCAGGCAATTCCCCTCCCGTCAGGACGTAATCGCCAAGAGAAATTTCTTCGGGCTCCAGCCTGAGCAGCACTCGTTCATCGATGCCTTCATAATGACCGCAGATCCACACCAGCCGTCGTGATTCCCGACTCAACTCTTCGGCAAGCCGTTGCGTAAAGGGCCGCCCTTGCGGTGAAGGCACGATCATCCGTAATTGACTTCGCTCTTCGCGCAACGCTTCGATCGCCCGGAAAATAGGCTCGGCCTTCATGATCATGCCGGACCCGCCGCCGTAAGACGTATCATCGGCCACTCGATGCCGCTCATCACTGAAGTCACGAATATTATGGGTGCGAATCGAAACCAGCCCGTTGTCCTGCGCACGCTTCACGATGGAGTGCGAGACGACGTTCGCCACCATTTCAGGAAACAACGTCAGAATGTCACACTGCATCGTCACCCATCCATTCCGCATTCGGCGTGACGGTCATGACGCCTCCGGCGAGGTCGACCGAAGAGATCCATTTACGCAAAGCGGGCAAGAGATATTCCTTGCCGGCTCCGCGAACCACAAACAGATGTTGGTGCGGTAAGGCCACCACTTCCGCCAACGTTCCGAACACGTTGCCCGACGCGTCTTTCACCGTTAACCCGATCAATTCAAACTGATAATAGTGCCCTTCAGGTGCGGGAGGAACCTCCGTTTGAGGAATTTTCAACCACGCCCCGTGATAGTCCCTCACTTCCTCCGGCGTCGAGAAGGCCTCAAATCGCAAGAGATACGATCGGCCATCCGAATGGACGTCGGTGACCGTGGTCACCAAGGTTTTACCCGTTGGCAACTCCAGTGTCACTTCCTTGAGATTCTCGAATCGATTCGGAACGTCCGTGAGTGAAAGAACCCGAGCCTGGCCTCTCACGCCAAAGGGTTTGACCAGCTTCCCGACAGTGACCATGGTCTCCATCGACGTCACGTTTCCTTCATCCGGCATTGTTCCGGCCCCCACGTTCACCGCACATCCCGATGGGGAAGGCACCCTTCATCGAGCCGAGCGCTCAGGCGTTCGGCTTCTTTTTCGATTCTTCGAACGTCTTTAAAATTCCGGACCGCCGAAGGAGCGTGCGAACGGTCACCGAAGGTTGGGCCCCTTTTTGAAGCCAGTCCAACACACGATCCGATTTCAGGTTTGTGACCGCCGGTTCCGGCAAGGGATCGTGCGTGCCGACAATCTCGAGGTACTTCCCATCTCGACGTGATCTGGAATCCACGGCAACGACCCGATAAAAAGGCCGTTTGTGCCGGCCCATTCGGGTTAAACGCAAATGTACTGCCACGAGTCTAAACCTCCTGCAAAGTGAGTTTTTTTCAAAAGTTTATTATTATACTTGGTTTAAGATCAGAAATACACCCTGGACCGAATTTCTTCGCACCTCGCGAGAACTCGCCGTCCCGCACGGCAGACGACCGGGGGGATAACCGGCAAGCCTGGTTAACGGGATTGAAGGGCACGAATCAGCTTGCCCCGTTTTTTGAGTTTCCCCGGCTTCCCCGATTTTCCCCCAACCAGTGACTTCAACATGTTGCGTGCCGTCAGAAATTGTTTGATGAGCCGATTGACCTCTTGCACGGAGGTTCCACTCCCCTTGGCCACGCGTTTCTTGCGACTGCCGTTCAGGATCGCATGATCCGAACGCTCTGCGGGCGTCATCGAATCAATAATCGCGACGGTCCGCTTCATTTCCTTTTCCGGCAGTTCCTGGCTCACCCCCGCATTCATCATCGACTTCAGCTTCCCGGCCCCGGGCAGCATCCCCAAAATTTGCTCCATGGACCCCAACTTGTTGACCTGTTTGATCTGATCTCGAAAATCTTCAAGGGTCAGGGTATTGCCCGAAGCCTTTTTTTGCAGCGCCAGGGCTTCTTCCTGCGAAAAGGATTGCTGTGCCTTTTCAATCAGCGACAACACGTCACCCATCCCCAAAATCCGGGAGGCCATACGGTCGGGATGAAAGGGTTCCAGGGCATCGGATTTTTCACCCACGCCAAGATACTTCACCGGCTTTCCGATAGCCGCCCGCATCGACAGCAAGGCTCCCCCTCGCGCGTCGCCTTCGATCTTCGTCAGAATCACACCGGTCACGCCCACGCGTTGATCGAACTGCTCCGCCACGTTGACGGCTTCCTGCCCGGTCATCGCATCCGCGACCAATAACACTTCTTGCGGCGTGACGTCGGCTTTGACGTGTTCGAGTTCCAACATCAAGTCGTCGTCAATATGAAGCCGCCCCCCGGTATCCAGAATCACGACGTCATAGCCGTGGTCCCGACCGCGACGGACGCCCTCCGAACAAAAACGCACGACCTCCTGCCGGGTCGACAGCAGCCGGTCGGCACGATGAACGGGAACGTCGAGGCCGGCTCCCAAGGCGGCCAACTGTTCCGCGGCAGCGGGACGTCGAGGGTCCGCCGCAATCAGCAACACGCGCTTGCCCTGTTCGGTAAACAAGCGGGCGACTTTGCCGCAGGTGGTGGTTTTCCCGGCCCCTTGCAGGCCCACCATCATCACGATGGTCGGTGGTTGAGAAGAGAGCGACAAGCCGGAATGATCATGGCCCATCAGGTCGCGCAATTCTTCCCACACAATTTTGACGACTTGCTGCCCGGGCGTCAGACTTTCGAGAATGTTGCTGCCCGTGGCTTTTTCCTGCACGCGCCCGATGAAGTCCTTGACGACTTTAAAATTGACGTCGGCTTCAAGCAGAGCCAGACGTACTTCCTTCAAGGCCTCGACGACGTCCTGTTCTTTGAGAACGCCGGCACCCCGAAGCTTTTTGAGGACGCCGTCAATTCTGTTGGTGAGAGATGAAAACACGAAAACGCTCCTAACCATTCGAAAATACAAAGAAAATTTCGTGCAGTCTAATCAAGAGCGCAAAAGCCTGTCAAGAAACGCGCTTTCTTGACTTACCGTGAAGATTGCCGTACGTTTCCCAGTAGTTTCCCTTATTTTGGGGGAAGTACGTTTTCTTTATTGCCAGTTTCAACGAGTGCACCGGTGAAAAAATCAGGCTGGACGTTACTGGGGTTTATTTTTATCGGTGGCCTGTTGGGTGGAATGTTAGGTGAAATTCTCACCGTGTTTTCGCCCTCCGAACAGATTCAAACCATTTTTGCGCGATCGCTTTCCCCAGGCATCAACCCACCCCTGACCGTCGATCTGGTCCTGATCAAGGTCACCTTCGGCTTTCTCTTCAAAATAAACCTGCTCACGATCCTGGGTATTTTTCTCGGCATCTATCTCTACAAAAACATCTAGCGGCGCGTTGAAAACACCGCCGGCACCGGAGCACGTCAGCGAATCGATTCACCAAACAGAAGCTCTTGCTGCCGTAACGCCCGAATCCGATCACGCAACTTCGCCGCCCGTTCAAACTCCAGTGTTTTTGCCGCCGCCTTCATTTCCTGTTCCAAGGCAGCAATCGTTTTCTCCACGTCGGCTTCGGTGGCATAGACGGCTTCTTCCTCCGCAGCGATGCTCACGTCCACGTAATCAGCCTCGGCAACGTGGTATTCCAGATCATGAATGCGTTTCTTGATGGTCTCCGGCGTAATCCCATGCTCATGATTGTAATCGGCCTGGATCTGACGGCGACGCGCGGTTTCCTCAATGGTCATCTGCATGGAATTGGTAATCGTGTCGCCATAGAGAAGCACTTTGCCCTCGCTGTTGCGGGCCGCGCGCCCGGCGGTTTGAATCAACGCACGGTGGCCCCGCAAAAACCCTTCTTTATCCGCATCCAACACGCCGACGAGCGCCACTTCCGGAAGATCCAACCCTTCACGCAGCAGATTGATGCCGACCAGCACGTCAAACACGCCCTTGCGAAGATCGCGAATAATCTCCGCCCGTTCAAGCGTCCGGATATCGGAATGCAAATACCGCACCTTCAACCCCAAGTCGTGGTAGTATTCCGTCAGGTCCTCAGCCATCCGCTTCGTCAAGGTCGTGACCAACACCCGAAAACCTTTGGCAATGACCGCCTTCACTTCCTGCAATAAATCATCCACCTGCCCCTTCGCCGGCTTGACCTCGATCACGGGATCCATCAGGCCCGTCGGCCGGATAATCTGTTCCACCACGCTCTTGCCGGCATGCGTCAATTCATACGGCCCGGGCGTGGCCGACACGTACATGACCCGGTTCATGGCTTGTTCAAATTCCTGAAACTTCAGCGGACGGTTATCCATGGCCGACGGCAGCCGAAACCCGTATTCCACCAAGGTCTTTTTTCGTGAATGGTCGCCTTCGTACATCCCGCCGAATTGCGGCACCGTCACGTGGGACTCATCGACAATCAAGAGATAGTCCTTGGAAAAATAGTCCAGCAGCGTCGGGGGCGGTTCACCCGGCGCACGTCCGCTCAAATGCCGCGAGTAATTCTCAATGCCGTGGCAATACCCCATCGCCCGAATCATCTCGAGATCAAACTTGGTCCGCTGCTCCACGCGCTGCGCTTCGAGGAGTTGATTATGTCGCCGGAAATACACCAGGCGTTCCTCCAGTTCTTCTTCAATGCCCTGCAGGGCCAGGTCGTACCGGTCGGGAGCGATCACGTAATGACTCTTGGGATAAATGGGGACCTTGGACAATCGCCCGAGCGACCGGCCGGTCAGCGGATCAATTTCAGCAATCGACTCCACCACGTCGCCGAATAATTCCACGCGGACGGTATTCGAATCCGACGCGGCGGGAAAAATCTCGATCACGTCTCCGCGTGCCCGAAACATGCCGCGCTGAAGCTCGACGTCATTGCGGGAATATTGAATCTCCACCAGCTTGGCGAGAATGGCCTCTCGTCGAATGGTCATCCCTTCTTCGAGATACAGCAACATGCCGTGATAGACCTCCGGCGAGCCCAAGCCATAGATGCAGGAGACCGAGGCCACGATAAGAATATCGTCGCGCTCCAACAGGGCCGAGGTTGCCGCGTGCCGCATCTGGTCAATGGTATCGTTGATCGAGGCGTCCTTGGCGATATAGGTATCCGTGGAGGGAATGTAGGCTTCGGGTTGGTAGTAATCGTAATAACTGACGAAATACTCCAC
>JAHRAK010000072.1 GCA_020027535.1 Nitrospirales bacterium
CCGATCTGACTGAGTAACCTGCGCGCCTTTTCCGGCCGGGACCTGCGTACCCCATGAGTCGCCTCGCACATGCTCTGCTCGTGATCCTGGGCGCCGGGTATACCGGGCGCTTCATCTACCGCGCCGCCCGGCGACGCCGGCGGCCGGTGTTCGCGACAAGTCGTTCGCCGTCGACCCATCTGTCGTTTGCGCAACCCGGCCACCGCATCTTTTTCGATTTACAACGACCCGACACGTGGACGCAGATTCCCCCGCAGTCGGATATCGTCTGGTGTTTCCCGGCCCTTCCCCGGGACGTGGCAGGAGCCTTTGCGCAATACGTGATCGACCGGAACAGCCGGTTGGTCCTCCTGGGCAGCACCTCGGCTTATCGGGCAGGCCGCCCCGGTTCCGTAGACGAGCGCGTGCCGGTCAATCGCTCCCTTCCCCGCGTCGCCAGCGAAGAATTTTTACGCACCACGTATGGCGCGACGGTCCTGCGATTGTCCGGGCTCTACGGCCCCGGCCGACACGTGTTCGATTGGATTCGGAAGGGAAAAATCAAAAACACCAAAAAATTGGTCAACCTGATTCACGTGGAAGACGTGGCCGAACTCTGCCTGCTCGCATTCAGGCATGCCTCCCCCGGCTCCACCTACATCGTGAGTGACGGCCAACCCCGATCGTGGGCCGAGATCTGCCGCTTCGCCGCCGAACGCTTTCAGATCGCCGTTCCACCGCCAACCACCACCCGCGAAACAGGCAAACGCCTCTCACCGCAAACAATCCTGTCCGATTTCAACTACCGGCTCAAACACCCGGACCTGTTCAAAGCCCTCGGTGAGCTGGAATCCGGGAATCCCGGGGCGTTCTCTTCTCAAAGGGAAAAAGGGAAACCTCTGGATCCCCGATCGGGTCGGGGATGACAGCCAGGGAAAAGCAGATCCTTTCCTTCGACAGGCTTCCTTCGCTCAAGACAGAGCCAACGGAGGGGAACGAAAGAACCCCCTCTCCCCACGGCGGGAGAGGGCTGGGGTGAGGGGGAACTATCTACGAATGCCTGAACGCAGACAGGAATCCCCCATGCAGGCTTGCCGCCTGCACACCAAGGGATGAAAATGGTGTCCTGCGTGGGTCTCGTTCTCTTTTCCTCCCCTTTGTAAGTGGGCGCATTTCCGAAGAGGGAATGCGGGTGGGGTAGAGTGGACCGCCCATCGAGCACGGGATTTCGCCGTCCTAGCCGCAAGCTCTCTACCTCCCGACTTTTCCCTCTTCGGAAAAAGTCCCCGTCCTTACAAAGGAGGGGAACCAGATGGCTATTTTCATACCAATGACGGAACATTGACAATCCCGATTTGCGCAAAGGAGCCTGCCGTGAGCCAAGCGAATGAATCGGAAGGACTCCCGGTCTCAGTCACCGCCCCGGGCTTCGGCCACCCGCAGCCTGCGCTGGTCCCGTCCGGGACTGTGCCGACCGACGATGACGTAGCAATCCGGGCCGTGCGCCTTGATCGCCGCACACAGGGCCGCGGCGGCGCGCCGGGTGCGGAAGGCGTGCGCAAACAGCACGCGTGAAAACCTGTCGTGCTTCGACGCGACGACGGCAAGCCGACGGCCATGATGACGCAGGACGCGCGAGAGTTCGTCGGCCAATTTCATGCTGGCTCTGACCGCGTTAGGATGCTTCGAAAACGCCCCGAGTTGCACGAAATACCACCGGCCGCCGGCTGGAGCGGAATCCCCGGCCGTCGTCGCCTTCCGTGGCGGGGTTCGAGGCTTGACCTTGACATGCTGCTTGGCTTTAGCTCGATGCATGGCCGCGGGCCGCGGCTTCGCCGTGGCCGGATGTTTGGTCGTGGTCCGCAGCTCGATCGCACTATGATGCCTGCCCGCGACCCGCTGCCCGGTCACCGTGGAAACGGAGCGCGTTGAGTCTCTGCTCAGCTCCGGAGCCCGAACCGGAGACGTGAAGGCCAGCCTGTCGGGAGTCGATGCAGGCCGGACCGCAGGCGTCGGTTCAGACGCATCATGGTGCTTGTCGGTCGGAAGCCTGCTTCCGCCGTTGAATTGGAGTTGGACCTGCAACCCGATCCACTGTTCCGGTTGGCCCAACGGCGTTGCTCGATGTTCCCCGGCCAATTCCATCCCGAGGTCGCCGGCTTGCGTGCGCAAGTGGTCCAACGTCAGGCCAATGCGCGACCGCGACAGCCCATGGCCCGACACTTCCACCCCGGTGAACGGCGTCACCAGCCCACCGAGCGACGGCACCCACAGCCCGTAGCCAAGCTGCGCGTTCAGCCGGAGGGACTGCGCGCCCAAGCCGCTGCCCGGACCGGCAGCCCCCAGGCCTGCCTGAGCCGGGGCCAAGGCCGTGATCTCCTGCCCCCACAGACTCGCCAGCCGACTGCCCGTGACCCCATAGGCCGGCAGGAGCGC